>JAYUKI010000754.1:0-1040 GCA_043764595.1 Myxococcales bacterium | reverse complement strand
GCCATCTCCCTCGGAGGGAGCGCCCCCTCGTAGCGGGCGCCAACTCGGTTCGACCCCGAGAGGTGGCTCCCGGCGAATGCTTGTGAGGACTACACCCTGATATGGTCGATGCCGCGGGTTCGATCCCCGCCAGTTCCACTCTATGGGACTGTAGCTCAGTGGTAGAGCGCGAAAACGTCTTCACGCAAACTCGTCGCCGGACTCTTCATTCTTCGTTCTTGTTCCGAATGGGCACTCCCATTCCATGCCATCGCCCGCGGCGGGCGCGCCCTCTTCTAAAGGATGCAGACTCGGTTCGACTCCGAGAGATGGCACTCTGCGAATGCATACGTGGACTACACTTTTAATGTCGCGGTCGTGGGTTCGAATCCCACGGGCTCCGTTCGCGGAACCCTAGCTCAGCGGGTAGAGCACGAACGTCCTCGTAGAATCTCGTCGCAGAATCTCTTTCTTCCACGTCCATTTTTGCCATTCAGGCCCAGACAGCGGGGCGCCTCGCCGGTACCGAGGAAGCGGTGGGTGCAAGTCCCGCGAATGGCTCTCGTCACGTCCGTTGTGCAACATCGCGTCGATGGTCCAAAAGTAGAATCCCGGGTTGCCAGCCTGGAGATCCGGGTGCAAGTCCCGGTCGACGCTCCGATCGAATGCCGAGAGGGACTCCATCCGGTTGGCCCGTGCCGAGCTTCGGCTCTCGCGGGTGAGGTTCAAATCCTCGTTCAAGTCTCTCTCACCTTCGTCGATCGACTCTCGCTGTGATCCAGGGGGAAGCCGGGCCTCATAAGCCTGCGCGGGATGGTTCGAGCCCATCCACAGCGACTCCGAATTTCGTACTCTTCCGAGGATGCCCGATCGCATCCTATACGGGTCAAGACGGGCTGGTTGCCCTGCGCTCTCTGATAAGGAGCGTGTGTCGCGTTCGATCCGCGATTGACCCACTCTCTGGGTGTAGCTCAGCCTGGTTTCCAGAGCGCTCGGTTCGGATCCGAGAGGCCGCAGGTTCGAATCCTGCCACCCAGACCATTTTCCCATTCTGCTCCAAC
>JAYUKI010000753.1:0-3531 GCA_043764595.1 Myxococcales bacterium | reverse complement strand
TCACCGCGAGCGCGGCGCGAACGATGTTGCCGGTGGACCTGTAGTTTTGCTCGAGCTTCACCACCTCGGCGTCCGGGTAGTCGCGCCGAAAGCCGCGGATGTTACGGACGTCCGCGCCACGCCACCGGTAAATCGATTGGTCGTCGTCTCCGACCACGCACAAGTTGCGAGTCCGATCGGAGAGGGCGCGCAAGAAGCGGTATTGCGTTCCGTTCGTGTCTTGGAACTCGTCGACCAAGAGGTGCGAGAACCTTCGACGGAGCGTGTCTCGGGCTTCGCGCACGGCAGCGGGTGCGGTGTCTTTGGCTTCCAAGATGCCTACGACCCGCCAAATCAGATCTTCGAAGTCGACGGCATTGGCCGCGCGCATTCGAGCTTCGTAGGCGACGTAGGCTTTTTGGGCGGCCTCGTCGAGGTACGAGTCGATCGACATGTCCTGGGGACCGCGGCCCTCTTGTTTCTCCTTGTGGACGCGGCCGAGCATGGCCCGAACGGGATAGCGTTTTTCGTCGAGCTCGAGCTCGCGAAGGGCGCGCGTCATCACCGACTTCTGGTCCTGCGTGTCGTAGATGACGAAGTTCGAGCCGAGCCCCGCGCCTTCGGGATGGCGTCGCAAGATGCGCGCGCACGTGGCGTGGAACGTCCCGACCCACGCTTCCCGCGCGGCGGTTCCCAGCATTCCCTCGAGCCTGTGGCGCATCTCGCCGGCGGCCTTGTTCGTGAAGGTCACGGCCAAGAGCCGGAACGGCGGCACATCGTGGCGAGCGACGAGGTTCGCGATGCGGTACGTGATGACGCGGGTTTTTCCGCTGCCCGCCCCGGCAAACACGAGCAAAGGGCCGCTCGTGTGCGCGACCGCATGCGCTTGCGGGGGATTCAGCTCGTCCGTGAAGGGCGAGGGATCGTCGACGTCATCTTCGAGCACGGTGCGCCTTCTCTACCACTTGTGAGACCGGGTGGCGCATCGCGTGAAAGGAGGAGGAGAGGCGAGAGAGGGAGAGCCAGCAGGGCTGCCCCCACCCGCCGCGGAGAAGAAAGCCCATGGTCGGCGGGGCCGGCAGGTTTTCCCATGGCCGGCCTGAGCCCCGCGATTTTGCTTTCTCCTCCACGTCGGCCTCCCCCAAAGCCCATTCTCGGCTTTGCTTCTCCGCGACACGTGCGAGCCAACGCGAACGCAAAGCCTGCGAGTGGGCAGGGGGAGGCGCAGAGCCCGCGTGGAATGTGGTGCCTTTGGGAGAGCCTTGGACGAATTTGGTCGCGCAGAGCCTCGGGAGAAAGGCCTCAGAACAAAGGCTTAGTGCTGGAGAGCTTCATGGGCCGCGCATCAGCATATCGCTGCCGGCCATCGGACGCGGAAATGGCCCATTTTTGCCGCGCGGAAAGTGACCCGGACGGATCCATGGGTGTCCGCGGACGTCTTGCGGCCGTCCAAGCGGCGGGAGGCACTCAGCTCGACGGTCGCCATGATGATTTGCGCAAGCTCAGGAACCCCCAGCGACCTGACACACCACGACTCAATCCCGACTCCGAGCAAACAGCACACCGCGTCCGAAGGCGCTCTCGACCAGGCGGCCAGATGGGTGGGTGACGGCCACACCGTTTTGCCAAAGCCTTCGTTCGAGGCGACGAATCACGGCGAAGCTCGGACGTCGAACACCACATTCCGCACGCGAAGCAAGCAGGTTGTGGCTGGATCGGCGTATACGACGCCCGCCATCGCGGTCACTTCAGGAGGGGTCGCAGGAATGGTCAATCCGAGCGGCTTCTCCGGCAGCACTGGCTGACCGTCTACGAGAAGGCTCACCCTGCCTTTCTTGAGATCCAGGGCCAATCGGAAGCGCTGGAAACCCATGCCGGCTTTGATGCCCGGCAGCCTGTCGGAGAAGCTGCTCGTTTCGGCGCCCAAGGGGTCGAAGGTTTGTCCGACCAAAGCGCCAATTGACCCGGCATCGGTGCCCTGGATCACGAGGGAAATGGAGGCGCTACCAACAAATTGAATCGCCAGCACCTGAGTCTGAGCAAGCGGAATCGTGTCGACCGCGACGTCCAGCTCCAGGGTGATGAGGTCGGCTCTAGGGATGCGCTTCTCGAGGCGTGCGAAACCCCGGGAATCGGCAGACCCCGAGCTGTTTGGCACGGACGCCTGTAGGATGCCTCCGCCCGCTGGGATCACAAGAGTGCTTCCTTGCGTCTGATTCGTTCTGGTCCAATCGCCGCGTGGCTGCGCTCGGTCGAACTCATCGCAAAAAGATACATCGCCCGCGTCAGCGCAGAAGGGGCCTAGCCGCTTTGCTGCATCACTGGGTGCGGCGTCTCCCGCATCGGTGCTGATTCGATCGGCATCTGCCGCATCCGTCCCGACGGGGCCTTGGACCCCGGTTCCGAAGGTAGTGCAGGCAAAAATGGTAGCAGACAGCAATGCACTGAAGATCGCGAGACGGCGCATGATTCGCAGAGAGTAGCCGAAACGCCAGCGTCCGCGAGCCCACTTCGTGTGCTCATTCGGAGTGCTCCTGGTCCAACGCCTGAAGCCGATGCCGCCGAAGCGGCCGAAGCGCGTCCGAACAAGGCTTGACCAACCGGAGGAGTCGGCGACCTCGATGGCACGTTGTGCGCGAGAAACTTTTGTTTGGGCCGTCCAATCAGGAACCAACGGCGCCTTCACTTCGTCTTTTGCCACGAGTCGAAGTTAGGCGCCCGGTCGAAATGGGTGTGCCATCTCCCGCCGATCCTCGGGCAGTAGGCGACGGCATGGTGACCTATCGGCGATGCCAGGCTCGCTCGACAGCCTTTCTGCCCGAATCGATTGGAGACGCGTCCGAATGGGGATGTCCGATTGGCGGGGGCGAGGGCGTGGGCGTGACACCAAAGTCCAGTTGGACAAGCCGCGCGCGATGCATCCGAGAGAGAGCCACATTCCCTTTGTTCGTTAGACCACTCCACCTTCCGTCGGCGAATCGGTAGATGATTCGGTGGACTGCGATGCTCTGGGGTTTGCATCCGCCACCTCCGAGCGCGCGACAGGCCGATCTGCCTCGCCCGACGAATCGCGTGCAGCACGAATCGACGACGGCGAATCTGGGATGGTTTGTCTTTCAAGTTTCCGATTCATGCACCCTCCGACAAGGCATCGAAGAGACTCTGCCCAGTCCACCCCATGCAGTCAACCTCATCCAGCAAAGGTTTGACGCGCCATCCTGATGAGGGTCAAACCGTTCCCGCTCGGAGAAGGAGCGCGGGCGAAAATAGTGCGACCCTGCTCTTCGGTTGGTCACCTTCGAGTTTTGTACTGCCAAAGCGGACGGAGCCGGAGCATTGCCCGCGCGAGCACCAGTACTCTCGCGGTAGCCCTGACTAGCCTCGACGCTTCGCGGGCTCCAGAAAACTACGGTACCGATCCGGTCGTGGTTCCCGGGAACCAAGCCGCTCGCTTGTGTCTGCTGGGCGGCGGCACGACCAGCTTCCCGGGCTGCGCCGACCTCGGCATCGTATTCTCGAGCCCGGCGGGCACCGTCTCTTTCAAAGAAACCG
>JAYUKI010000752.1:0-3532 GCA_043764595.1 Myxococcales bacterium | reverse complement strand
GACTCATTCGCGGAGCAGCTCATCACACGCGTGGGTGCGCGACGGGGTCTTCCCGGAGAACGCGTACGTAACGAAAGGCGGCTCCTCCGCCGCGCTCGACGTTCCCAAAAGCATGCGGCCCTTGCACGAGATTACGACCGTGTCGTCCTCCCAAAAGCGAGGAATTCTGAGCATCCGAACCAAAGAGCGCTCGCTCCCCGCGTTCCAAATCACCATGCCGGCTCTGTGCGGCGTAGGACAGAGCCCTTTCGATAGCGGAACGGGGCCGCATGTCCACCCTTTGCCTTCTGCTGCGGCTATCAAGTCGACCGTGCCGTCTCCGTCCAAATCTTCCGCCGCAAGCCAACGGGGGTTCCAGTCGTCGCTGCCCTTTCGCTCGGCGACGCTGAGCGGCGAACCGGTCCTTGTGACAATTGCGCCGGTCCCGCTCCAAGCGTCGGAATTTTTCGCATACTGAAGGATCGCGAACGGCATCCCGCGACACGCTGGAACAAGGCGACACGGTGCATCGGTCGCCGAAGAATCCGGCGCCAAGAAGCTCCGACGTTCGGTAAGTTGCTTTGGGCTCGTAGGTATCTCGCAGGTGGCGCTCATTTTTAGGCGCTCGCGAACGTAGCGCTCAGCATCCTTCCGCCAGGACTCGCGCTCAGCATCGGTGAGTGGCTCACAGCGCGACCCTTCGCGCGGGATCAACGCATACGTGGCTTCACCGTCTTTCGGATGCTTCATGGAGGCCACAGCCCCTACGTTGTTCGCGTCAGCGCCCGTATCGACCAACGCCCCGTCTGGCGCCGGGCTGGCGTCGGCAACGGTGAACGAAGTGGCCGTCGCATCGGGCATGGGCGTTCGGTGGCAGGCAAAGACGGCCGTCCCAAAGGCAATCGATGCAGCAAAAAAATGTCGCAGACGGGAGCCCAGCCGACACCGGTGAAAAGTGTCTTGATTCACCTACTCTCCAGTAGTTCTAAGGTACCGAACCGGGCGCAGCGTCTCGGCGTTGAATGGCATATTGCATGGGCGGAGAGTGCTCGAGATACACGAGACCCCGGTACTGCTCAGCAGGATTCATCGACTCCCGCTCTGGCTGACCAACCTCATAGCGGGTTTCCGGCGACAGTAGAACCCTTGCCAGCATCAGATCGACGAATAGCGCAGGGCGAGAAGACTGGTGGAGAAGTCGTTCGATGTCTCCGTCTCGCGTCGCTTCGCTTGGCGCCATCGGAGCCGCTCGCCAGTCGGTCTCGACCCGGTAAGCAACAAAACCAATGCCCTGATACCCGCTTCCCAACGCTTCCCGGAGATAACTCCCCATGTTCCGCGCGCCCGCGTGGTATCGCGCCGAAGGAAGTTTCTCGTGCGCATGGCGAATGTGAAAGTTGTGCGCCCATATCACCATGGGAGCGTTGGCGTGGAGCCCACGCAACGCCAACGCGGTCTGAGCCATCGCCTCATCGCGCGCCTCGACGCCGGCGGCGTGGTTGCCCTGCGGGGAGGTGCGATGGAAGCGCTGTCCCTGCCACGAGCGCAACCCAAGGAGAGCCAGCTGCGCGGCTGAAGTATCCGCCCGGACCGCGCCCGCAGGGAGCTTCGCTTCGATGGCTTGGATCGCATTTAGGCATTGTCTGTACGGTTTGGGGTCGAAGGGCGCGCGCTCGAGCGGCTCGCGGCGATCGTGAACCCCATGGCACGATTCGAGCGAAGGGAGCATCGCGGGAGCGTCACGCGGAAACATGCGTGTCAGTTCGGTCTGAAGTACCCTGAAATTCGAGAAAGGCTCTTGATTGTCAAAGCCCACGAAGTGGACTCGATCTGTCGGCCGAGCCTTGTTCCAAGCACACATCCACTCGATGAGCTTCTGTAAACTCGTACTGGCGAAGACTTGAAACACGCCCGTGCGTAGCGCGTCGACGGAGGAGCCTTCACATGTGGCTACGTAGCGGCTCACCACTTCTGCCTGCAGCCTGGGTGTTTCCAGCGCCACCAAGCGAAAGCCGCCATGCTCGATGAGATCCTTGGTGATCGCGAGGCGTGCCCGGTGGAAGCCGTCCGAGGTATGAATGCTCTCCCCTAACCCGACGATCGAAGCACCAGCGACGGAGGCACGCAGCGCGCCAAGAGTGCGTGACGGGTCGCCTTCACCTCCCTCATCGGTGGCGATGACCGTGACACCGGTCGGGAGCTCAGTCGGCGCGGGCCGAACGCTTGCGTGCGCGGGCGCCGCCGCAAGCTCGCTCTGCGCAGAATGCCACGCGGTTTTCGTGTCATGTGTCCGACCACATGCCCAGAGGACAAAGCCCCAGAGGGGCAGAAGCGCTCGTTGGAGAATCCTGGAGAGTCTCATCCTTGTCCACCTTACCCGCCGCTTCGGCGGTGCCGATTGACCTCGTTGGCTGCCGTGGGCTTGCGGCCTGCCCGACCCGTCCGAAGGGACGCGCCACCCATTCCCTCTCCGAGCTCGTGTCGGCTGCGAAGATATACGACGCGATCCAGTCGAATATCCCGCAGTCGATCGGCACTTGGGACTTCGACACGAAGTCTCTCTGGATCGAGGACTTCGCCGCACACGGAAACCGGCGCGCGCGTGACCAACTCTACGAGCTGCTCGAACGGATGGCTACGTCTCCGGCCCGTCACCGGGATGGGCAATCCGCGGCTGCTCCGCATCCTCGTTCGGCTCGACGCGAAAGACGGCTTCGTGCGCGGCGCCGAACGCCTGCGGCACCCATGCGCGCAGGCCGCTTTTTGGACCAGAGCGGGGCACCGTTCTCGAGCACGGTGCCGATCTGGAAGAGGCGCGGGCACTGCCTCGCCTCGCGACGGGATGCGCCGGGGTCATGGTCGGTCGCCGCGCGATCGAGCACCCGTGGGTGTTCCGCGAAGCGTACGCGCGCCTCCGCGAAGGCAAGACGATCGCCCTCCCCACGAACGAAGAGCGCATCACGCTGTGCAAAGCGCACCTCGTCTTGAACGCGGAAGAGCGCGGCGAGCCGCACGGTGTGCGATGCAGACTGGCGCGTGGTCAACCGATCACGGTCACGGGCCTGATGGGATACACGTGGCTCCGCGCGCCGTTGAAACGCACCGGAACGACGTTGTTCGGGACCAGCTTCGCGAGCGAGCTCGATCCGGAGAAGAGAGTCTCTTGGTCGACGAACACCGCGCTCCCGTCGTCGGGCGTGACCTCGAAGACGACGACGATGAAGAACTCGTCGCGCTCCCGCTGCTCGCGAATGACCGCGCTGCGAACGACCCGCCCCCGGCCTCGTGCGCCGAACGCCGAGACCACGGTGGCCCTCAAATGCGGAATCAGCGCGTAGGTGCGATAAAGGGTAAATGCCACCCCGATGACCACCGGCACCACGTAGCCAGTCGACTCGCCGACGTGCTTCGCGCCCCACGCCGCCAGCCCCACGCCGAGAGCGATCAGCCCGAGGTAGAGGACGAAGCCGAACGCGTTGATCGGCAGGTGTCGAACGATATCGAAGTAGGTCGAGACGAAGACGTTCTCGATCGCCTGCTCCGCCTCCGCGCG
>JAYUKI010000751.1:0-12427 GCA_043764595.1 Myxococcales bacterium | reverse complement strand
CCCATGCTCGCGATGAGTGGCAGTCTCGACGTGAGCGCAGGACCCATTTTCGACCGCGTGACCGACCTCGACCTCACGTGGCTCGAGCTCGAAGGCGGTTGCCACGAGCTCTTCGCGCTCGGCGGATGCAAAGACTTCGACGAAAAGCTCGGTTGGGGCCTCGTCAGCACGTGGATGCTCGCGTTCGGACGCAGGCACGTGCTCGGCGATGCCAGCGCGTCCACGACCGCGATCGTGACGGGCGAACGCTCCCTCTCCGCGCGAATCCGATTCAAACACAAAGGTCCAGTCACTCCACCCTCTGGCCCCTGACCCAGGAGCGCTCGTGTCTTTCGATAGGCCACTACGGAACAGCACCTCACTCGCGTTCGCCCTCGTTCTCGGTTTGGCGTCCGCGGGCTCCGCAGCGCTCTCCGGCTGCAAGAGCGAAGGCGTGGCGCCCGCACCCACACCGCTCGCCACCGGGCCGGCCGGCCCGGCCAATGCGTTTCCGGTGGGCGCACAAAGGCTCACGAAGTCGCAATACACGGCGTCGATCCACGACATTTTCGGACCCGACACCGTCGTTCCGCCCGCCCTCGAGCCCGACGTGGCCGCGGAAGGATTCGAATCGGTCGGATCCACGGGAAGCACCGTGTCGGCCCGCGGAATCGAGCAGTACGAGGCTGCGGCCCAAGCCATTGCCAAGCAGGTGAGCGGCGATCCGAAGCTCCTCGGGCGTGTGCTTGCCTGCTCGCCCAGCTCGCCCGAGGACGTGGCGTGCGCGCGTAGCTTCGTTTCGTCGTTGGGCGAACGCGTCTATCGAAGACCCCTGTCCGAGCCCGAGCTCCTGAAGCTCATGGGCATCGTCACGTCCGCCGGAAAAGCCCTCGGCTCGTTCGAGAAGGGCGCGTTTTACGGCATTTCGGCCATGCTGCAGTCCACGCAGTTCTTGTATCGGCCCGTGGTCGGCGAGCCGGATCCGGAGCGCCCCGGCCAGCTCCGATTTTCTTCTTACGAGTTCGCGAGCCGTCTCTCCTTCTTCTTGTGGAACAGCACTCCGGACACCGCGCTGCTCGAGGCGGCCAAATCGGGAAAGCTCTCGTCCTACGAAGGGGTCGAAAAAGAAGTGACGCGGATGCTCGCTTCGCCCAAGGCGCGCGAAGGTTTGCGGAACTTCGTGCGCGAGTGGCTGCGTCTCGCCGATCTCGACTTGCTCCAGAAGGACACCAAGCTCTTCACCACGTACACGGCCGATCTCGGTCCGATGGCGCGCGAAGAAACGCTTCGAGGGTTCGAGGATCTGGCCTTCGATCGCGACACCGACATTCGCGAGATCATGACCACACGCCGCACCTTCGTGACGCCGAAGCTCGCGTCGATGTACCAAGTGGCGGCCCCATCGGCCACCGGGTTCGCCCCCGTGGAGCTTCCGGAAAAGGGCGGACGGCGCGGTCTCTTGGGTCAGGTCTCGTTCTTGGCGCTCTACTCGCATCCCACGTCCACGTCGGCCACGCTTCGCGGCAAATTCGTGCGTGAAAAGCTTCTCTGCACGCCCATTCTCCCCCCGCCCGTGAACCTAAATACGGCCCTCCCCGAGCCCACCGAGACCTCGAAAACGCTTCGTGAGCGCGTGAAGATCCACTTTGCCGATCCGAGCTGTGCGGCGTGCCATTCGGCCATGGACCCCATTGGGCTCGGTCTCGAGCAGTTCGACGGGATCGGGCGATTTCGCACGAAGGAAAATGGCGTGACGATCGATGCGAGCGGAGAGCTCGATGGGGCGCCGTTCAGCGACGCTTCTTCGCTCGCGCAGGCCATCCACGACAGTCCCGTGTTCCCCTCGTGCATCACGAGGAAGGTCTTCCTGTATGCGACGGGCTCCTTGCCCACACCGAGCTTGGTTCCGACGACCGACGCGCTGAACGAACGCTTCGTGGCGAGCGGATACCGGATGAAGGTCCTCATGGCCACGGTCGCCCAAAGCCCCGCCTTCCGCGCGTTCGTCGCGCACTGAGCCCATTTTTCTCTGTTTTTCGATCACGAGACACGAGACCGACATGCGCAAAAGACTCGATCGACGCACGGTTCTGAGAGGCATCCTCGCCGGAGGCTTGGTCACGCTCGGACTGCCGTTTTTGGAGATATTCGGCACCGAACGTTCGGCGTTCGCGGCCCCGGACGCCCTCCCGAAGCGCTTCGGAATGTTCTTTTGGGGAAACGGCGTTCTCCCGGATCTCTGGGTCCCGAAGGGAACCGGAGCTTCTTACGCGCTATCCCCGACGCTGTCGGTGCTCGCGCCTCATCAGGCCAAGATCTCGGTCGTGAGCGGAATGAAAGTGCCTATCGTCAATGCCGTCCCGCACCTGTCCGGGCCGGTCGGTTTTCTCACGGGCTCCCCCGGCTCGAAGAGTGATCCGGGCGCCTTTGCCGCGCCCACCCTCGATCAGGTGATCGCCAACGTGGTCGGCGAGGATTCCCGTTTTCGTTCGCTCGAAGTGGCCGTCCAGCCGGGCACCACCGGGCTCTCCCACAATGGACTGAACAGCCCGAATCCGGCGGAGAGCTCGCCCGCAGCTCTTTTCCAAAGGGTGTTCGGGC
The DNA here is from genome assembly GCA_043764595.1 of Myxococcales bacterium. Classification (GTDB taxonomy): domain Bacteria; phylum Myxococcota_A; class Polyangia; order Polyangiales; family Polyangiaceae; genus JAAFHV01. Next base: position 9,847 of record JAYUKI010000751.1, on the reverse strand, counting down.
CCGAGTTCGTGAAGCCCGGCAGCAACGCGGCCCCGAGCCCCACGCTCTCGCTCCGAAAGAGTGTGCTCGACGCGGTGACCGAAGACACGAAGCGCTTGCAGTCGAACCTCGGCGCGACCGACAAAGTCCGCCTCGAGCGCCACCTCGACGGCGTGCGCGCCCTCGAGCTTCGCATCAAGAAGCTCCAAGAATCGCCCCCGAACCTTGCAGCCTGCAACGTTCCTCCGGCTCCCAAAGGGGAATTCCCGAGTGTGGCCGGACGCATTCCCATGTCGGAGATCTCGCGCGCCATGGTGGACATTCTCGCCATGGCGCTCGCGTGCGATCAGACGCGCGTCTTCAGCCTCTGGTTTTCCCACCCGGTGAACAACACCCTCTTCCCGGAGGCGTCCTCCGGTCACCACCAGCTCACCCACGACGAGCCTGGAGCACAGCCGGAAGTGGCCAAAATCCTCACCCAAATCATGGCGGAGCTCGCGTACCTGCTCAAGGCGTTCGACGCCATTCCCGAGGGGGACGGAACGCTGCTCGACCATTGTGGAATCTTGGCCACGACCGACTGCAACTACGGCAGACAGCACACGCTCGACGACTACCCCATCGTGCTCGCGGGCTCGTGCAACGGCGCCCTGAAGACCGGGCAACACCACCGAACCGCCGGCGACAACACGAGCAAAGTGGCCCTCTCGCTCGCGAGGGCCATGGGGCTCAATTTGGATTCCTTCGGCGCCGCCGAGGGCAAAGTGACGACCGGCTTTTCTCCCATCGAGGTCTAGCGTGAGCACCCATCCGGTCGAACATCGACTCCCGCGAGTGATCAGGAATGCGCTTTTGGGTCTCGGCCTTTGCGCCGTCGGCCTCGCGTTCATCCCCGGCTGCTCGACAGCCGCCGACGTGGAGCCCTCGTGCCAGCCCGGTCCTTCGCAAGCGTACGTGATCACGGCGCTAGGGTTCACCCGCGAGAGCCCGAAAGGCGTCGTTCCAGGCTTCGATCTCGATCGGCGAGTTAGCCCAACGGACGACCAAGCCAGCTGCGGCAAGCCCGACTTGATGGGTCCCGATGGCACCCCCGGAATCGACAATCAGCTCGCCCTCTTGATCCCGGACGTCGAAAAGATCGTCGGCAATGCCATCGACGGGATCATCCAGGGGGCCATCAACGACGGCCGCCTGCTCATCGCGTTCGATCTCGCCAACGTGAACGACACCCGCGAAGATTCGTGCGTCGACATGGAAGTGAAGCTCCTCGACGGAAAACCTTCCCTGGGCACGGACGGGGTGGTCGAAGCCTTTCAGACCTTCGATCTTCGCAAGCAGGGCCAGACGCTGAGCCCGGCCCAAGGAGGCAAAATCACCAAAGGCACCTTCACCATAGGGCCTTTTCCGCTGCGCATCCCGATAGCCATCTTCGACGTGGCGTTCACCATTTACCTACGTGACGCTCTGGTGCGGTTCACGTTGGACGAAGACGGGAACGCCGAAGGAGTCTTGGGCGGTGGCGTGTCGATCGAAGAAATTGCCGAGGGCGTAAAGGACGGAGCGGGAGTCGGCCGACTCATCCCTCAAATCAAGCTCATCGGGCGAGCCGCCGCCGATCTGGGAAGAACCGAAGAGGGCACCTGCACGTTGGTCTCTGCGGCCCTCGCGTTCAAAGCGAAACCCGCATTCGTCCGGAAGTGATTGGGCGGCCTTGGGGTTACTGAGCCGGGCGTACACAACGGCCGCCAAATTTTCCGTACTGGAACATGATCTGAAATCCGCTCAGGGTGCCGCGGCCGTAGTTGTGGCCTTCCCAAGAGCGCCCGATGACTCCGGAGATTGGAATGCCCGTGTAGAGCGTCCCGACGCTTCCGGCCGGTTTGTTGCTGCGCGTGCAGGTTGGTGCGCCGGCGGCCGGTGCGGTCGAAAAGTCGCAGAAGTCGTACGCGGGGCTCGAGAAGTCGCCCGTGTACTCGCCGAGGTTCGCGAAGAGATCGTACCAGGACTCTCCACCCGACTTCAGGTACGTCGCGTCGGTTTGGAACCGGCCGGGCGAGGCAATCCACGGGCTCAAGTCACGCAGCGTGTTGGTGTTCGACGGGAATTCGTAGAAGATCCCCATGTTGCCCAAGGATGTGTCTTGGCACTGCCAGCTGCCCGTGCCTAGTCGGCCGTTGCACCAGTTGTAGTTGGGGCGGCCCGGATCCGTGGGGCCCATGGGCTGGGCGTAGGGGCCCCAAGCGTCTTGGAAGTCGGCGAGCCGTGCGAGCTCGCCGCCATCCCACGCGCAGAAGGCCGCGAGCATGATCGACGGCACGCAGGTGAGCGGCTTCGTGTCGAGCAAGCTCCGCGGGTTGGAGCGCGGGGGAAGCCCGTATTGGGCGATGTCGGCGTCGGGCTGCCAATAGGTGGAATGGCCACTCGAGCCTATTCCCGCATTGGCCGGATCGTAGCCGTTGTAACAGCCACGAATGCCGTTGTAGTTGTCGATGTCGATCGCGCCGAGGTGCGCGACGAGGTTCAACGGACCGCTCTTCGACGCGGGATACAAATTGCCGACCACCGGCGCGAGCGTGACCAGTTGGCCGAGCTGGGAGCCCGGGTTGGCCGCGATGTAGCTTGCGACCCACGAACGAATGTTCGGTCCGGTGGACGTGACGAACGAACGCATTCGGCCGGCCGTAATCTCGTATTTGTCGAGACGTCGGTTCGTTCGGGTGGGCAAGGTCAACGAGCGGCAGCACGACTCGTGGGAAGCGGCAGGATCGCCGACTTCCTTCGCGCCGCAGGTCACGATGCCCGCGGATTCGGCCGTGTCGCACGAGCGTGCGACGCACTTGAGGGCAGGGGAGCACGCGGTGCTCAGGCAGTCGCCATCGGCTGCACACGTTCGATCGTCGCGGCAGCGCGGGGCCGTATAGGTAAACGCCCCTTCGGTGACCGTTCCGCCGCCGCAGTCCGTGTCGGTCTCGGCGCCGTTCTTGATGCCGTCGTCCGCCGTGGGCTCGACACAAACCAATGCGGTGCATGCACGAGCTTGGCAATCGTTGTTCGTGAGGCATGCCTTCGTGAGGAGGCATTTTGGGGCATTTGGGCCGCCGCAGTCGATGTCCGTTTCGCCGTTGTTCTTCTTGCCGTCCGTGGCGCTCGGCGCGTCGCAAAAACCAGTGGTGCAGGTGGACTGGCAGTCGCTCGAGCCGAGGCACTTTTGTCCTGCGCCACACAGCTTGGCCGGCGCTGCCGAGCCGCCGCAGTCAATTCCCGTTTCACCGCCGTTTCGGCGTCCGTCTTGATGCACGGTGGCAGGCGCATCTGCACACGCCAAGGCTCGGCAATAGTCCGTTTTGCAGTCCCGATCCTGGAGGCAAACGTCCCCATTTTCGCACGGGTTCGGAAGTCCTACTCCGCAGGTCTTCGAGCCCGGAGGGGCGCACGTTTTGTCCGGTTTGCAGGTCGTGCTTTGGCAGTCTTCGTTCTTGGCGCACGGATCGCCGTCGCACTTGAGTGGGCACGTGCCGCCGCAATCGACGCCGGTCTCTTTGCCGTCTTGCTGGCGGTTCGTGCACGAGCTGGGATCGCATTTCCCATCCACGCAGTTCGACGTCTCGCAGTCCGCCGCCACGCCGCACACTGCGCCGACCGCGCACTTGATGGGGGAGTCTTTTCCGCACTTCGTGGCCGCATCCGGGGCGCCCGTGTCGCGTGCACCTGCTTCGACGACCGGGGGCGGCGGCTCGTCGCCCGTCGGGTCCGTGCCGCAGCCTCCGAACGCCAAAGCGGCGAGAAGCAGCACCGGGACGGACACGATCGCTCGGGAGTAGGTCAAGGAGGCTCCTCGGGTGGGCAGAACAGGACGAAAACGGATCCCTTACCGTACCGATGGGGCCCCAACGCGCAATCGAGAGATGCGCCTTTCGATCACGTCACCTCGTTTGGCCCCGCCGCGATCCGGTCCGGGACCGGAATGGGCCTCGGCAGCTCGCGTGGCCATCGTCTCCTTGGCTCAGGAAAGCGCAGGATTTAAGGTTGCCTACACGGGCACACATGTTGCTCTAACAGGGTCCGCGCTCCTTCACGGACCGCCAGGAGCTCCCATGATGGCCATCGCAACCGCTTCCAACGCCCCGCCCCCGTCTTCGCCCAATGCCGCCGACGAAACCGACGATGTCGACACGGAGACCGTGCAAGTCGATCTGCGAGGCTTGATGTCGAGTCATCCTCACTTGTTCGCCGACGCGAGCTCGATCGGGCAGGCCACCACCGTCGCCCGCGCAGTTCGAGAGCTGGCGCAGGAGAAGACCGGTCCGGACTCTGCTCCGCGCTCCGGTATTCGTACCCCCTCAACGTGAGAAGCGTGTGCGATAGAGGCGCTTTCTTGGGAGCCTTGGTACCCGAGGTTTTTGCATCGAGGAAGTAAGCGAACGTGGCGTCGACGAACGATGGACGGATGTTTCCGACGTCGCATGCGACGGGCCTGTTCGGGCCGCCCACGACGGGAACCGCAAAGAGTCGGCTGCGTTCCTTTGGGGGAAATCGTCACACTCACGAGAACCTCGGGCCAACGATCCTGTGGCCGTGGTGCCGATGTGTTGCCTCCCAAAGCGACCGTGTCGAAGAGCTCGTTCGGATTCTGGAATGCCTTGTGCCGCTCTACGCGGAGGGGGGGCATGACTCCGACTGGTCCGCGCTCGTTTCCTTCGAGGATGGCAAGAGCCTGGGCCCATAGGCTCATTTGTCGCGCGTTGCATGGCACGAAGCCGTCGCTTGCCGCGGTCCGTTCCTCGACAGCGTTCTAGTCGTCCAAAACGCCGAAGCTCCAGGTTTCTCCGGGCTCGCGAATGACCACGACTTGCGACTCGATGCGCTTGAGCAAATCGCTGGCCGAGGTGGTGGCGGTTGGCCTGACTCCGACGGCCACGCCTTTGTCCCACTCCCACACGCGCGCCTCGCCCACGCCTTCGATCGCGTAGACGAGCTCGAGGATGCGACGGAGACGGGGAGGCAGACGCTTCGAGGCTTTTTCGTCCATGCGCTACTTCAAGTCTTCGATCACGGCTTTGCTGATTTCTTCGAGCTTCAGAGCCTTCTCGCCCTGATGATCTTGGACGAACTTCGGCGCGCGGGCGACGTCGACCGGGACGAGATCGGGGCCCATCGGGCCGAGCACCGAGCTGCCCGTCACGAAGCGAACCTCGGCGGCGTCGCGCCACTTTCGATCGTAATAGTCCTGCACGCGCAGCTTGCCCTTCTTGCCTGCGAGGCTCGCCGTGAGCGCGCAGCGCGGGGTGTCGAAGGTGAGCTTGGTGCCGTCGTCCGCGACGAGCTCGGCGAGCCACGGGTTGTCGGCCGTGAGCTTCATTCCGCAGTTCGAACAGCGGCCGGTGGTGGCCGAAGAAGGCGCTGCGCTTGGGTCCTTTTTGCAGGCGCTCAACGTGCCGAGCACGAGTGGAAGGGCGAAAAAGGCGCGGCGGGGGAGGATCTTTTGCATGCGAACGATTGGGATGGGCCTACGGGAAAAGCGGCGTGAAGCTCGACACCACCGCGTAGCGCAAGACCGGCGCCGCCGCGAGCACTAGCACGACGCCCCATGCGAGCCCGGAGCGCGCGAGGTTTTTCTTGGCGAACGGACCGAACGCCTCGCGCGCTGGACCCGCCTTCGCGAAGAGGCTGCCGAGCGCCGCGCCCCCGCCCCAAATGGTGGCAAGGAACATCGCGCCAAAGAGCGGATACCCAAGGCCGAGTACGTCGGCCTTCAACAGGCAAAACGGGCACACGTGCTGGGGCACCTCGAACGCGTGAGGGGCGACCTCGAGCATCACCGCGGCCACGGCGAAGGGGAACGCCGCGAGCGACAATGCGCCGGCGAGGACCACGCGCGGACGCTCGGGCTTTCGCGCGGCGAGCGCACCCACGACGAGCGCAGCCCCCACGGCGACCAGGGCCGCAATCGTGGTTGGGATGCGTGGTCCGAAGGCGTGGGCGTCCTCCACTCCGGCGCCCGCGTCGAGCGTGACCGAGCAACACGAGGCGACCACCGTGAGATCCAGATCGGTGAAAAACTTCACCGAGAGGGCGAAGCTTCCGACGGCGAGCGGACCCATGGCCACCATCGCCACGGCGAGAGGCTTGGCGAGATCGAACGATTTGACGCGCGCATCGAACGCAAAGAGCTGCGAAAGAAGGCCCGCCAAGAGCCCGAGGGAAACGTCGGCGACGAGCGATCGGAAACCCCAGTCGCTCGCTTGAAAGACGCCATAACCACACATGGCCCCGCGAATGCCGTGACTGAGACGCTCGGCCGCCAGCGCCGTGAACGCGACACACGCGATTTGGACCGCCGAGCCAATGCGCACGAACGTGGCCGCAAGATCGAGCCGACGCTCGAGCAAGAGCTGTCCTTCGGTGGCACGGGAGAGGCGAAAATGCCGGAGGACCTCAGCGCCTGTGTAGGATGCACGTAAAAGGAGGAACGTGGACACGAGGCCAGCGACGAGCCTGAGCGCGACCCACGGTTCGAGCATGTTTCTCATGGCGTTTGGCTCGCGACGAGGGGCTCGGCCTCGTTCTCGTTCTCGTTCTCGTTCTCGTTCTCGTTCTCGTTCTCGCTCTCGCGCGCCGGCTCGTTCTTGGCGTCGAGCGTCTCGGGGACGATCGCGCCGTCGCGCAGCGTGATCACGCGTGTGACGTTTCCATGGGCGACGATGCGCGCGTCGTGGCTCGCGACGAGTACGGCGCGTCCTTCGCTCGTGATGTTCGCGAGCTCCGTGGCGAGGGCCTTGGTGCGCTCGTCGTCGAGGTGGGCCGTGGGCTCGTCCATCACCACGAGGGGCGGATCGAAGAGCAGGGCGCGAGCGAGCGCGACCCGTTGGCGCTCCCCGCCGGACAGGGCACGAACCTTCGTGTGGGCGTGTTTTTCCACTCCGAAACGCGCGAGGAGGGCGTGCGCGCGCGCCTCGTGCTCGCGCCCGATGCCTTCCGGGACGCGCGGCAGAAGCACGTTGTCGAGCGCGCTCATCGCGTCGAGGAGCTGCAGATCCTGGAAGACGAAGCCGACCTTTTTGCGCCGCACGTCGGCCCGGTGCGCTTCACGCAGACGCGACGTGGCCTCCCCGTCGAGAAAGACCTCGCCACTCGTGGGAGAGAGCATTCCGCCCACGATCGCGAGCAGCGTGGTCTTGCCACTGCCGCTTGGCCCACGCAGCACCACAAGCTCGCCCCGCGCGACCTCGAAGGACACATTCGCCAAGACGAGCCGACGCTCTTCGCCATCGCGAACGCGCTTGGTCACCGAGTCGACGCGCACTGCGGGGGCAGTCATTGGTCCAAACCCTAGCAAACTTTCGCGGACATGATTGAGCCACAGTGTGCCGTACGAGTGTGTCAAGTCATGCGGTGGGCGCCTTGCAAGCCCAGCCGAGCGGGTTTTCTCTATGGAACGCGACGTGCTTCGAAGAGCATGCTCTCGAGTCCGTCGGGAGCTACACTGTCTCCGTGGGCCAAACGATGCCTGGACCAAACAAACTCCACACCTCGCTCGCACTGGTGGCCGCCGTAGGCCTTGTTGGCCTTGTTGGGGGAGCGTGCAGTCTCAACCCGCAGCCGCTCCCGCCGTTGGACGACGATCGCGTGAGCGCCGAGCCCACCACTCCGAACGCAGGGGGCTCTACCGCGGACAGCGGCTCGTTCGCGAAGGACGCAGCTCCCCCACCCACCCCGCAGCAGGATGGCGGCCAGTCCACCGACGCCGGGCGCGTGGACGCCACGGTGGATGGTGGCGGGGACGCGACCACCTCGACGGACGCGTCGGACGACGGCGGCTGACCGGCTTCGAAACGGAAGATCCCTCCGCGACGCGGTTGCGAGAGCGCGCGCTCGCAGAGGGAAGAGGGAACGCGAACGTGAACGCGTCTTAGGTTTTTGGCGAGGCCGGCTTCGAGACGATGTACTCCTCGAGCAGGTTCGACGTGAAGTCGGCCAGCAGGCCGTCGGTCACACGAAGCCGGCGCGACATTTCACGTGCGATGTTCAGCACGATGAGCGCGTAGGCCTTGAGATCGTGGCGGTAAAGGCTGTCCATGTCCTCCGAGGTGACCCGCAAGAGCCGCGCAGGGCTGAGCGCACGCACGGTCGCGGAGCGCGGCTGCATGTCGATGATCGACATCTCGCCGAAGGCGTCGTTCGGGCCAAAAATGGCCACGCGCGTCTCGCGTCCGCGGCGGCTCTTTTTGGTCACTTCCATCTCGCCTTCGAGAACCACGAAGAGCTCGCGTCCCGGATCGCCCTCGTGAAAAATGGCCTCTCCAACGGCGGCCCGGTGAGCCTTCAGCGTCGAGCACAGGTGCTCGAGGATGTCGTCTGGAAGGGCGCCGAAGAGAGCACTTTCGCGAAGCTGGGCCGGAGTGACGGGAGCATCCGCGCGGGCCGCCGCTTGGATGCGCATGGAGGAGTTGCGGTCGGACATTTGGGCTTTGGCCTTTCGTGAAGGGATTTCAGGCCGTGGGGACGAGGTCTTTGGTGAAGACGAGGCGCTTGCGGTTGCGGCCGGCGTAGTTTTCCACCTCTTCGACGGTCCAGCCGACCGCGAGGTGAAACCTTTGCGAGCCTTCGTTTCCGAGAGTGGTGATGGCCTTCATGCGCACGCACTCTGCGGCTTTGCACCGCTCGGTGAAGTGCGAATAAAGAAGTCGGCCGACGCCGCGACGGCGGTGCTCGGGATGAATGCCCACGAGGTGCACGTAGCCGGTTTTTACAGGGTGGTGGGCGATGAAGCCGAGCAAAAACCCAATCATGAGACCGTCGGACTCGACGATGAGGGCTTTGTCGCCGAGCTCGTAGAAGAAGATGGGGTGCGCGAAGGTGTTGATCGGGCCGTCCCACCATCGGTCGATCACCTCGACGATTTCGTCGAAATCTTCCTTCGTTATCTCGCGCGTGTCCATCCCTCGCAGGGTTTCACCGATCCCCCACAAGACGCAAGCCCGAGTGACGCCCATCGCGACCTTCAGGTTTCGCGTGCACGTGACGCGGCGCTGCGCAGCGCAGCGTTTGCACCCCGACGCATGAAAGGCGTCTCAGCGGGCTTGACGGGACGCCCCCAGACTGCGAACGAGAGCCTCGATGAGCACGCGCCCCGTGAAGATTGCCCCGTCCATCCTTTCGGCCGATTTTGCCCGCCTCGGGGACGAGGTGCGCGCCCTCGAGGCCGCCGGCGCGGACTGGGTCCACGTGGACGTGATGGATGGCCGGTTCGTTCCGAACATCACCTTTGGGCCGCCCGTGGTCGCGGCCCTCCGCAAGGTGACCAAGCTCCCGCTCGACTGCCACCTCATGATCGTCGAGCCCGAGCGCTACGTGGAGGACTTCGCGAAAGCCGGCGCCGACGTCATCTCGGTGCACGTCGAGGCTTCGATACACCTGCATCGAACGCTCGCGCACATTCGCTCGCTCGGAAAACGCGCCGGCGTGGTGCTCAATCCCGCCACCGACGAAGAGACCTTGAAATACGTCCTCGACGTGACCGATTTGGTCCTCGTGATGAGCGTGAACCCCGGCTTCGGCGGACAGAGCTTCATCGAGGCCGTGCTCCCGAAGATTGGCAAGATCCGAAAGTGGATCGACGAGCGTGGCCTCGCCATCGACCTTCAAGTGGACGGCGGCGTGAACGCCGAGAATGCAAAGCGTGTCGTCGACGCCGGAGCCAACGTGCTCGTCGCGGGGAACGCGGTGTTCTCGAAACCAAGCTATGCCGATGCCATCGCCACGCTGAAGGGAACCCGATGAGCGCTCGTCGCCGAGCTTTGTCTACCGGCTCTTTTGCACTGATGCTCACGGTGGCTTCGTGCGATCCCGCGCCCAAGGTGCCGAGTTT
>JAYUKI010000750.1:0-3534 GCA_043764595.1 Myxococcales bacterium | reverse complement strand
TTCGGGGCGCCATGGGCCTCTTGCTCATGATCCTGAACATCGCGGGGCTCTTCCTCGCTCTTCATGCGCAGTTTCTCGCGGCGATTCAGCTCATCGTCTACGCCGGCGCGATCGTGGTTCTGTTCCTCTTCGTCATCATGCTCATCGGACCGGAATCGAGCACCCCCTCGGACCGACGCGGTTTGGTGAGCCGGGCGGTTGGAGCAGGCGTTTTTGGCCTCGCGGGCATCGCGGGAATGGTCCTTTTGGTGCGCGCAGGGCTCGCTGCCGCGGCCGATGCCGCTCCGAACGTCGGCACGGCCCCGCCCGCTCCTCCCAGCGACTTCGGTGGGATCGATACCCTGGGTCGGGTGCTCTTCACGCAGGGGCTCGTTCCCTTCGAGCTCTCGAGCGCCCTCCTCATGGTGGCCATCATCGGCGCGATCGCCGTGGCTCGCGGAAAGCAGTCCGATTCCAGCGCCCCGTCGCCCGCGAGCGCCAAGAAGCCCACCGCCAAGGAGATCGCCTCGTGATCACCACGAACAGCTACGTTTTGCTCTCGGCCATCCTCTTCACGATTGGTGGCATCGGGTTTCTCTTCCGCCGCAACGTCATCGTCACCTTGATGAGCATCGAGGTCATGTTGAACGCGGTGAACCTCGCCCTCGTGGCGTTCAATCGCGCGATGCCGAAAGCGCACACCGGTCAGCTCTTTGCGTTCTTCCTCATCGCGGCGGAAGCCGCCGAGGTCGCCGTCGGGCTCGCCATCGTCATCTCGATCTTCCGCCTACGGCGCTCGGTCCGCACCGACGAGGCCGACTTGCTGAAGAACTGACTCCGCGGGAAAGCTCGCTGCTTCTCTCGCCCAAAATACCGAACCTTTTCAGTATCTTCCACGAAGGACACCTCGTCCGATGCTCAAGTTTCTGACCACGCTCTTCCCAACAGGCGACTTCGCTCTGCTGGCGCTCATCCTGGGTATGCCCTTGCTCGGCGCCATCGTGAACGGGCTCTGGGGCCAGCGCCTCGGCAAGCAAGCCGTCAAGACGATGGCCCTCTCGGCGATGGGCATCTCGTTCGCGGCCGCGGTGGTGACGTTCCTCGTCCTCGACCGAGAGGCGTCGCACAACCCCGGGCAGCACGTGAAGCTCTCGTGGCTTGCTTGGCAATGGATGCGCACGACCGGTGCGCGTGAAACGTCGGTGCCCATCGAGCTCAAATTCAGCGTCGATGCCCTCTCCGGCGTCATGATGCTGGTCATCACCGGCGTCGGATTTTTGATCCACCTCTATGCCACTTCGTACATGGAGAAGGACAAGGGGTACTGGCGCTTCTTCGCGTACCTGAACCTCTTCGTGTTCTCGATGTTGGTGCTTGTACTGGGCGACAACCTTCCGGTCCTGTTCGTAGGCTGGGAAGGCGTCGGTCTCTGCAGCTACCTCCTCATCGGCTTCTGGTACGAGAACGGCGCGAACGCCACCGCTGGAAAAAAGGCGTTCATCGCCAACCGCATCGGTGACTTCGGCCTCCTCTGCGCGATGTTCCTTCTCGTGCAGTACACCGGCGCGCTCGACTGGAACGGCATCGAGGCTGGCTCGGGCTCGCTCGTGAGCCAAGCCGACCAAATGCAGGTTCATCTCTGGCCCATCGGCGGCGGCCAGTTCCAGGGCTTCTTGAGCTTCCTCCAGCCCAAGAATCCCCTCATGATCACCGGCGCCACGGCCGTCGGCCTCATGCTCTTCCTCGGATGCACGGGAAAGAGCGCTCAGATTCCGCTCTATGTCTGGCTCCCTGACGCGATGGCGGGCCCAACCCCCGTCTCCGCGCTCATCCACGCGGCCACCATGGTCACGGCGGGTATCTATCTCGTTTGCCGTCTCTCGTTCGTGTTCGTGCTCTCGCCGTTCACGATGGCGGTGATCGCGTGCACCGGAGCGTTCACTGCGCTGTTCGCAGCCACGATCGCGCTCGTGCAGAACGACCTGAAGAAGGTCCTCGCGTACAGCACGGTGAGCCAGCTCGGCTACATGTTCATCGGTGTCGGCGTCGGCGCCTTCTCGGCGGGCTTCTTCCACGTGCTCACGCACGCGTTCTTCAAGGCCTGCCTCTTTCTTGGCGCCGGCAGCGTCATCCACGCGATGCACGCCCGGATCCACGACGACGTGAAATCGCAGGACATGCGCTACATGGGCGGCCTGCGGAAATACATGCCGTACACGTTCTGGACGTTCGGCGCGGCGACCATCGCCATCATCGGCTTCCCGCTCACCTCGGGCTTCTTCTCGAAGGACGAAATCCTGTTCAAGGCCTTCGTCAACCACCCGATCAACGCCGGCGCGGCGCACATGCCCGCGAAGGCCGCCGCGAACCTCTGGCAGCAGCCGACGTGGCTCGGACCCGTGATCTGGGCCATGGGCCTCGCCGCCGCCGTGCTCACCGCCTTCTACATGTCGCGCGCGTTCATCCTCACCTTCTTCGGTGACTTCAAGGGTTGGACGATTGGCAAGCCAGCACCGTCGCACTCGCACGCGCACGACGCGCACGACGATGACGACGACGACCACCACCACGACGAAGACCTCAAGACGCCTGGCCTGGCTCCTCACGAGTCGCCCTGGCAGATGACGGTTCCACTCATGATCCTCGGCACCCTTTCCCTCGCGGGCGGGTTCCTGAACCCGGCTCTCTTTGCCGGCATGTTCAAGGATCACAAGCCTCCGATGGACCACTGGCTCGAGCCGGTGTTCGAAGAAGCCAACAAGGCCATCCAAGTCTTGCCGGACGTCGAGGGTGCTCACCACAAGGAATACCCGCTCACTGCGGCGGCCTTCGCGGCGTTCCTCGTGGGGAGCTTCGTCGCCTACCAGTTCTACATTGTGAAAAAGGGCGCTCCCGCCAAGGACATGGCCGAGAAGGCGCCTGGGCTCCACAAGCTGCTCAGCGACAAGTGGCGCGTGGACGAGCTCTACGACGCGACCGTTTTCAACGGAGTGGACGCCCTGGCGGACACGGCCATCTCGGTCGACCAGAGCTTCATCGACGCCATCTTGGCCCGCCTCACGGCCCTCGTGGTCGCGGCGCTGGGAACCGTTCTCCGTGTGTTCCAGAACGGCGTCGTCCATGTGTACGCAGGTGCGATGGCGCTCGGTGTCGTCCTCATCGGTTGGTTCGTCGTGATGCCTCGTGCAGACGTCGCCACCCGCGGGACGCCCAACGGGGACTTCGTGCTCGAGGCGGCTCCCGGCATGGGGTACGGCTACCGCTGGACTCCAGAGTCGGGTGGAAAGCCGCAGGACGAGAAGTTTTCGGCCACCAGCACCACGCTCAAACTCCACCTCGACGCGGACAAGACCCAAGTCGTAAAGCTCGAGGTCAAGAACGCCTTCGGCTTCCAAGCCTCGCAAGAGCTCACCCTCAAGGGGCCAGCGACCGAAAAACAACCGGCTGAAAAGCTCGGTGCGGTCGATCTGCCCTCCAACAACGTTGGTAAGAACTGATGGCCGCCGTCGAATCTCAGCAGCCCGAACAAAAGAGCTCGCCCTACTCCGTCCTCGT
>JAYUKI010000749.1:0-3538 GCA_043764595.1 Myxococcales bacterium | reverse complement strand
CTCCTACGAACACGACGAAAAAAGACCACTCGGATTCGAAAACCGATGGGGAGATCTAATTGTCGTCACCGGGGAGATGTAGTTGACGCCAAGCAGTCCAGGGCCGCTACGGCTGTCGCAGGAGCGCGTCCACGTCACGAAAGAGCTCGCTCAAGGCGATCGGCGGAAGGTCGCCAAAGGTGACCCTGGCCCCCGCAGGCGTCCCGAGCGAGAGGTCGCCCAGCTTCTGATCCTCTGGCTTCTGCGCGAGAAATTGCAGGCCCGGCTCGGTGCGCAGGGTGGCCTCGATGGGCATGGTCTCGTCGCCCACGGACTTTCCCATGTCGTAGTCGGAGAAGCGCCAACCCCGGTGCTTGAGGGAGAAAAAGCGCGCTCCCAGCGCGATGCGGCCGTTCCAACGCGCGGTGGTGCTCGCGGTTCGCTCCTCCGGGGTCGGCGCGAAGAGCTCGCGGCCGAGCTGTTCGAACGGCTGGATGATGCGATAGTCCGCGAGGAGCGCCGACCAGCGATCGCGCACCTCGGCGGGGAGCGCCAGCGGATGAACGATGCGCACGCGCGCGTCTTCCGGCAGCTCGTAGGGCTCGTCGCGGTCCGTCGACAAGGTCGCGTCCTCCGCGATGCGAAAGGTAGACAGCTCGCCGCCGAGTCCGTCGACGCCCCACACCAGGCGCCGTGCAAGGTGTTGCATCAGCGGGTGCTTCACGAAGTAGCGCTCGAAGGCCGAGCGGTCCCAGATGCGGCCGTGCACCATCGCGCGCTCGAGGCGCCGCACTTCGGCCGCGGCCAGGGCCTTCGTCTCCGCCTTGAGTGCGCGCCACAGGTCTTGCGCCCGCGCGGCCTTCTCCGCATCGTCGGTCTTGTTGGGGCGGGGCAGCGCGCTGGTCTGCGCGCCCGCATGGTCGACCACGTAGGGCTGAAGGTCTTGGTCGAAGCCGGCGCGGTACGACCGCGGACCGTAGTCGAAGAGCATGGTGCCGTGCGCATCGAGGCCGAGATCCGGCACGGTGCGGTCGGCGAGCTCGTCCTCCGAGAGCCCCGAGGCTTCGCGGTAGCGCTCGAGCGCGGCCGCCGCGGCCTTCTTGATTCCGCCTTTGCTGCGCGTCAAGAACGACACGTGCATCAGCGCAACGTCGCTGCCGATGGACACGACCGCATCAAGGGCGAGCTTGGCCCGCGCCGCGAGACCCGCGTCGCTCCACTCCACGAGTCGCGCCACGAGCACCCGCACTGCGCGATCGTCCCCGAGGAGCGCGGCCGCGTAGAGCACCCACTTCTCCTTGGTGGGCGCCTCGGCGTCGACCCAGACGTGAAGCAGCGCCGCGGCCAGATCGGCCAGCGGACCTCGGTCCAATTCCGGTAGCACGGAGTCGAGCACCGCTCGCGCGCATTCCTGCGGCAAGAGTGTGGAGAGCTGGAGCAAGCGTTGCACGGCTTCTCGCGGCAACGGCTCGCCCGCGGCGGTGAGTTGCGGAAGGGCCGAAAGGTCGACGAAGGCCGGAAGCTTTGGCCCTTTGGGCGGAAGGGGCGGCGGCGCAAACAGGGCTCCCAGCTCCGCCATGGCCGGCTCGCCGTACGCGCGCGCCGCGGCCTCGATGGCCCGCTGGTCTCCGTTCTTGCGCAGAACGCGCAGCGTCTTCAGTGCCGCATTGCGTGCGTCGCCATCGGGCCCCAGCGCCGCAGGGAGCAGCGCGAGCGCGGCGGTCTCCGCGTGGCTCCGTGCCCAGATGTCGAAGAAGCCCGCATGGCCGCCGGTGAGGCTTCGCAAGAACACGGCGACCGCGGTGGCGTCGGCGCGCCCAAAGATGGCCATCACCTCCCGAGGCCAGATCGCGAACACCTGAAACAGCGTTGGAAACGCCTGCGTGCCGTGGCGCGCCAGGCAAAGGCGTAGCAAGTCGTGGTGCGACACAAAAGCGCCACCCAGGTTTCCCTGCGCGAGGACCGGCAAGTCGTCGAGCTCCAGGTACTTCCCCACGTGAATGGGGATGATCCCTCCACGAAGAAACATGGCGCGCTCGTCGGAGCGCCGCGCCGCACGCTGCGCTGGCTCTTCCTCGAGCGGCAGCGTGGCAAGGCACGCTTCGCGCTCGCCCAGTGCCCAGCGCACTTCGGCGCGCTCGAGCGGGGTCAACGACAAGACCTCACGCTTGCGCGCGGGCACCCAGGGATCGGAGGCCAAAGCTCGGGGCAGCACGCGGTCACTCTACCGCGAGCGGGCGGGTCATTGCAGACAACGAAAGGGGGCGGGATGGGGTGGGCGCGGGGGCGCGGGGTTTGGATTGGGCGCGTTGACCACGGGCGCGAGGGGCGGTCTCGTTTCCAGCGCTGGCGGGTCCTCCTGAACTCGGCGCCGTTCCGCGCGGTGATTGGCGCGATTCGCGGGCGGGGGCTTGTTGCGCTGGATGCCGCGCGAGAACGGCGTCCCTCAAACAGCAGGCACCTCCCACCGGCGCCGGAAACGAGACCGCCCCTCGCTCCCTCTGGCAACGCTTTGGTGGGTTTTGGGGATTGGAAGAGAGAGAGGGAGAGAATTCGCTTCGGGATTTGGGTCTTTGGCGACAAGGATCCGACTGACGTTGACGCTAAGACGTTGAAATCCGAAGCCAACCTCGCGATGCATTCTCCAAGAAGAGAACCCCGAGCACGCCACCTTCTGCATCGCCTCTCGGTAGGCCGAGCAGGTCCACATGCAGTCGGATCTTGCCCAGATCTCGCCCACTTGGCTTCAACGTCAGTCGGGTCTCGCCATTGACCCGGCGAACGTTTTCACGTTCGACGAGTCCGCCAAGACGCGCTACCGGCCCTTCGCCGACCCTTTGAACAGGAGACCCTCATGCACGCCGGCCAGAGCGGGGAGGCGCTCTTTCGTGACGTAGTGGATCAGGTTCAGCGAGTCATCCAGCAGTTCTTTGCTCAGGTCGGCCATCCGCAGATCCACGCCAAAGCTCACGAAGCCTTCGTCATCGATGAAGAATCGTCCCGACTTCGTCTTGTCGTTTTCCCTCAGCAGTGAATACAGGAGGACTGCGTGCTCGGCATGATTCGCAAGCGCTTTCTCGAAAAGGCGCGGATAGGGAGCGACGTAGAGCCAATGGTCCGAAACCACACGAAGTGTGAATGCCTCGTCACCTTCGGGCGTCTCGCCGGGAACCCGTAGCCAAAACGTTTGGGGATCGGCGTCGAGGGCGAAGTCGAGGCCGAGGGACTTCGCCATCGCTCGCAACTTGCTGGCTATCTTCATTGAACTTCCACTTTCCGACAGGCTCGCCCAGTTGACCACGTCGACGAAGTAACTGGCGCCCGGAGCGACGCTTCTAGCCTCCATCTTGGCCTCGAAGCTGTAACCCAGGCTCGTGTCCATGCCCGCTCTCAGGAGCGGTACGAGCCCAAGGGTGAGAAGCGAGAATTATTCCTGCCCCCACGATGAGCGCCGCGAAAGTGCTCGCGTCATGCTGTTGGCGAGCTCAGGGAAGTCGACGGGCGCGCCAGTAGAAGGGCCGGCGCCGAGTATGTGCGATTGCCAGGATGACAATGCCAG
>JAYUKI010000748.1:0-1044 GCA_043764595.1 Myxococcales bacterium | reverse complement strand
ATTCGAAAGCTAGGAGAGGGCAGCCACGGCATCCTGTACGAGGCCGAGCAGGTCGAGCTCAAACGTCGCGTTGCGATGAAGCGCCTCCGCCCGGAGCTGCGGGGGCGTGCACGCATGGTGGAGCGCTTCGCTCGTGAGGCCCAGGTATGCGGAAGCCTGAACCACCCGAACGTCGTCACCGTGCACGACAGCGGAGTGGACGAGTCGGGGCCGTTCATCGCGTTCGAGCTCCTCCTCGGTGAGACGCTCTTGGACCTTGGGCGACGCGAGGCGCCGTTGCCGCCGTCCGTGGTGCTCGACATCGTGGACGAGACCTTGCTCGGGTTGGGGAGTGCCCACGCGTGCGGGATCGTGCATCGCGACATCAAGCCAGCGAACGTCTTTTTGTGCGTTCGACCGGACGGAACGACCACCGTCAAGCTGCTCGATTTCGGCGTCGCGAAGACGCCGACGCGGGAGAGTGTGACGGGCCTCACGAACCCCGGGGACGTCGTTGGAAGCTTCTCGTTCATGGCGCAGGAGCAGCTCTTTCAAAAGGAGCTCGATGGCCGCGCGGACCTCTATTCGGTGGGCGTCTGCATGTACATGCTGCTCTCCGGCGTGAAGCCCTTCGACGCGGAGACCGTGCAGGACTTGGTCCTCCAACTCAACCAGAGGCCAACGCCGCTCAACCACCGTGTGCCATCGCTCTCCCCCGATCTCGCGGCGACGATCCATCGGGCGCTCGAGCCCGACCCCAAAGATAGGTTCGCGAGCGCCGAGGAGATGCGGGTCGCGCTGGCGGGCTGCCGGGGGAACAGCCGCGCAGCGTGGAGTCGCTCGACGCTCACCGACATCACGATTCGCGAAAGTGCCTTGGACACGTCAGCTCCGTTCGACGCGCCCACGGCCGTGCCACCGGAGGACGGCGTCACCGAGCCGCGCGGCGTCGAGCCGATCCAACGCCGCCTCGCCGCGCCTTCGGAGGCCGAGACCATGCCGCGGGCGATCTCGAGCCGTTTGATCGCGCTCTCGGTGCAAGCCAGCGCGCGGGATCCGCTCGCC
>JAYUKI010000747.1:0-3542 GCA_043764595.1 Myxococcales bacterium | reverse complement strand
GGCCAAGGCGCGAGCCCTGGCGTGGCGACCGGAAAGATCGTGTTCCTCTCGGCCGACGCGGTTCGTCTCGCCGAGAGCGGCGAGAGCGTCATCTTGGTCCGCATCGAGACCGACGCCGAGGACATGCCGGGAATTCGCGCCGCTGCGGGCATCGTGACCACCCGAGGTCTCACGTCGGACGCGGCCATCATCGCGCGCAGCTTGGGAAAGCCGTGCATCGCCGGCTGCAGCACGATGTTGGTGAGCTACCGCGACGAGCTCGTGAAGGTCACGGGCGGGGCCGTGCTCCAAAAGGGCCAGGTCGTCACGATCGATGGCGGACGTGGCGTGGTCTACGACGGTTGAGGAGCGAAACATGACGACGAAGACCGTGGCAGTGCTTGGAACCGGGACCATGGGGCGTGGAATCGCCCAGGTGTGCGCGTCGAAGGGAAACCGCACGCGCCTCGCCGACGTGGACGAGGCCCGCGCAAAGGCGGCCGTCGCCGACATCGCGGCCACCCTCGAGAAGCTCGTTCAGAAGGGCAAAATCACGGACGAACAGCGTCAGTCGACCCTGTCCAATCTCGCGGTCGCGCCCACGGCGAAGGCCGCGTGCGAAGGTGCCGACGTCGTCGTCGAGGCCGTCTTCGAGAACATGAACGTCAAGGTGGAGCTCCTCTCCGGAGTGCTCGGCGTCGCCGAAAAGAACGCCATCGTGGCCAGCAACACGTCGTCGCTCTCGATCACCGAGCTCGGCACGCGACTCGGCGTGGCCGAGCGCACCGTGGGCGTACACTTCTTCAATCCGGTTCCGGTGATGGAGCTCGTCGAGGTGGTCCGCGGGCTCGGCACCTCCGAGAAGACCATCGCGTTTGCCGTCGACTTCGCCAGAGAGCTCGGCAAGACCCCCATCGTCGTCCACGACGTTCCCGGTTTCGCGACCAGCCGCCTCGGAGTCATTCTCGGGGCCGAAGCGATGCGCATGCTCGAGCAAGGCGTGGCCAGCGCCGCCGACATCGATCGCGGCATGGAGCTCGGCTACCGCCACCCCATGGGCCCGCTGAAGCTCACCGACCTCGTCGGCCTCGACGTGCGCCTCGCCATCCTGGAGCACCTCCAGCGCGAGATCGGCGAGCAGTTCCGTCCGCCGTCTCTCTTGAGGCAGATGGTCCGCGCCGGAAAGCTCGGAAAAAAGAGCGGCGAAGGGTTCTATCGCTGGGAAAACGGCGAAGCGAAGCCCAAAGCCTGAGTCTTACCGACATTCAGGGAGACGGTTCGGCGACGGCCGATCGCACAACCGACTCTCTGGATATCGCTCGTGAAACTGAACCGGCTCGACCACTCTAGGCGCGGTCAGGTCCAGTGGCCCGCCCGGAGGGCCGCCGCGTCGATGACCTTCACCTTGGGCGTCATGGCCTCTCGGAAGTTCTCTTCGTCTTCGTCGTCCATGATGGCTTCGCCGAAGCCGGTGGCGATCTCCATCCCGGTCGCCAAAATCCTCAAAAACTGCGCGAAGCTAGAGGCCGCCAGAGTGGGCACCCATTTGTCCTGGCCGCTCATCGCCGTGTACACGGGGCAGTCGCCTTCCGGGTCCGGCTTGGAGACGTCGAGGAAGTAGGGATCGCCGAGCAAGGAGCTCTCCCCGACGACGATCCAATGGCTCTTCCAGTCCGAAGCTGCGCCGCTCTCGCCGGCCTTGTTGGCCGCCTGGGCTTGCTCGAGCTCCTCGGCTGGAATCAGCCGAATCTTCTCCACGGGGGTGGCGGTCTCGACACGCACCGGATTCGCCCCGAGCAAAAAAGCGCGATAACGCGGCGGTATCTTGAGCTTTTTCTTCAGGTCTTCGACGACCGGAGCGGGGGTCTTCGCGAACGCGCAATCGATCTTGCGGCGCTTGAAGATTTCCTTCATCGCCTCCACCGCCTCTGACAGGTCACTATCCACGCCAGCCTCGATTCGCTGCTTTGTGCGGCCTTTGGGGTCGCGGTCGCTCCGAAAGACGCCGAACAGTAGCACTTTTGACCCAAAGGTCTTCGGGATTCTCGCTGTTCCTTGTTGGGGCTTGTCGGGCGTGTTTGCGTGGTCCCGCCGTCACGGGCCCGCATCTTGAGAGACATCCACTTTGGGGCTCGGGAAGGGGCGGCCTGGGCAGGTGACCGTGAGGTCGGCTTTTGTGGTCGTGGCATCGCCTTGAAGCGAGCGTAGGGCCTCGAGGTGGGCCTCGGCGGCGTGACGCACGAGGGGAAGGTCGGTGGCGGTCGACTCTACCGAGAGCGAGAGGTGAGCCAGGGCGTTGCCCGGGGCGTCGATGGCGATTCGGAAGCTCTCGGCGCTGGTCGTCACTGGGAGGAGCGGGCAGATGGATGGCTCGAGTACCCTTTTGGCCCAGGTTGGCAGATCGACGGCACCGTTCGTCACGAAGGGCTTGCACACTGCGCCATCCCGGTAGGCGCCCACAGGGCAACTCGCCGGTTTTGTGCAGGCTTTTCCGTCCCACACGGTGCGCGAACGGCACAGCGTCGCGGGACGACAGCCGACGCGGCCTTGCGCGAGCTCGAGCGACCCCTCGGCGCACACGAGCTTCTCTCCTTCATGAAGGCCGAGCCACGCGACCTCGGGGAGCTCGGCGAGCTCTTTCGATGGAAGGCAGGTCCCTCGCAAGGGGTCGAAGGCCTCGCCACGTCCACAGATGACAGCCGCGCAATTGAGGTCGGTCGGGTCGGGTCGGGGGCCGCACCCCTCGGCCAGGACCGCTCGTGCGGCACACCCTCCTGCAAAGGGTTCGAGTGGGGCAGGGCAGGGACACCCGACTCGAACCCCTGGCGCGTCCGCGCAGCCCGGAATCTTGGTCGCCGCAGGTGACGCCGTTTCCTTGCAGCCTGTCGCCTCGAGCGCCGAAAGAAACGTCAGGACGACGACGGCGACAATTGGGCGTGACTTCGGCAAAAACTGGGCTAAGCCAGGGCGCATCCTTCGCACCTTACTCTCTTTTCTTCGCCTTCGGTCCGAGGGCGCAGGTGGAGCGTAGGTCCCGAAGAACGCGGTTCCTCACCAGGTCACGGCCTGGTTCTGCTTGGTCTTCTGAAGAGGGTCCCTTGACGCCTTCCGCTGGCCAAGGCTAACTGCGCGACCGCGCTGCGCTTGCACGAATCTGCCCACATGGAGGCGACAACCTCCGCACGGCATCGGGCAAGTCAATGCGCTAACGGCATCGGTTCGGGCGACCCAAAGTAACAACCAAGTCCCCGAAATGTTTCGTAGAAGTTCTCTGGAATGATGTTTGCAAAACGGGCCGCAGTCGCTTTGGGTGATCCAAACGGTGCGTGTTTGTTCAAGGAGGTCGGGATGCAATCGAGGTGGAAACGACGACTCGGCTTAGGGGCCCTTGTGGCTGGCCTTGCCTGGGCGTCCGTCGGGTGTGCAGGCGAGCGCGACCCGATCAATCGGGTTCAAGCTAACGCGATGCCGAAGAGCTTCTTCATCGGCAACATCGCGGACAAAAACGACGATCCCGAGTTCTACATGAGGAACACGGTCATCGACGTGCCGTACGGCGCGGC
>JAYUKI010000746.1:0-12474 GCA_043764595.1 Myxococcales bacterium | reverse complement strand
TCTTGGGCTTCGACCTCGACGCGCTCCATCTCGGCGTCGGCGTTTCGTTCGCGCGGCTTCTTTCGCGGCCGCTCGGGCGGGGCGTCGATGCGCTCCGGCTCTTCCTCTTCGAGCACCGTGGGCAGCGCCACCGCGGACAGCGAGAGCGTGTCGCCACGAAGGACGAAGCTTGCCTCCCGCTCGCCACGCACCAGCCGAAATCCCATCTTGTCGGGCATTTTCCCTAGCAAAAGGGCCTCTTTGGCCTCGCGCGCTTTGGCGGGGAGCCCGCCTCGGATCTTGGTGGTCTCCTTCTCGACCGAGAGCGAGATCTCCTTTTCGACCCACATCCCGAAGGAGCCGGTCTTCTTGGTGGAGAGTGTACCCTCCATGATCTCGGTCTCGAACCAGAGATGAAGCAGTAGCTCGCGACCCAAGAACCGGCTTCGTTCGACGTGCTGGTAAAGGTCCATGGCTCAGTCCTCCTCCGCTTTCGACAGCACTTGCGGCTCGGTCTCGGCAAGCGCCGCCGCTTCGGCCTTGGACAGCCCGAGGCGATCGGCGAGCGTGTACGGAGCCTCCTGGACGAGCGAGAGCCCGAACGTCTTCGTGAAGAGGTCCGTGAAGGCGAGGCACACGCGCGGCGAGGTGCCGAAGAACCGAACCACGCCTTCGTTCGTGGCCCACGACATGTCGTTCACGCGAACCTGTGGCACGAGGTTCCGGCGAAGCTTGCGCGCCACGAGCTCTTTCAATTCGGTCTTTTCCTTGCGGGAGAGTCGCTCGCGACCCTTCTTCGCCAGATAAGCCTGCTCGGCCTCGCCGACCTTCGACTTCAAGAGCGCGCCGGGAATCGCCCAGCGATCGGTGCGAAAGCCGAGATTGACGTACTCGTTGTAAAATACATCCATGTGCTCGAGCTCGAGCCCGAACGGATCGGCGACCTTGCACCAGCCGGAGCGTTCGGCGTCGTCGTCGTCCGCAGTGAGTGGGCGCTGGACCTTCTTTTGGATCTGCCCCAGCGCGCGGCCTTCGAAGCCGTCGGGGACGTCGTCCGTCACGAAGAAGCGAACGTAGGTGAGGGAGCCTCGGAAGATGGACACGGGCGCGGGCTCCTACCAGACCCACGCGCGAAGAACCACACGGCATTCGGCTCGCCTCGCATCGGGTCGGGCCTGCTCGGGTTTTTGCGCAGACGGCGCCACGCGATTGGCGTCGCGTCCGGTCGTCCGGGCACTCTAGAGCACCGAACAGGTTGAATCCCGTCGGCTTACGCCGGTTTAGCGTCGCCTCGCGTTGTCGCTCCTCCTCGGATACGAGAGTATCCGTCGTCGTTCGCTCCTAGCGATGCTTGCTAACCCAGCGAAATCCTCGGTCCTTCAACCTGATCGGCGCTCGTGCCTCGATTCCGTCGAGTGGATGGGTAGGCGTGGTTTGGATCGCCTGGATCGCAAGGCGCGAGGAGAGCGCATACTCTTGTATGAAACCGACGAGCAACGACGCGAGGCGGGATGAGGCGGCCGCGAATACCCATCCACTCGACGGAATCGAGGCACTACAGTGCGCGCGCCCATGGGTGCCCTCCGCGAGCCGTACGACACTTTCCGCGCCACGACGCGGTTCGGCTCGCTCGATGGCCTTCGTTTTCTCGCCGTGGTGCCCGTCGTCTTCCACCACTCGACCCCACGTCCGCTTCCTGGAATCCTCGGCAAGGGTCCACTCGGCGTCGACCTCTTTTTTGCGATCTCCGGCTTTCTCATCACGACGCTGCTCCTCCGCGAGCGCGAGTCGACCGGCACCGTCGGGATACGTGCGTTCTACACGCGTCGTGCGCTGCGAATCCTGCCGCTCTACTACGCCGTGCTCGGGCTCACCGTGCTTCGCGCCCTCGTGCTCGAGCCCACGTCGCCGATCCGGGCTCACTTTTTCGCGAGCCTCCCGGCGTACGCGACCTTCACGACCACGTGGTTCGTCGATTTCGGCGTGCCCCACTCGATCCTGTTCGCGTACTCGTGGTCCCTCGCGGTCGAAGAGCAGTTCTACGCGTTTTGGCCGTGGGTCGTTCGACAAGGCCGAATTCTTCCCTGGATCGGCTGCTCCGTGTTGCTCGCCGTCGACCTCTTGGCGGAGCGTGCCGGCTCGCTGTCGGAAGGGGCGACGCTCGCGCTGAAGATCGCCTCGAGCCTCCGCGCTCCTCTGGTTTTGGGTGCGCTGCTCGCATGTCTCCTTCACTCGCGCGCGGGGTATCGCGTCCTCTTTTTGCTTCTTGGGCGCCGGCACGCTGGGATCATCGTGTTGCTAGGGCTCGCCGTGGCCCTCGGGACCACGCTCGTGCCGCGGCTCGGAACGCAGGCGCTCTTGGTGCTCCTCGTCGGTGCGTGTGTCGTCCGCGAAGACCACTCCCTCGCTCGGCTGCTACGGCTTCGGCCCGTCGTCCACGTCGGCACCGTGAGCTACGGCATCTACATGCTCCACCTAGCGGCGATTTGGGTCGCGAAGCGCCTCGTCGGCGCGCAGGCCGAGGTTGCCTCCGGGGCGCTGGTGTTCGCGATGGCCATGCCGCTCTCGGTGCTTCTCGCCACGGCCTCCCACAGCAGCTTCGAGTCGAAATTCCTCTCGCTCCGTCGCGCGCCCCGACCGGATTGAGCTCCATCGCGTTCCTTCGCAGCGCCGAGATTTTCGCGTTCTTCCACGACCGAAGTAAGCTCCCTCCGCGGGCCGCCCCGCGAACAAGGTAGAAATACAGATGCATTCTGCACGTTTGGTTCGACTGAGCCTCGCCCTTTTCTTCGTCCCGTTCGCTTTGGTTGCGTGCGATCGCTTCAAGAAGGGCGAGCCCGACGCTGGTCCGAGCGCCAGCGCGACCGCCGCCCCCGTCGTTTCCGCGCCTGCAGCCGAAGTCGCCGCCGCCGATCCCGCCACGACCACTCAGCCCACCATCGCTCCGGGAATCCCAGGAACGCCGGGCGTCGTCGTCCGCGTGGACGGTGGCACGAAGATCGTCGATGCCGGAGCCCTCGCCCTGGATGCAGGGGCTCTGAAGCTCGACGCCGGAGCGCTCAAGCTCGACGCGGGGCCGGCACCGATTCCGACGCCCATTCCGACCCCCAAGGGCGTACCCAGCCTCCCGCCCGGCTTCCCGACGACCTTGCCGACCGTCCTTCCAACCACGATGCCGAGCCTCCCCTGGCCGCCAAAAAAGTGAACGAAATCCTAGGAAGTTCGATCGATTTCTTGACCCGCGCGCCCCGTCCCGCAAAAGTCCGCACGTGACCCCTACCGCTGGAACCGTCGAACGAGACCCGCGTGCCGGCTTGCCGAGAAAATTCGGCCGGTACACGCTGTTCGATGCCATTGGCAAAGGCGGGATGGCCGAGATCTTCCTCGCCCGGGCCGAGACCGAGCTCGGCGCCACCCGTCTCGCCGTCGTCAAACAAATTCTCCCGCAGTTCTCGGGCTCTGCCGAGTTCGCGGAGATGCTCATTCACGAGGCCAAGCTCGCGGCGCGGCTCAGCCACGCGCACATCGTGCAAGTGTTCGACCTCGGTCGCGAAGGCGAGCAGCTCTACATCGCGATGGAGTACGTCGAAGGCTTCGACCTCAACGGTCTCCTTCGGAAGTGCTCTCAGGAAAAGGTAGCGCTCCCGGTCGAGTTCGCGCTCGGCATCGTCTGCGACGTCCTTCGAGGCCTCGACTACGCCCACCGACGCATGAACGAGGATGGCGAGCCATTGGGCATCGTCCATCGTGACGTCTCTCCGTCGAACGTGCTGGTCTCGTTCGAAGGCGAGGTCAAACTGTGCGACTTCGGCATCGCCCACGCGAACAACCTCATCGCGTCCAAGACCCGCGACGAGCACGTCGAAGAGGCCATCAAGGGCAAGGCGGGCTACATGAGCCCCGAGCACGCTTCGGGCGAAAAGCTCGACGCTCGCGCCGACGTCTTTGCCACTGGAATCCTCTTGTGGGAGCTCCTCGCGGGGCGAAGGCTCTACTCCTCGAAGGGGTCGGCAAAAGGCCTTCTCGACCAGGCGAAAGCCGCAGAAATCCCTCCGCTCGAGAGCCGTGAGCTTCCGGACGAAGCGCGCCTGCAAGCCATCGTCTCCAAAGCCCTCGCGAAGTCGAAAGACGACCGTTACGCCTCGGCGTCCGCCATGTTGCGCGACCTCGAAGACTACATGGTCGCTGCAAAATACAGCGTCAGCCCGCTTCGCCTCGGCGAGTTCCTAGTGACGAGCTTCGGGACGGGCCCGGTCTCTGCTCGGAAAGCTCTCGAGCGCGACATCGGCAAGTCGGTTTCGTCGAGTGCACCTCCGGAAACCAAATCGCCCACGCCCGCCCCGGTGGAGTCGGCGCCTCCCGCGCCGCCCAGCAGCGACGTGGCCATTCGCGAAGCCGAGCCTTCGGATCCCGAGCTCCCTCCCGATTCCGTTCCGCCGCTCATGCGGCACCCCGTGTCGAATGGCGCCATGCGCGCATTCCGCGCCGACCTCGAGGCCTCGCCGCCCAAGATCGTCCCGGAGGCCCCGAGCTCGCTCGCCGGCGCATCGCTCGACGCGGCGCCCTCGTCCCGCGCGCTCGAGAAACGACCCGAGCCTCCGAAATCGCAGCTCGCCATCGTCGTGGTTGGCGTGATCGCCCTCGTCGCCGTCATCATCGCCATCTTGATGCTCAAGAAGGCATGAGGCCGTGAAGCTCGCCCGCGTGGCGCTGCCCGTTCCGCTGCCTCACGCCTTCACCTACGAGATCCCGGCGGCCCTGGTGGGCACCTGTACGAAAGGGGCCCGCGTGGTGTGCCCGCTCGGCGCGCGCCGTGCGATTGGCGTGGTCCTCGAGACATTCGAAGGCGAGCCCGAGCCGCCCGTCAAGCGGGTGAAATCGATCGTGAGCGTCCTCGAAGGCGGCTCGTTGCCCGACGAGCTCCTCGCCTTTCTTCGCGAGCTGTCGGCCTATTATTTCGCGCCCATCGGCGAGGTCATGCGCCTCGCGCTGCCCCCGCAAGAGCGCGAAGCCACGCGTGCGACCGAGATGGCGCCCACGCTGTTCGACAAACCGAAGGGGGTCGTGACGCGAAAAGTGGCTTTCGCAGAGCCCACTCCGAAGGTCGACTCCGCCGGCGAAGAGAAGCTCTCTGCCAGCGCCAAGGCCTTGCTCGCGCGTCTCCGATCCACGGGAAAAACGCCTGTGGCGCGCCTCGCGGACGAGTGGTCGACCGCGCGCACGATCCTGAAGAAACTCGAGCTTCTCGGCGTGGTCGCGCTCGGTCAAGACGACGCCGCGCTGGACCCCTTCTTCGACGTGCCCGTGCTTCGCGACGAAGAAAAGGACCCGACGGGCGCGCAGCTCGAGGCCTCCGACACCATTTGCGCCGCGCTCGCCAGCGATTCGACCACGCCTTACTTGCTCCACGGCGTGACCGGGTCGGGCAAGACCGAGGTCTACCTTCGCGCGATTCGCGAAGCGAAGCGGCTCGGCAAGGGGTCCATCGTGCTCGTGCCCGAGATCGCGCTGACACCCCAGCTCGTCTCGCGGTTTCGTTCGCGTTTCGGCGATGGCGTAGCCGTTCTGCACTCCGGGCTCTCGCCGAAAGACCGGCACCGTATGTGGAACGCTCTGCGGACCGGCGAGGTCGACGTGGCCATCGGAGCACGCTCGGCTCTCTTCGCGCCCGCGGCACGGCTCGGCCTCGTGGTGGTCGACGAGGAGCACGATCCCTCGTTCAAGCAAGAGGAAGGCGTTCGCTACCACGCCCGCGACATGGCGCTGCTTCGGGCGCGTCGCGCCGGGGCCGTGTGCATCCTCGGCACCGCCACGCCGTCGCTCGAGAGCGAGCATCTCGCGCGCTCGGGCAAGATGACCCGTCTGTCCCTCCCGGAGCGAGCGCGCGCCCAACAGCTTCCGCGCGTCACGGTGGTCGATCTTCGTCGCGTCGGAGCGGGACCCACGGGGGACAAGCGCATCAGCCTGCCGCTTCATCGTGCGATCGAAAAAAACCTCGAAAGTGGCGGACAAACCATCCTTTTTTTGAACCGGCGCGGTTTCTCGCCGGCGCTTCGCTGCGAAAACTGTGGCGCCGTGGCCACCTGCCCGAACTGCTCGGTCGCTCTCACGTTCCACAAGGCCAAAGGCGAGGTCCTACGCTGCCACACGTGCGACCACGAAGAGCCCGTCCGCAGCTCGTGCCAGGCGTGCAAATCGCCCGACGTGGCCCTCGAAGGTCTAGGCACCGAGCGGCTCGAAGAGACCCTCGCTGCCGCGTTTCCGACGGCCCGTGTAGGAAGGCTCGACCGCGACGTCGCGGGCGGAAAAGACGCCGAAAAAGTGCTTTCGAAGATGCGCTCGCGGGAGCTCGACATCCTCGTCGGGACGCAGATGGTGACGAAGGGGCACGACCTCCCGGAGGTCACTCTCGTGGGCGTCATCGCGGCAGACGCTGCGCTGTCCATGCCGGACTTTCGTGCGAGCGAGCGAGCTTTCCATTTGCTCGTGCAGGTGGCCGGACGCGCGGGACGAGGCGACACGCCCGGGCAGGTCATCGTGCAGACGTACGACCCGAAGCACCCGTCGATCCGCTACGGCATCGCGCACGACACGAACGGATTCGTGACCGCGGAGCTCGTGCATCGCCGTGAGCTCGGGTATCCGCCGTACTCCCGCATGGTGCTCGTGCGGGTCGACGCCATAGACCCCGAGGTCGCCCTCGCCGCCGCAAGCCAGTTGGCCGACGTCGCACGTGCATCGGTCGGTCTCAGTGCCGTCGAAGTGCTCGGCCCGGCCCCCGCACCGCTCGCACGTGTGCGAAATCGCCACAGATTTCGGATCATGTTGCGCTCTTCGGATCGCGTCGCGTTGCGCAAAGCGGCCCTCGCCATCGTGCGGGCTTTTGGCGAGCTTCCTCACGCAGCACGTGCACACGTGGACGTGGATCCCGTACAAATGCTGTGACGTCGATGCCCGCGCGAGAGAAGAAGCCCACCCCGAACGGCCTCGGGACCCGCATCGTCACCGAGCGGCTCTTGCTCCGTCCGCCGGGGGAAGACCACGGCCCCTCCGTGGCGCGAGCCATCGCACGAAACGCCGAGCACCTCGCTCGCGTGAGCCCCACCACGCGACCTTCGTCGTCCCTCGTGGACGTCGCGCGTCGTGTCGCGGTCGACCGCAGCGACTTCCGGAAGGGCACAGGGTTCGTATTTTACGGGTTCGCGCGCGATCCGGCTGTGGGCAAGGGCGAGCTCGTGCCCGAGGTGCTCGCGAAGGTCGCGCTCAACGGCGTGCAGCGCGGCGCCATGGAGAGCGCCTACCTCGGCTACTGGGTCGATCGCGACCACGAAGGAAAAGGGCTCGCGTACGAGGCCGTGCGTGCGGTGATGCGCTTCGCGTTCGAGGAGGCAAAGCTCCATCGTTTGCAGGCGGCCATCCAGCCGTGGAACGCGCGCAGCATCACGCTCGCCGAGCGCCTCGGCTTTCGTCACGAAGGCATCGCGCGGCGCTACTTGAACGTGGGCGGCGGTTGGCAAGACCACGCGATCTTTGCCTTCACGAGCGAGGACTGGACGTTCGGTCCCCTCGGAGGGTGAGCTCCTTCGCGGCCCGGAAGAAATCAACCGGTCCCACGCAACGAACTCGTTGGGTTCGTCGAGAGGAGCACATGATGTCGCTCCTCCGCATGGTTTCGTCCCACGCGCTCTCGGCCCTCGCGGAGCCGCGATGTGCGGCCTGCGAGGCTCCCGTGCGCGTGGAAACCGTATTTTGTCCGGCCTGCGCGCGCACCGTGGTGGCCTGCCACGACGCTCCCGTCGTTCGGGCGACACACTCCGAGATCGCCGCGTTCGCCTACGGTGGAGCCGTGCGCGATGCGATCGGTCGCTTCAAATACGGTCGTCGTGACGATCTGGCGCGGCCGTTGGGAGCCCTCCTCGCGCGCGCGAAATCGCGTGTCGTTGCGTGCCGTCCCGAGGTCGTGGTCCCCGTTCCGTCGCACCCGGTTCGTCTTGCCTTGCGAACCTTCGATCCCGCGGCGCTCCTCGCGCGCTCCTTCGCGGCCACCATCGGAGCGCCCGTGCTCGTCGACGCCCTCGACAAGGTCCGCGTCACCGCCGCGCAGGCCGGCCTCGATCGCTCGGCGCGGCTTGGAAATCTTCAAGGCGCGTTCGCGTGCGCTCCGTCTCGAGTGGACGCGTTGCGAGGCGTCCGAGTTGCGTTGGTGGACGACGTGCGAACGACCGGAGCGACCCTCGCGGCATGCCACGAAGCCCTGGTCGCACGCGGAGCCAACGTCGTCGCGCACGTCGTCCTCGCCACGACCCTCGCGTGATGTAGTCGAATGTACGTTCTCGCTCTTTTCCTGGCTCCTACGCCGAGCAAGTGACCGCCGCCCTTCGGACCATGTATCGTTCGAGTGGGATGCACGACACGGAATGGCGCTGGGCCGACCCGAGTGGCCAGCAACGGCGTATTCGTTTGGACGAGCTGAGGGCAGCTCTTTCCAGTGGTTTGGTCGCGCCGAATGCGCCTGTTTGGCGCCCCGGTTGGGCCGGATGGCGTGCCGCGCGTGAAGTGCCAGAGCTCCAATCGAGCGCGCTTTCGGCCGAAAACGGTCTGCTTCCGAACATCCCACCCCCTCCGCTCGCGGTCGTGGCCGCGCAGTCTGCCTACGAGTCCGGCTGGAGCAGCCCACCCCCTGCGATGGATGCCCTGGCCGAGCCACCACCTCCGCCGCTCTACACTCCGCTTCCTCCGCCGACCTCACAGGCCGTCCACGGCGTGTTGCCGTCTGCGCCCACGTCCACGCCGAAGTCCACCGTGCCCCTCGCGGCGGGCTCTGGTCCGAAGCTTCCCCCGTCGCCAGCTTCGTCGCCTCACGGAGCCGCTACCCCCCTCGGGATGCCTGCCCCGCCCCACAACCTCCCCAACGTGGAGATGCCCGTCGCAAACGTGAAAAAGATCGCGGAAGAAGTGCCCGAAGAAGAGCTCTCGTCCTCCATGTTGGAGTCCGCCGACGACACGGGAATGCACTCGGCGCTCACCGCCGCCACACGAAAGGCGCCACCTCTGCCGATGGGGGCGTCCCGTCCGTCGGCGCCTACTGCACCTGCGATGATCGCGGCTGGGCTGACGCGCGCCTCCACGCCACCGCCGCCTCACGTCAAGGCGAGTGTGCGTCCGCCGCCCATCTCCGAGGAGCTCTCCTCGAGCGCGCTTCATATCGACGATGGCTCGTACAGCTTCGTGAGCACGCGTACGAACGCCAAAAGCGGCAAGTCGTTGCCACCCGGTCGACCTTCGGAAGCGCCTCCTTTGCCAACGGGCGCACCAAAGAGCCCATCGATGTCCCCGAAGTCGATGCCGCCCCCGCCTCCGAGCCCCTCCAAAGCGCCGCCGCCTCTCGTCCCACCCGAGGAGCTTTCTTCGTCGTTGCTCGTCTCGGAGGCCAGTGGTGCTTATCCGATGGCGCACCCGAAGGCGTCGCGACCCATGGCCACGATGCTCGGGGGGGTCGCCGCGATCGAGCTCTCTTCTTCGGCGCTCACGTCCGCGGATAGCACGGGCGCCATTCCGGTGGCCGCCGCGTTGGCCATGAGCCAAGCCGCCGCCCCCGCCACACCCGCCGCACCCGCCGCACCCGTCGAGCCCTCGAGCGTGTCGGTCCCGACGTCGCTCTTCGGAACGCCCTCGCCACTGGTGCCGGCGCAGACGGCGTCGGTGCCCACGTCGCTGTTCGGCACGCCGTCTCCAGTGGCCGTTGCGCCCAAGTCGGCCCCCGTCGCAACGTCGCTTTTCGGGACTCCGTCGCCAGTCGCGCAAGTCGCAGAATCCGGGAAGGTCCCAGAGTCCGCGAAGGCGCCTCCGTCGGCCTCCTTTGCGGCCGGTGCGTCCTACGCGGGGCACAACGTTTCGGTGACCACCACCATCGGGATTGGTCTCCCGGCGGGCGAGGTGCCTCAGCATCCCGTCGTCGTTCCGCCTCCTTCGAGCCAGCCCACGTCGGATGCTGCGGCGTACTTCGAACGCGCCGATCGCGACGATCCCACGCAGGCCAAAGTCGACCCGCCGCCAGCCCCAGAAGCTGAAGCTCCCATCGAGGACGACCTCTCGGGCGTCGTTGCGCCGTCGCCAATCGATCGCGCACGAAAGCTTCTGGCTCCTGCCATCGCCCGCGCGAAGGTCCTCAACGAGGCGAATCGGCTCTTTTTGCCCGTCGTTGGCGTGGCGAGCGCCGCCACGCTGATCCTCTTCATGGCCCTCGTGGTGAAGGCCTGTAGCGGCTCGGATGGCAAGCCCGTGGCCGCCACGAAGGCGAGCGCGGCCACGTCGAGCTCGGGGCCTTCCTCGAAGACCGCGGCTTCCGCTTCGGCCACCGTTGCGGCTCTCGCATCCGCCGCGTCGGCGGTCCCCTCGGCTTCGTCCGCACCACCCGCATCGCGTGTATCCTGCAAGGTGTCTGGAGCGGCCGTGGCGCTCGCAGAAAAGACGTCTCTCGGCGCAGGTGTCGAGGTCCTCGCGTACGACGGAACGTTCGCCGTGGGATACGCCTCGACCCCCAAAGAAGGGCACCTCTTGAAGCTCGGCGAAGGGCTCGCGCCAACCTCCGCTGGCAAGCTCAAAATGGGCGAGAACGTGCGCCGCGTGCAGCCCTTGGTTCGCAAGGGGAAGCTCGAGCTCGCCGTCGAGATCGACAAGAAAATTCTCGGCATGACCTCACGCCGCTCGGTGCCGTTCGATCCCCCGTTCGACGTCGGTGTGTCGGGAGGCAAGCTTGCGTGGTCGGCACGGCTGCGCACCGGAGAAAAAGATCTCTTCACGGTTCCCGGCGACGGTCCGATCGAAGCGCTTCGCGTCGCGCCAACCGCTGGACCCGAGAAGGGCGTGGCTGTCGCGTTTCGTCACGCGGGCGCCGTCTACGTCGGAGTGGCCACTGGTGAAGATCTCGCTCCCAAAGGCGAGCTCCAGAAAGCCCAAGGCCTTGGCGACAAGGTCGGCTCGCCAGCCGTGGCGGTGAGTGGCGACGCTTGGCTGGCCGTCTTTGCCGACCGCGCGGGGGAGAGCCCGTGGGGACTTCGCGTGTTCGGCGCCAAGGTCGGCGAAAGCGCGTTCGCTGCCAAGACGTTCGCGCTGCCAAAGGGCGGACCTGGGGGCGGAGCGATATCTCCTTCGCTCGTCGGCCTTCCGGGCGGCGCCTTCCTGCTCGCGTGGACCGAAGGTCCGGAGAACGCCCACATCGTTCGCGCCCAAGTCCTCGACGCTTCGGGGGAGCCCGTGGGTGAGGCCCTCGACGTGTCCGCGGCGGGGCAAAACGCCGGCCAAGCCCGCGGCGCGGTGGATTCGAACGGCAAGGGAATTCTCGCGTACTTCGCGTCCTCCGATGGCGAGTACCACCTCGTTGCAGCACCCATCGCATGCGGCAAAGGAACCGAGTAGACTCGAGGACGAATGTTCGGATTCGCTCGCCTCTCCTTGGTTCTGCCCCAAACGTCCACGGCTCCTGGTGCGGCCTCCGCGCGGCGTGGTCTTGCCCGAAGCGTCTTGGCGCTCGCGTTGTTCGTCACTGCGGCTCCGGCGACCTCGCTCGTCGTCGCGGGTTGCGACATCTCCTTCCAGAACACGCGCATGGCCCGAGGGCAGCTCGCGGTGGTTGGAATGAACCCGTACGACGACTACTTCAAGAAAGTCCACTCCGAGCAAGTCGCGGGGGCCGCGTGGACGGACGAGCGCCGCGATACGCGCAAGGCGCTCATCACGTCGCTCGGGCTTTTGCCGGACGCGAGCACCGACACGATCCTTGCGGCCATTCGCGCCCGCATCAAGACCCAGAGTGTCGCGGCGGTCTCGCCCGAAGTCGATCCGGTGGCCAAAGCCGAGCTCGCCCGCGCGGACAAAATCGAAGCCCGCGCGCCGCTTCTGGAAGACCTCGCGAACCAGGGCGACGACCTTCGCCCGAACGTCGCCAAAGACTTCCCCCGTGATTCGTCGAAGCGACGCGATGCCGAAAACGAGCTCGGCGCATCTGCGCAGGAGCTTCGTCAGCTCGCGATCATGGCCCGTTCGCACGCGCGCGAGGCCAGGCGCTTCGCCGCAGACCTAGGCGAAGCGGTTGGAGCGAGCTACCTCCCGAAGCCCCAAGCGTCGGCGGAGCCGCCCGCAGTGTCCGCGTCGGCTTCGGCCTCGGCATCCACACCCACACCCAAGAAGCCGCCGCCGCACCACACGACCGCACCGAAGCCGCCGTCCGAGCCGAAGCCGCCGTCCGAGGTGAAGCCGCCGTCGGAGCCAAAGCCCCCCGCACCGAAGCCCACGGGCGAAGTGTTTACGCCCTGAGGCGTCCTACGGTCGGGTCTTCGGGGCCTAGAGCTCCGAACCGCTTGATTCGGTCGGCTTTTCGTCGATTTACGTCGCCGCGCTTCGTTGCTCCTCCTCGGCTAGCAGCAGTAGGACTCGTCGTCGCGCCTCGCACGGCTCGCAACTCGGCGAAAATCCTCGGTCATCAAGCGGTTCGGC
>JAYUKI010000745.1:0-12482 GCA_043764595.1 Myxococcales bacterium | reverse complement strand
TGTCGAGCGCATTCACGCTCAACGAAGAGGAGGTTTCGAGCGAGTCGTTCAGGACCATCGCTGCCAACCAAATTGCGTCGTGCGGAATTCGAGCGTCGGACAATCGAATGGTCTGTTGGGACATTCGGTTCGATTCGCGGACCATACCGAATGTCGGTTACGCGTCGCTTTCTTTTGGCAGACAGTCCGTGTGCGCGGTCCGACTGGCCGACCACACCCTCGACTGCTTTGGGGGTCATGGTCCATCGTCGCCGACGGAGGAGGCCGTCGAACAGGTGGGCGCAGGCGCTTACCACGTGTGTGCCCTCATCGCGGGCCGCGCGAGGTGTTGGGGACGAAACGGGTATGGCGAAGCACTAGGTGTTCCGCGAAGCGACGCATTTTCCAGCCTCGCGCTCGGCGCTCGAGCAGGGGTTGGCGTGCGAGCATTGGAAGGAAAGTTCGTAGGTTGGGGATACAACTACTGGGGCGGATTCCCGTACACTCCTTCCGTCGAAACGTTTCGCTCGGTCGCACTTGGCACCACGTTCACATGTGGCATTCGAACGGCCGACGGAAAAGTGACGTGCCAAGGGTGGAACAACAGCGGGGAAGCGCCACCCGGGCCAAGCGCGGATGCATTCGACGCGCTCGTGACCAATGGGGCCAAGACTTGCGGAATCCGTTCCTCGGACAAGCGGGTGGCTTGCTGGGGGGACCCAGAAAGTCCGATGCCGAACGGGCTAACGACGGAGAGCGTGGCGCAAATGGACATCGGAGCGAACAGGCTGTGCTCAGTGCTGACGACGGGACGCCTGAAGTGCTGGGGAGACTTCGCCTCCTTCTACGAGGTCCCCAACGAAAATACGGACCTGTATAGCTCGGTAGTCGTCGGCGCCGATTGGGAATGCGCGCTGCGCAGGACCACGTCGAAACCGAAATGCTGGTCACGGGGACAGGACACGCCATTCGTCCCGGACGTGGCTTTCAAGTCGTTGGCATCTTTCCACTATTATGGCTATCGGTGCGGCATTCGCACATCGGACGACCATCTCGAATGCTGGACCTCGAACGGACCAGCGGGCGAGCCGATTCCTGACCCTGTTCGTGCCGTCACCTTTGCGACGGGTGCATGCGCGATTCGCCTTTCGGACGACAAAATGATTTGTTGGGGCCCTGACACCAACGGCGAGGCGCCGAGGCCCTGACCGGGCAACCGTCCAAAGCCCGCGGCCACACCCAACTTCCCACCCTCACCGCCCCCCGCTCACCCGCTCGGCAAAAGCTCCAATCGCCTTCAAGGCCACCTCCGAGGCCTGAAGCACGTCGGCA
Organism: Myxococcales bacterium; assembly: GCA_043764595.1. Lineage (GTDB taxonomy): Bacteria > Myxococcota_A > Polyangia > Polyangiales > Polyangiaceae > JAAFHV01. The sequence continues at coordinate 11,171 of JAYUKI010000745.1, read as the reverse complement.
TGATGACCTCCCTCTATTGGCACGAGCTCCGAGTGCGTAAGCACCTTCGATAGGCCTTGGTCCATCTCGAAGGGCACGAGCTCGTCGTTCGTCCCGTGGATGACGAGGCTTGGTTGGGCGATGTGCGGCGCTTTGCTCAGAGTGTCGTACCGCTCGGTCATCAGAAGATCGATGGGCAGCATCGGAGCCAAGCGCTTTCCCATCGCGCGCATCGACGAAAACGGTGCCACCAGAACGAGGCCCTCGCCGTGCCCTCGAAAGGCCATTTCGCCGGCCACTGCCGAGCCGAGCGAATACCCCACGACGATGGCCACGTCCCCCGGTTGGCGGCGTTCTTGCCAAAGGCTCCCGAGAAGGACCTCGGCGTCGGCGTACAGCCCGTCTTCGGAGGGCGTGAGCGCCGCCGAGCGCCCATACCCGCGGTACTCCACAGTGGCAAACCCGAGTCCCATCGAAGAGAACCGCTCCCCGAGGGATACGAGACCGTCGACGAGCTCCCCATTGCCATGAAACCAAACGATCGTCGGTCGGTTCGGCGGAGCGCGCTTTCGAAGGGCCTTCACCGCGACGGGACCGCGGCTCGTGAGCGTGAGCGTCTCCCAACCGATGGGCAACGTGGCCTCGTGCGCGAGGTGCGGCGCAGGGTAAAGAAGCTTCGGATAGGCCACACGCGCCACGAGGCAGAGTGCCAAATAGAACCCTGCGAGCCCCAAAGCGAACGTTCGGAGTCGTGCAAAACGCAAGGATCAGCCCCCGTCGGGTTTGGTCGTATTCGTGGCGCCTGGAGCGCACGAAGCGGGGAGCTGCGCGGCTTTTGCGGGGCCGTCGATCGGATTTTCGTTCGTCACGCACTGCGCGCCGTCGACCTCGGCGGCGCATTTGGCAAAGTTGACCCCCGCGAGGGCAGGCGTGCCGCACGTGTCCGAGAAGTACCGATTGCACGACTCCTCACTCTTGGTGGCCGTGCCGCCGGCTCCACCCTGCACGAATCGGCAGACCGTTCCGGCGTTGCACGCGCACGCCTTTCGGCAAATGACCTCGCCCGTAGCGAGGCACTCGTCGTCGCTCGAGCTGCAAGCGACCATCGAGCCGAGCCCGACCGCCAGGGAGATCACGAGGGCACGACGGAAGCGAAGAGTGCGAGGGAGCAAGGGGCCTCAGGAGACGGGGTGGAGCGAGCCCAAATACACTACCACTTGTTCCCGTTCCCGTTCCCGATCCCGTTCCCGTTCCCGTACCCGTACCCGTCCCGCGCCGCTCTCGTCGCCTCAGGTGGAACCAACCGCGTAGCGCCTCCGCCCCCATTCGCCGAGCACCATCCCCGCCGCCACCGCCACCGGGAACGAATGGTTCACTCCATACATCGGCACGCCCACGACCGCAGCGCAGCGGGAGACCGCGTCGACGGGCAGTCCAAAGCGCTCGCTTCCGAAGAGGAAGATCACGTCCTCGGGAAAGGCGCGCGGATCGTACAGAGACCGTGTGGCGTGGTCCTTCTCGATCGCAAAAACCGGGCGTCCGGCCGCGTGCTCGAAGAACGCGTCGGTATCCGGGACGCGCACGATCGACTCGTACTTTTCCATGCCCATCGACGCCTTCTCGTAGTGCGGCTCGGTGCCAATGAAGACGATCTCACGCACGAGAAAGCTGTGGGCGACGCGCACGATGGCGCCCGCCGCAAACGCATTTCCAAGGCTCATCACCGCGACGGATAGGCCGTTTCGGAGAGGCGCGAGGATCTCGCGGACGTCTTCGGCCTTTGCGTCGAGAGGAATGGGGAGCGCCATGGCCGTTCTCTACCACCATGTAGGAGCGCAGAAGCGTTGGCGCCGTCATCCCCAGCGCCAAAAACTCGAGTATGCTTCCCCGAATGCGGATTCGGCGTGAAAATTGGGGCGCCATGGTGGTGGCGGCTTCTTTGGTTGTGGGTGTGGGCTGCGGACTGAGCTTGGCCATCGACGAAGCTCCGTTCGCCGACGCCGGAGCGGACACGTCCGAGAAGCCTCCCTTTGACGTGGAAGCACCCGACGTGCTCCTTCCGGACGGGGCCCTCCCGGACCGCGCGCCCCCTCCGAACGAAGAAGCCATCGACGACGACGCAAGCTTTCTTCCGTCCAATCTCGACGCGGCCGCGGACGCTTACTCGCTCGAGGCGGGAACCGTCCTGACGGGGGTCACGGACATCGTCGTGTCCAGTGGCGCGGCGACGTTCGGAACCTCCGACGGTGGCTCGCTCGCCATTCCGGCCGAGCATGTCCATCTCGATCCCGACTGCAACTGTCTGGTCGTCTCGGTGAAGGACTGGGCGGTGCCCGTCGGAACGATCGTCAACGTGGTCGGCGACGTGCCTGTGATCGTCGTCGCGAACGGCGACGTAACCATCGACGGCACCGTTCGAGTGGCCTTGGCTCCCGGCGTAGCGACCCCATTCGACGGACCCGTTGCCGCCGGAAACGCCTCGGGCGGAGGAGGCGCAGGCGGAGCCACGGCAGGCGGCACAGGAGGGCCCGGCAGCGGCGCGGCCAATCCGCGTACGGACGGTGGCGCGCCTCGCGATCCGGGAAAGCTCCCCTGGACGGGCGCAAACGGCGGCAATTCCATCGGGATCGACACCTCAGGAACTTGCGGTCGTGGCGGCGTCGGTGGCGGTGGCCTGCAAGTCTACGCTCGGGTCCTTCGCGTCGGAGCCAGCGGACAGCTCACGGCCGTCGGCAGCGGTGCAGAAGCGGGCTGCGGCACGTACGGAGGCGGTGGTGGCGGCTCCGGAGGGACCGTCTTCCTCGAGGGACGCCTCGTGCGCATCGCGGGGACCGTCTTGGCCACCGGAGGCGGCGGCGCAGGGGGAGGTGGCGGCGGAGCCACGGCGCGATCTTCCGCCGGTAAAGTGGGCGACGTTACGGGTGGAGCCGGTGGAGATGGTGGAACCGGTGGCGGCAAAGGCGGTCAAGGCGGCGATGACTCGCGTCCGACCGACGGGGGCTCTGGATCGCGCGGGGGAGGCGGAGGTGGCGCGGCAGGCCTCACGTTCGTCCGAGGTCTGAACGTACGCACCGACGCGGGTACGTTCGTACCGCGCCCGTAGGCGAGTAGGCGCGGGGTATCTGCCCGTACACGCGTTGCCCGCTTGAAACTCCCGTGGCCCGAAGAAGGACATTTGTAGGGCAAACGGAGCGCCACGCCTGAACGCTCCGTGATAGCTCTGGAGACGAATGCACGCTGCAAAAGCCGCGCTTCTCGGCATCGTCGAGGGCCTTACCGAGTACCTTCCCGTGTCGTCCACCGGTCACCTCATCCTCGTGCCGCACTTGGCCGAGGCGGCCGCCCGGTACATGCCGATGCTCGAGATCTTCGCCAAGTCGAGCGAAGCCGAAGACTCGTTCGACGTCGTCATCCAATTCGGTGCGATCCTTGCCGTGGTCGTCCACTACCGCAAGCTCCTGCTCGAGCGCGTCATCGGCCTCGCGAAGCGGGAAAAAGCCAGTATCAGCCTCCTCACGGCGCTCGTGCTCGGCTTCGTTCCGACGGCCATCGTTGGCCTCCTGCTCCGCAAGACGATCAAAAAACTGCTCTTCGGACCGATGCCCGTGGCCTTCGCGCTCATCGTCGGCGGAATCCTGATGATCGTGGTCGAGCGCGTGCGCAAAGCCCGAAAAACCCAGGGTCTCGTCGGCCTCGAGCACGTGACGCCCAAGCGGGCGCTGCTCATCGGTCTCGGTCAATGCGTGTCCATGTGGCCAGGCTCGTCGCGCTCGATGTGCACCATCTTGGCGGGGCAAGCCACGGGCCTCTCCACCTCCACTTCGGCCGAATTTTCGTTCCTTTTGGGGCTCCCCACGCTGGGCGCGGCGTGCGTCTACGAAGCGATGAAGGCGCGCCACGTCCTCGCGAGCGGCATCGGGCTGCCCAGCATCGTCATTGGCCTGGTGGTGAGCTTCTTCGTGGCGTGGGCGGTCATTGCCGTCTTCATCAAGTACCTCCAGACGAACGGCCTCGAGCCCTTCGGCTACTATCGAATCCTGCTCGGCATCGTGGTCTTCATGGTCATGCGCGGGCAGTGACGACGTCCTCCCGAAACCGGGGTAGTCTCTCCGCCGCGTCCCTATGATCCTTCCTCTGCCGACCAAGGCGACCCTGTCTCTCGCCCTCCACTTGGTGCGATCGCGGTTCGTCGTGAAGCTCGCCTGGGGCATGGGCGCGCTCACCACGTTGGTGGGGATGGGGCTCGCCGGAATGCTCGCGAAAGAGGGTGCAAATCCTCCGCTCGCGTCCCTCTTGCTCCTCATGGAAAACGCGTTCGCTTACGGCATCGGCTTCTTGGTGGCCTTTGGCGGGGCCACGCAAGCGTTCCGACAAGACCGCGACGAGGGCATTCGCGCGCTCTTGGCCGCCCGCGGAGTAACCACCTCGGAGTACCTCGTGGCCCGAGTGGCAGGTCTCGCGTTGGCCGTCGCCATTCCCACGGTCGGCGGCACTGCGCTCACCGGGCTCGTCGCGTTGCTCGTCGCCCATCGCGCTTCGGTGCTGCCCGAGACCGCGCGCGCCGTGCTGGTCGGCGTGGGCTACGCCAGCGCTTTTTCCCTGATGGTGGCCCTCGTGGCCCTCGTGGCTCTCGGCGCGCGAAACCGCGCCGGCGGATACATCGTCCTCGTGGTGCTCTTCCTCTTGCCGGACTTCCTCTCCCCGTGGACGTCCCCGCTCGTTCCGCCGGCGTGGGCTGGGCTCGTGTCGCTTCCGGGCGTGCTCACCACCTTGCGGGACACTCTTCTCCCGGGCTCGTTCGACGGCGCGCTGCTCGTTCGCGGGCTTGCCGCGCTCGCCGGCGTTCTCCTCGTGCTCGCCCTGCTCGTTCGCGCCGAGCTCTTTCGGTTGGATTCGGACGGCGGAGGACGTTCACGATGATCCTCTTCGAAGGCGTAGTTGCGAAGTCCCTCCCCGATACGGCTTCCCGTCGAACGGGTGCGATCTACAAGAATCTATCGTTTCACCTCGGCGCGGGCTGCCACGCCATCGGAGGGGCCGCTACGGATCCGTCCGCTGCGCGGCTCTTGCTCGATCTCGCGGCGGGGCTCGTGCGTCCCTCGAGTGGCAAAGTAAGCGTCTTGTCGCAGGTTCCGGGCACGGCGAAGCTCGCCGCGGATGTGGCCTACGTTCCACGGGACGTGGTCCTCCCCGAGTCTCTCACCCCCGTCGAGGTGGCGACTCTCGACGCGGCCATTCGCGGCCGTGCCAAGACCGCCAAGGATGCGAGCTTTCGGCTGGCCGCACTTGGCCTCGAAGGGCTCGCGAAGCGAAACGTGCAGTCGCTCTCGCTCCCGGAGCGCCGTGGAGTCGCCCTCGCCATAGCGCTCACGTCCGGTGCAAAAGTGCTCCTCGTGGAGGAACCGTTCGTCGATACGTGCGGCACTGCCGTCGCTCGGCTCGCGTCGCTCGTCAGGGAATTCGCGGCCGCTCCTGAGCGCTGCGTCCTCGTTGCGACGGCGTCCTTGCGCGACGCTTCGTCGCTCGGAGCGGCGGTACAAGGCCTCCTGAACGAGCGCCTCGTGCCCTGCGGCTATGCCATCGAAGGCGAGCTCCGCGTCCTTCATGTGGTCGTCTCGGACCCGATGCGTCTCGCCGCCGCGCTCGCTGCCGAGGGAGCGGCCCACACCATCACCGCCTCCTCCACGTCGGTGGAGATTCACACCCGGGACCTCGTGGCGGCGGCCAACACCGTGGCTCGGGTCGCCGTGGCCGAGGACCTCTCGGTCGTGTCCATGTATTCCGCATCTGGTGGCGGCGGAAACGAACCGCAGCGTCAGCTCGGCGTGGGCGCCCGCGCGTTGAGCTCGCTTGCGCCGCCCGCAATGCCTTCCACACCGGCCGTAGCCGTGCCTCAAGAAGGACCACGATGAGCAGCCTGTCCCTTCTCCGGCATCCTTTCGCACGCATCACGGGGGCGCGCGGGAAGTGGGCTCCGGTGCTCGCTTGGGCGCTTCTCTCGGTCTTCGTCGCGCTCTTGGCGCGTCGCCACGACCACTCGGTGGACTCGGCCCTCTCGCGGGGCTTCGGCGCCGTGTCCATGCCGCTCTTGGTCTTCGCTCTGTTCGGCCTGGTCTGCCCCGAAGGCACCCTGTCCGGTGCGGCACGCCCGCTGGTCTTCCTCGGTGCCCCAGCACGTCGCGCGGCCTTCGCAGTCGCGAGCGCCGTGGTTGGCCTCTCCGCCCTCGTGTGTGCCTTGCTCGCCGCCCTCGTGGTGGTCATTGCGCACGGTCCAACCGATCCGGCGCTTGGCCCCGATGTCCTCGTGAGCTCGCTCGTGGGGGCACTCGGCGGTGCGGCCTACGCGGCTTATTTTTCCCTCGGTACGGCCCTCTTTGGCACCACGGGGCGCGGCATCTTTTTGGTCGCCGATCTCGTGCTCGGTGGGCTTGGCGCGGGCGCGCTCGTCTCGCCACGCGCCCACGTGAGGGCTCTCTTCGGAGGTCCTTTGGCGGCCCACTTTCCCTTGCGAGGAAGCTCGATCGCCCTCGCCGTCATGGCCGTGGTCTTCGTTCTCCTGGCCACGCTGCGCAGCCGACAGAAGCGTTAGCAAGGCTGTTGATTTTCGGATTCAGGGGGCGCAGCGCTTCGCGTGCAGCTTGGGCTTCGTTCCTTCGCTCACCGTGTAAATCGTCGTCCCGTCGGCGGAGTACGTGACGGCCTCGCCTTGGGGCTCTCGTCCGGCGGGCAAGAGCGTAGGCTCGCTTGCAAACACGGTGTCGAGCCCACCGGTGAAGCGGTACTCGAAGAGAGCCGTGTACGTGCGAAGGACCACACGCTTCTCGCACGGGTGAAAGCTCCCGCCGGTGACGAGCCCGCCGCCGTCCTTGGGAACGACGAGCTCTCCAATGCGCTTTAGCGTGGCCTGTTTTGCGGTCGTGAGCTCGTCCCGTCCGAGGGTGTAGATGCCACTCCGACCCGTCGGTGTTTTCGTGACGATGACGAGATCGCCGTCCGGCGAAACGAGCAGCGTCTCGGCGTTGTGGGGGCCATCGGGGTACACGAGTGTGAGCACGCGCGGCGTGAGCGTTTCGCTCCGTAGCGCGGGCTCTTTCACGCGGTAAATGGCGATGCTTTTGCGCTTCTCCTCGTTGTCGCCGATGTCGCCCAGGTACACGCACGAGCCCTCGGGGCAAGGGCCCACCGCGAGGTCCTCGATGTCGGTCGCCGTGACCCCCGCGAGGGCCAGCTCGGCCTGGAGTGCGCCCGTTGGTCCGATCGCGAAGAAGCGGGCCGTGTCGCCCGAGTCGTTGTGCGTGTAAAGTACACCTTTTGTGGTGCGGCTCGCGGCGAGCCCCGAGAGCTCGGACATTCCGTCCCCCGTCACGGCGCCTTCTTCCTCCGGATCGGCCCACGCTTCGCACGCTCGGCACGCACGAGGATCGACCGGTCCGGCATCGACGAGGGCAGGGTCGGGGACGGGGCTCGACTTCGTTTCGCCGCAGCCGGCAAGCGCGAGAGCGAGGGCCACTCCCAAAAGCGCGGCCCTGGTCGCAGCTTTCTGGACGGTCACTGACCGGCCGCTACGGCAAGGTCCACGATCTCGGGATGCTGCGCGCGCGATCGGACGAGTACCTTGAGCTTCTTGCAGGCCTCTATCCACTCGGCGCGGGTATCTTCGCCGAGCTCCACGACCTTCTTCTCCGCGCGGAGCTTCTGGTACGCCTGGTCGTCCGCGGCCCGCACACGCTGAGTGAGAAGAGACCCGGTGGCGTCGGCGGTGCGCTTCAAGATCGCGCGTGCCTCGGGTGGAAGCGAGTCGAACCTCCCGGAATGAACGACGATTCCACCGATGCCGTAGGCGGTCGGTTGCGGCGTCACGTACTCGAGCATGTCGGCCCATTTGAGCTCGGTCACGGCAAGCGACGACGCGAACACGACGTTCACGTGCGGTGGTGCGGCACCGCCGTCCGCCGCCGCACGAGGCGGGAGGAGCGCTCCGAGAATCTGCGAGACCGAGAGAACGGGCGGCCTGCTCGGAAGCGAGAGGCCGTCGACGAAGGCCTTGCCCAAGAGGTCGTCCGAGCGCACGAAGGTCTTCATCCGGCCGAGGTCCCGCACCGATTTGACCTCAATATCCCGAGAAAAGAGGCGGAGAACGCCCATGTCACCTTCGGCCAAGAGCCGCACTCCCGCGCGATCGAACCCCTCGGCGAGCTTCGACCGGACCGCATTTCGTCCGCGATCGAGCCTGGAAAAGCTGGAGTAAATTCCTGGAAGCTCGAGCGCGACGACGTCCGGAACGAAGGCCGACAGCCCCGAGCCGCCGAGCGCTGCACCGTCGAGCGAGCGGTCACGAATCTTGGCCACGAGAGCGGGCTCGTCGCCTTGCGAGCCCCCGAAATAGAGGCTGATCTTCAGCTGACCGCCGCTCTCCTGGTGGACCGAAGCGGCCCACGCGCCGAGCGTTCGTCCCCACACCGAGTCGCGTGGCGCAAGCGTTCCAATCCGGATTTCCTCGATCGCGCTGGCCGTCCGCGAGACGAAGGCGAGGGATAGGAACGAAACGAAGAAGACCAGAAGGCGCGCGGTCGTTCGAGAAGACACGCGTAGACGGTACGGAACGGCCGCCCTAGGAGCAAGCCGCGCTCGAGCTCAGGGAGCCGCTTCGGCCTTCGTGGGGAACTTGCAGGCTTTCATGGCTTCTCGAGAGAGAGCCCGGCGTGCCTTGCGCTTCGCGAAGACGTTGGCGAGACGCTCGTCGAGGCCAGGATCCACCGACCCGAGGACGTCGTTCAGGAGTCGCTCGTAAAGGAGCGGATCGCCGCTCGGACAGGCCACCCGAAGCGCGTACTCAACGTGGACGGCGAGGGCCTTTTTCTGGGTCTTTTCGAGCAAAAGCTCGAAGCTGCGGCGGGCTTCGTCGAGGCCCTCGCGGGTCTCGGCTTGTGCGCCTGCGAGCGCCGTCGCCGCGCCATACCGCGCGTACCCGGGAGCGATTCGGGAAGATCGCTCGAGGAGCACCGTGCCGACAAAAGCCTCGAACGATCGCGCCTGTGGATCGCCTTTCCCGAGTCGCGAACGCGAGAGCCACGCGCGTCCGACCCAGTACGCCATCTCGCCGTCGCGCGGACCGGAGAGATGGTCCTCGGCCCACCGGGAAAACCCGTCCCGCGTGCGCCGAGCTTCGTCGAGCCCCGAGGCCTTTTTGGCGAGCGCCGACAGCCCGAAGCCTGCGGCGCGTTCCAGCGCGTGCCGCTCTTTTTGGCTCGTTTGCTCGGCGCTGGCGAGGCTTGCCGGATCGCTCGCGAGCTCGAACGATTCGCGTGCATCCTGCAAGAAAACGGTGCCGTAGACGGTCCAGGCGCGGACGAGCGCAAAGAGAATGTCGTCGTCTTGCGGGGAGAGTCGGTAGAGCCCTTCGAGCTCGGCGAGCTGGGCTTCGGTTCCCGCCCGGGCCACGTCGGCGTCGCCCAACGTCTCGAGGGCCTCGGCGCTGGCCCGAGCCTCAGCGATGCGCGCGTCGGTAACGATGCCCCGAAGACAGCCGCTGGACAAAAGCGCCACGGCCATTCCGAAAGCCAAAAAGGCTGAGTTTCGCGTGGCGCCTCTCATCGGGTGGCCGCGAGGACGAGGCAGGCTGCGCGCGCCCTCACGCGGGGGTCCTCGTCCGCCAGGAGTGGGGCCCCACGTGCCACGCGCCCGAGCGCGGCAAGTCCGGCCACGGCGCGCAGGCGCAGCCCCACGGCCTTCTTCTGCGTGGCTTGTTCTTCGAGCCAAAGCTGCACGGGCAGGTAGCGCGCTCCGGCCAAGATCCCGCGAGCGCGCGGCGCATGAACGATGTCGTCCTTGCGGCCCGCGAACCGTACGAGCTCGACGCGAGCCCGGTTCGCCTCGCTGGGAACGTTGAGCAGCTTTCCCATGGCCGAGAGCACGACGTCCTGATCGGCGTCCCGCGAGGCTTTTTGCAGTGCTTCCAGGCCTTCGCCTTCGGGTCGCACGAGGATCACGGCGAAGCTCCGCTCGAGCGTGGAGCCCTCGCGGAGCGCGCTCACCGCGACGCGGGCCGCGTTCTCGCGAAGGAACGTGTCCTCGGCTTCGGAGCGCGACGTGCCCATGCGCAGGATGGCGCTCGCGAGCACGAGCCTGTCCGGCCCGCCCTCGCCAAGTCGTGCGCGAAGGGCTTCGCGGCCCCCAAGCTCGTAAAACGGGGACGTCGCGAACCCCGAAGCAATGTCGTCCCGGAGCCCTTTGCTCCCGGTCGTCCACGCGTCGCGGAGCCTATCCAGAGCGACCTTTGCGGCCGTGAGCGCCCGTCGCTCGCCTTCGTTCGAAGACGACGTGAGCCCGTCGACGATATCGCTCCTGTTGCGGGCCACGGCGTCGACCGCGGCGCGCATCGCAAGGTGCCGAACCTCAGCGTCCGGATCTAGCCGCGCGACCTCGAAGAGCGCGTCGAGCTCTCCCAGGACCGCCCCGTCGCCCGCAGCGAGCGCGGCCATCTGACGGGTCGTGACCTCGCGGGCGAGCAACGCCACTTTGCGGGCCTCTTCGTCGCCTTCCGACGTGAGCCGTCGCGCCGAGAGCGAGCGAAACGCCGGATCCGGATCGTCGCGGAAGCGCTTCGTGTCGCCGGGGGAAAAAATCCCTTCTTCGACCAACAGCTTGGCGATGGCGGCGGCCATGGCATCGTGTTTGTCGACGCGGGACTCGAGCGCGGAAGCGACGTCCTTTGCGCACGCGCGCAGCTCCGGAATGGCCGATTTGGCCTTGTCCGCGTCTCCCTCGAGCGCGGCGACGTCCCGATCGATCAGAGCTTTTGCGATGTCGCGGGCTTCGCCATTCGAAAGCGACCCCTTCGCGTGCTCCTTCGCGATCTCCGCCCGAAGCGCGACGATGTCCCCTCGCTCGGCGTAGCGAACGGCTGGAGAGGCACAGCCCGAGACGACCGCAGCGAATGCGGCGAGCGCGGCGAGCGCGACGAAGGGAAGGGCAAGCGAGCGAAAGAGCCGCTTTGGCGAACGTTGCACGACGCGAGAGCTTATCAGGGACGTCGCCAAGAGGATTCGCGAATCGGGCGACCCCAGCCGTGTTACGGGAAAAGGGCTTTGAGCCGCCCGGTCGTCGTCGTCGTCAATCGAAACGCCCTCCATCTTCGCGAAGAAGGCCCGCTTCTCGACGCCCTGAGGGAGGCGCGGTCTCCGGACGTCCTG
>JAYUKI010000744.1:0-1047 GCA_043764595.1 Myxococcales bacterium | reverse complement strand
TGCCCTCGCCGAGCTCTTGGCCCTTGGGCATTTCGGTGACGTGGAGGAGGCCTTCGATGGCGGGCGCGAGGCGAACGAACGCGCCGAACGGCTGCGTGCGCACCACGGTGCCGTCGACGACGAGGCCTTCGCTGAGGTCGATGCCTTCCCACGGATCGGCCATGAGGGCCTTGAGCGACAGCGTGATTTTGAGCTGCGGACCCGAGCGACGGCCTTTGCCACCTTCGCCTGGGGGAGCTTCTTTCACTTCGCGCACGAGCACTTCGACGCCTTCGCCGGGCTTCAATGCGTCGGCCACGGCGACCGAGCGATCGTGGCCAATTTCGGAGCGGGGAATCATGCCTTCGATGCCACCGAGATCGACGAACGCGCCGAAGTCGCGGACCGAAGTGACCGTGCCGCGCAGGGTGGCGCCGACGACGATGGTCTCCTGGATTTTGCCGAAGGCTTCCTGGGCTTCGCGTTCCATGAAGGCACGACGCGAGAGCACGACGCTCTTTCCGCCGTCCTTGATTTGGCTGACGAGGAACGAGAGCGTCTGGCCGACGAGGGCCTGTGCATCTTGCACGAATTTGGAGTCGAGCTGACCCATGGGGCAGAAGGCCCGCACGCCGCCCACTTCCACTTCGGCGCCGCCCTTGTTCAGGCCGGTGACTTTGCCTTCGACCGGAACGCCGGCGGCTTTGGCGCGCTCGAGGCCGTCGATGCCGTTGGTCTTTCCGAAGGACTTTCCGAGGCGGAACATGCCCTGCTCGTCGTTGGCTTCGAGGACGTGCGCGGTGACGCGGTCGCCCACTTTGACCGTGACCTCGCCGGTGTCGTCGCGGAGCTCGTCGGCTTCGAGGAAGCCTTGGCGTTTGCCGTCGAGCTCGACGAAAACGGCGTCTTTGCCGACCTGAACGACGAGGACGTCGAGCTTGTCGCCCACCTTGAAGTTGCGCGAGTGGCTACCTTTTTGGGTGGTCGCTTGTTGCTCGAAGAGGGCCGCGAACGAGTCGCCGGGGGTATCGGAGGGCATGGTGGAGCGTTTCCTACCACGCTGGCGAC
>JAYUKI010000743.1:0-12497 GCA_043764595.1 Myxococcales bacterium | reverse complement strand
CGAGCGCCGTCTCGTTCATTCCGGATCCGGCCCTGCCGCGCGCGACGGCGTTCAAGGTCACCGTGCCCGCCGGCACCAAGTCGCTCGACGGCTCGACGATCGCCAAGGACTACACGTTCGACTTCTCGACGCCGCGCCCTTCGGTCGTTCGTGTGCAACCCGGTGAAGGCAACGACCACCTCACCCCCCGCACGACGTTCGAGATCTGGACGAACCAGCCGGTGACCGCGGCCGAGGTCACGAAGGGCGTGAAGCTCCTTGTACACGACCAGAAAACGCCGCGTACCCAGGCGTTTTCCATCAAGTTTCCGAAAGCGGACGTGCAGACCCGCTTCGTCTTGACGCCGGACAAACCGTTGCCGCTCGCCACCACGGTCGAGGTCGTGGTCGAAGGTTTGCGAGGAATCGAAGGCCCGCTCCCGAGCGACGGTCGCCACGCAACGTCGATGCGCACGTACGGGCCGCTGACCACGGGCGAGCTCTCGTGCTCGACCACGGCGAACCACAAATGCCACGCCCGGGGTGGGTACTGGGTGTCGCTCTCGAACCGCGTGACCGAAGCGGAATTTCGCGCCCACGTGCGGCTAGACGGAGAAGCGAAGCTTACGTGGCCGAAGCTCGCGAGCGACCCCCCGAACCTCTCGACCCACTTCTCGCTGCCTCTCCGAACGAAGGCTGACAAGTCCTTCCGCGTGACGCTCACGGCGGGAATGAAGGACGAATACGGTCAGGTGCTCGCACGCGATCGTGTGTTCGCGATGCAGACCGACGACGAAACTCCGGACGTCGAGATCGGCCTCGAGGGTGGTATTTTCGAGGCTCTTCGCCAGGACCCCGCCGGCCACAGCCGCGAGATCCCCATCGGCGCCACCAACGTGACCGACTACGAGCTCGTGAGCGCGCCGCTCACCGAGGAAGACGTCATGAAGATGGCCTCGGTGCGAGGAGGCTACGAAAAACGCTTCGATTTCGTCACGGGGCTCGCAAAAGCAAAGCGTCAGACCGTGCGTCCTCAGGGGGCGAAGAACACCACCAGCACCGAATGGGTGTCGCTCGACCAGACGCTCGCGTCGCAAGGCCAAGGGCGCAACCGAGGGCCGGTCGCGATCGGCATTCGCAGAGTGGCCGGTCCCCGCAAAGACATCGACGTACGCGTCGTGCAGGTGACCGACCTCGCCGTCTCGGCGCGCCTCTCGCGCTTCGGCAGCGTCGTGTGGGTCACACGCCTGTCGGACGGAAAGCCGGTGGCAGGTGCGACAGTGGCCGCGCGGGACAAAAGCGGCAAGGAGCTTTTCACGTGCGCAACGGACGCGAGCGGCCTCTGCGCCATCGCACGCGAAAAGTGGAGCCCGAAGCTGCCCGGCGGAAGCGATGGCGAAGAAGCAGGAGAAACGCTCTTCGCGCGGCTCGGGAACGACGTCACGTACCGCCCCGTGAACGACATCATGAGCCCCTGGCGGCAGGCCCACCCGGTCGATCTCCACGGTGGGCTCGAGCCCTACGGCATGCTCTTCACCGATCGCGGGATCTACAAGACCGGTGAGACCATCCACGTGAAGGGCCTGTTCCGCGAGCCTCTGCCGCGTGGGACCCAAGTTCCTCGTGGGCGGGCCGTGGCGTTCTCGGCCTTCGACCGCGACGGGACCGAGCTCGTGAAAAAGCAGGTCACGCTCGGTCCCTTCGGCGAGGTGTCGATCGACGTACCCATTCCGGCGGCCGGTAAGCTCGGCCCCGTCGACCTCCGTGCCGAGGTGCATGGCGAGGGCGGAGAAGGTCACGCCCAGGCGCAAGTGGACGTCGCGGCCTACCGGCCTGCGGAGTTTGCGGCCCACGTGGAGGGCGAGAAGCCCTCGTACATTCGCGGAGACAAGGCCGTCTTCGTGGCCCGGGGCGACTACCTCTTCGGCGCCCCGATGACCGCCGGAAAGGTGAGCACTTCCGTGCGCCATGGTCGCGGATTCTTTGCCATTTCCGGGCTCGAGTCGGTCGAGCTGACCGACGATGCTTATCTGTCGTCGCTTCCCGAGTCGGCCCCCCGTGGCGGCTCGCTCGCGAGCACCGAGATGCAGCTCGACGCGAAGGGCCAGGCGCGCACCGAGGTGCCGCTCGTGTTCCCGAAACAGAGCGGTCCCGAGGTGATCACCGTCGAGTCCGAGGTCACCGACGTCTCGCGCCAGACGGGCGCGGCGAGCACGAGTGTCATCGTACATCCTGGCGAGTTTTACGTCGCCAGCCAGGCTCCGAAGGACTTCTTCGTCAAAGCAGGCGCGGCCTACAAAGCCGAGGCGCTCGCGGTCACGCCGGACGGAGCACGTCGTGCAGGGGTCGTCGTCCACTTCGAGGCGATTCGACGCACCTGGCATACCGTGGTCGAAGCTTCCGGCGAGGATGGCCTCCACTACGAGTCGCGTCCGGTCGACAAGTCGGTGGCCAAGTGCGACGCCACCAGCGGTGCGAATGGGGTCGCCGCGTGCGATCTCGCGATCGCCGATCCGGGCTACTTCGTCGTGCGGGCCACGGGTCAAGACGCGCGGAAAAACCCGCTCGCATCGAGCGTGAGCTTTTACGCGACCGGCGAAGCCCTCGATCTGGCGTGGCAGCGCACCGATGCCTCCATGCTCGAGCTCGTCACCGACAAGAAGAGCTACGAGGTCGGGGACACGGCCAAGATCCTCGTCAAGAATCCGTTCCGCGAGGCCGAGGCACTCGTCACGATCGAGCGCGCAGGCGTCTACAAACAGGACCGCGTGAAGGTCTCTGGGCCGATGCCCACGATCGAAGTAAAAATCACGGACGACCTTCGCCCGAACGCGTACGTCTCGGTGGCGCTCGTCCGTGGACGCATCGCCCCTCCGGCAGGCGAAAAGAAGGAAAAGACGAGCGGAGACGTGGGCGCACCAGCGTTCGCTTCGGGCACCGCAAGCCTCGAAGTGAACCGCGAGTCGCGTCGCCTCAAGATCGAGCTTGCGACCAAGAAGAAGTCCTACGGCCCCGGCGAAGAAGTCGACGTCGAGCTGCTCGTGAAGGACCGTCAAGGGAAGCCGACCCGCGCCGACGTCGCGTTCTACGCGGTGGACGAAGGCGTGCTGATGCTCACGGGCTACAAGACGCCGGATCCGATTCCAACGTTCACCGCGCCGAGGCCGCTCGCCGTCGCCGGGCTCGAGACACGCGAGGACATGGCGCGCGTCCGTAGGTTCGGCAAAGGTCCGGGCGAGGACAAGGGCGACGAAGGCGGGGGCGGCGGTGGCTCGGCGCGCCAAGACTTCCGTTCCACGGCCGTGTTCGTTCCGTCGATCGTGACGGGCGCGGACGGGAAGGGGCACACGAAGTTCAAGCTTCCCGACAGCCTCACGACCTACCGGCTCATGGCCGTCGCGTCGTCCGAGGACGATCGCTTCGGGTTCTCGGAGCAACAAATCACGACGAGTCGGCCGCTCATGGCCCGGCCCGCGCTACCTCGGTTTTTCCGTGCGGGGGACAAGGCCGAAGCGGGCGTCGTGGTCGCGACCAAGGGCCTCGCGGCGGGCACCTTCGAGGTGTCGATCGTGGGCGAAAACGTGAAAATCGATGGTGAGGCCACGCGCACCGTGACCGTTCCGGCGGGAGGGAACGTCGAAGTGCGTTGGGCCATGTCCACGCCGAACGCAGGCCCGGCCAAGCTTTCGTTCCACGCCCGAGGCATGGGACAAAAAGACGACGTCGTGGTCTCCCGGGACGTGCTCGTGCCGCTCGTTCCGGAGGCCGTCGCGCTCTACGGCGAGACGACGCAGTCGGTGGCCGAGAGGCTCGGCGATCTCGGAAACGCGAGGCCCGATGTCGGTGGTCTCGACGTCCGGCTCGCGTCCACTGCGCTCGTGGGTCTCGACGATGGCGTCGATGCCCTGCTTGCCTACCCCTATGGCTGCACCGAGCAGCTCACGAGCCGGATGATCCCGCTCGTGGCCCTGGTCGAGCTCGCGCACGACTACGCCATTCCGCTGCCGAAGAACCCCGACGCAAAGGCCGACGAAGCCATCCGCAAGATCGTCGAAAATCAGCGTAGCGACGGAGGATTTGGCTACTGGCCCGATTCGTACCGTTCGGACCCCTGGGTCAGCGCCTACGCCCTCTTCGGCCTCGCGATGGCGAAAGAGCACGGCCGATTCGTACCGCCGGACGCCATGGCGCAGGCCACCCGCTACTTGCGGACGGTCCTCGCCCAGAAGAGCGTCGAAGCCGTGCAGCTCTCGCAGAGCGCGTTCGTGCTCGACGTGCTGACGGTCGTGGGCAGCCCGGATCCGGGCTACATGACCCGCGTCTTCGAGCAGCGAAAATCCCTGCCGATCTTCTCGCGGGCGCTCCTCGCGCATGCCATGGCGAAGACCCAGCCCAAAGAAGCCGCGGAGCTTCTCGCGGACCTCGAGACGCACCTTCGTGTGACGCCGACCGGCGCGACCGTCGTGGAGAACCTCGGCGACGAGTACGCCGCTTTGCTCGACTCCGAAGCGCGCACGACGGCCCTCGTGCTGCGTGCGCTCGTCGCGGTCGATCCGAAACACGCCATGGCCGGGCGCATCGCGAAGGGGCTCCTCACCATGAGGACGAAGGGCGCGTGGCGCTCGACCCAGGAGAACGCGTGGGCCCTCCTCGCGCTCGACGCCTACCGCAAAGCCCAAGAGGCCGATCCTCCGAGCTTCGACGTTGGGGTCTTCGTCGGCGAAAACCACGTGTTCGACGCGGAGTTTCGTGGGCGCAGCGTGAAGTCGAAGTCCGCGAGCTTCGCCATGCCGAAGCTCTTCGAGAGCGGTGCGGCGGGGCAGAACCTCGCCTTCCAAGTGAACGGCACCGGGAAGCTCTTCTACGAAGCGCGGCTCCGCTACTCGCGCAAAGACCTGCCCCGGGACGGCCTCGATCGCGGGTTCTTCATACGAAAACTGGTGCGAACCGTGAGACCGGAAGGCCTCGCCGACGCGATGCGCGCGCTCCCCAATACCTCGGCGACGACGGCCGTGGGTGGGGACCTCGTCCTCGTCGATCTGTTGGTCGTGACGCCCGATCCGCGCGAGCACGTCGTGCTCGAAGATCCGCTGCCCGCGGGTCTCGAGGCCGTTCAGGCGAACCTCGCCACCACGGCAGGCTCGCTCGCGTTGACCGAGCCGGGGAGCGACGGCGACGACGCCGACCGCGACTCGAGCGGCGAGGACGACGTGGCCGCCGGCCGTGGATTCGTCAACGCACCCTACCATCGCGAAATGCGCGACGACCGCGTGCTCACCTTCGTCGAGCACATGCCCGCGGGGCTCTACCACTACCGGTACCTCGCTCGCGCGACCACGTTCGGAACCTTCGTCGTACCTCCGACACGTGCAGAATGCATGTACGAACCGGAGACCTTCGGTCGCACGGGGGCGACCACGTTCGACGTCAAGACGAAGTGACGATGGCCGCGGCGGCAAAGCTCGCACGGTCGATTCTCGGCCGACGCGGACAGGCAAAACGAAGCACCCGGCGTGCGCGGATCGCGCGCACGCTTTTGGCCCTCGTGCTCGCTCCCATCGTCGCCGTCGTGGTTCGCGCCGCCACGCTTCCCATGCCCGAGCCCCTGCGGGCGCCTTCCGAGGCTGGAACCGAGGATTCGGTCGTCTACACCGATCGTTCCGGAGTGGTGCTGCGGGAGATCCGCGGCCGTGAGCATGCGCGAGCGCTCACGTTGACGTCGCGTGAGATGGGGCCCCTCGTGTTGGCCGCCATCGTGTCGGCCGAGGACGCGCGATTCGTCCATCATCCCGGCGTCGATCCTCTCGCCGCGATCCGGGCCTTTGGCTCGCTCGTTCGGCAGCGCAGGATCGTCTCCGGGGCGTCGACCCTCACGATGCAGCTTGCGCGACTCGTCGTACCGCACCGCCGGTCGTTTCTCGGAAAGCTGGAGGAAGCGGCGCTCGCTCTCCGCATCGAGCGCGGGCTACCGAAAGCGCGCATTCTCGAGGAGTACGCGAACCGCGCGCCGTTCGGTGCCGAGGTTCGAGGGGTTGGTGCGGCGAGCCGGATCTACTTCGACAAGCCCCCGTGCGATCTGTCGGCCGCCGAGGCGGCAACGCTTGCTGCGCTTCCTCGTGGTCCGACGCTCTATTCGGTGCAGAAGCGGCCCGAGCTCGTGCTCCGCCGCCGCGACCGAGTGCTGTCTCGGATGCGCGAGAAGGGCGCGATCGACGAAGACACGTTCCGTCGCGCGCTCGCCGAGCCCCTCGCTCCGCGCATCGGAAAGCCTGCCTTCGGGGCGCCGCACCTCGTCGCCGCGCTTGCTGCCGGAGGTGGCGGCCTCTCGGGCAGTCTGGACATCGTCCATGCGCGCCGCGTGACGCTCACGATCGACGCGGAGCTCCAGCGCGAGGCTGAGAGCGTCGTTCGCGGCGCCGTGAGGCCTCTCGAGGGACGTCACGTGACCGCCGCGTCCGTGGTGGTGCTCGACAACGGCACGGGGGAGATTCTCGCCTACGTGGGATCGCCGTCGTTCGACGACGCGAAGGTCCTCGGGCAGAACGACGGGGTTCGCGCGCTGAGACAGCCCGGCTCTACACTGAAGCCGTTCGTGTACGCGCTGGGCATGGAGCGGCTCGGGCTCACCGGCGCTTCGGTGCTCGCCGACGTGGAGCTCTCGGTCGAAGTGCCGAGTGGGGTCTACCGCCCGATGAACTACGACGAACGGTTTCACGGTCCAGTTCGGCTTCGCGAGGCTCTCGGCAGCTCGTACAACGTGCCTGCCGTAGCGGTTACCTTGAAGCTCGGCGAGGACACGCTTCTGGCACGGCTCCGCGAGTCCGGTTTTGCGAGTCTCGACAAGGACTCGGCTACCTATGGCCCAGCGTTGGCGCTCGGCGACGGCGAGGTGAGGCTTCTTGAGTTAGCGAATGCTTACGCCATGTTGGCCCGTGGTGGAATGACCCTTCCAACGTCCGCTGTGCGCCGCATCGAGGATGGGCTTGGGCACGCCACCGACCGTGCGACGCCCGAGCCCACACGGGTCTTTGCGCGGGTCGTGACGGCACAGATCGCCGACATCTTGCGCGACAAGGCGGCCCGCGTTCCCGCGTTCGGAGAGCGCAGCGCCCTCGACCTCCCGTTCGAGGTGGCCGTGAAGACGGGGACGTCGAAGGGCTTTCGAGACAACTTTGCCGTCGGCTTCACCGACCGCGTGACCGTGGCCGTGTGGGTCGGGAACTTCGATGGGACACCGATGCAAGGCGTGAGCGGAGTGACCGGGGCGGCTCCGATTTTTCACGAGATCATGCTGGCCGCCATGCGTGGCCACGAGACGGACCTCCTCGGTGCAGCCACGGCGCCCTCGCTCCACGACGTGGCCGTGTGCTCGCTTTCGGGAGGCGCCCCGCACGAAGGCTGCAGGCACACGGCACGGGAGCGGGTCCCGGATTCCGCGCGTCCAGAAGTGTGCAAAATGCATACATTGGTCGCCGTGGACACGCGAAACGGGCTCTTGGCGACCCCTTCGTGTCCATCGGGCGTCGTGCTCAAGAAGACCGTCGAGGTCTACCCCCAAGAGCTCGAAAGCTGGGCCCGAGCGGCTTTTCGGCCGGTGGGTCCCGTGGACGTGTCGCCGCTTTGTGGAGGCTCGGGCAGCTTCCCACGTGTCGGGCACCTCCAGATTTCGTCGCCCCGTGACGGAGCACGCTACGTGACCGATCCGGACCGTCCTCTTGCGCTCCAGACCGTGCCGGTGCGGGTCGAAGGGACCACGGGCGCAAAGATGCGCCTCGTTCTGGACGGCGCGGTGGTGACTTCGGGAAGGGTGGGGGACGCGCTCTCCTTCCGACTCGCTCCGGGCGAGCATGTGCTCGTCGCGGAAGAAGAGAGCGGAACGAAGAGCGCCCCCGTGCGGGTTCGCGTCGACTGAGCGAGGGGACTGAAGGTCAGAGCCCGAGTCGGCTGCGCGCCTCGGCGTAGGCGTCGCTCACGCTGAAGGTCATGAGGTCGCGAGCTTCGGCGTTTCGGGCAACCCAGGCTGGCCGCTCTTCGGTGCCCATTGGAGCCCTTTCCTCGCGCAAGCTCCACGCGATGGCGTCGAGTGCGGCGTTCGGATCGCCGACCGCCAGAAGCGCCACCCGGTTGGCCCAACCCATGGCGGCTGCACGCAGCTGCGGGCCCGAGGTACCAAGGAGGCCGGCGGCCTCGAGCGCGGTGACCCCGAGGCCAGGGTCCTCGGCCGGCATCGTGGGGTGCAGGCGCTTCTGCATGTCCTGCAGGAGGCCTTGGGGCACGTTCGCGGGCTTCCAGCTCGGGTTGAAGAGCGAGAGCCAGGCCGAGACGAGGGCGTTCACTTCCTCGGATTTGCCGCGGACCAGCGCCGAAGCACGCAGGGACACGAGCTTCAGGGCGCGTACGATTTGGAACGCTCGGGCCTTGTCGTTCTGGAGGGCGAGCAGCTTCTCGCCCAAGACGATCGTGGGAGGAGTGCTGGTTTTTGGAAGGGCCACGGCGCCGACTTTCGGCGACACGAGCACGAGCAACCCGGAGAGCCCCATGGCATTGGCGGCGCCTCGGATGAGCGGAGCAAGAGGGGACGCGGGATCGAGCGGAACCGTCGCCAAGCCGTCGGTTTCCATTGGGTTCGCGCGGTCGAGACCGTCTCCGGCACGCGCGAGGAGAGCGCGCAGAGCGGGGCTCATGACGTCCGGCGCGAGAAGGTCGTCGAGCTCCGGGCTCGCGGCGGCGAGCTCGGCGCCGTGAAGCTCGGAGGGCTGGCCCGAGATCGCGGCGAGAGTAGCCGACACGACCCGAGCCGCATCGGCTTTGCCGCGGAGCTCGTACGCCGTCGCGAGGGTCTCGAAGAGGGACGTGACGAATCGTCCACCTGCAAACGCACGCCGTGCGTCGCTTGCCGCACGGTCCAAGAGGACGTGCATCGCCGGCATTTGGTTGTGGCGCGCAAAGAACTCGGCGAGCGCGCGAAGAGCCACGACCGACAGCGGGAACTCTTTTCGCGCCGCTTCGAGGGTCTGCTCGGCCTTGCGCGGATCGCGTCCAGTCGTCTCGTGGATTTGAGCGAGCTCGACGAGACGTGCGAGACGTTCCTCGGGCGTCTTGGCCAACGACACGATCTGCTGCGTCACTTCGACGGCGCTCGAGACGTCGTTTTTTCGCCTGTGGATGGCCACGAGCTTCTCGAGCGTGGGAAGGTCCTCGGGGGACCGCTTCAATACTTCCTGGAGCGCAACCTCGGCTCGGCTCAGGTTGCCGAGCGGACCGGCGTAGAGCTCGGCGAGGGCCTCGAACACACGCTTCGCCTCTTCCGTCGTGAGCACGAGACGCGAGAGCGTGACGTACGTTCGCTCGGCTTCTTCGTGGTTCGCCCCTTTCGCGAGCAAGTCGGCGAGGGCGAAAAGCGCGTCTTTTTGGTCCGGCTGAATCTCGAGGGCCTCCCGAAGAACTTGCCGGGCGCGTTCGGTGTCGCCCATTTCGGCGAGGGCCATACCGAGCTGAACTTCGAGGGCCACGCGCTCGACGGGATCGGTGACTTTGACGAGCCTCGACTCGAGAAGCTCGGCGAGCGCGACGTCCTTCTTCTGCGCGGTGTAGAGCGCAAAAAGCCTGGAAAATACGTCGGCAAAGCTCGCGTCGATCATCGCGACTTGCTCGAGGGCGAGGACCCCACGCTCTTCGTCCTTGAGGACCTCGAGCCACGTGCGCGCGGCCTCGTACCAAGCCACGATTTGGTGCTCGGGAACCACGCTGGTGCGAGCTTGGCTCTCGCATGCCTCGGCCGCGCCACGCATGTCCTCGGCGTGTGCGCGAACCTCGGCGAGGAAGCTCCACGTGAGCACGTCACCAGGGTCCGTGGACGACGCACGCTCGAGGTACTTGCGCGCCTCTTCGGAGTCGCCGAGCCTCGCCGCAGCTTCGCTCGCTCGAACGAGGAGGGCGGCGGTTTCGGGCATGCGTGTCGCATCCTCGAGGAGGACGGTCAGGGCTTCGAGGAGGAGGGCATCGTCTTTCCGCGTGCGCGCGTGGGCGTAGAGGGCGCGCGTGGCCCACAACGACCGGGACGACTCGTACGCGAGCTTCACCAGCTCGTACGCCGTCTCCCAACCTTGTTCAGGCGAACGAACGCGGAGCTCGGCCGCCCAGTAGGCGTGCGCCGAACACTCGGGAGCGCTGTCGGAGCCTAGGGCTTGCGCGATCGACGTGTAGACGGGCTCGAGCTCCGCGTCGCGCCCCTCGCTCACGAGCGCGTGCTCGACGTAGCGAAGGCTCGGCAAGTAGGCGGGCTCTTCTTCCAGGACGGACTTGTGCCAGAGAAGGGCACTCGCGGGGTCTTTGCGTCCCTTTTCGTCGACTTCGGCGAGCTTCTCGTAGGCCTCGCGACGCGACGTCGTGTCGGTGGCGGCGCGTGCTTCTGCGAGAAGTGCGTCGGCCAAGCGCGAGGCTTCGCCTGCTTCGATTTCGAGCCGATCCAGGACGAGCAGAGCCGGACCGTCGGCACCAAGCTCCACCGCGCGACGCGTGGCAACGAGCGCGGGCGCGAGCGCGCGCGCTCCAAGGTGCTCGTACGCCGCTTGAAGAGCGAAGAGCGAACGGGCATCCCCCGTGGAAGCCTCGGATTGAGCCTCGCGGTACGCCGCCCGCGGCACGGAAGGATCGAGGCGCTCGTACAGCTCGCGCAGTGCGAAATCCCTCGGGAATGCAGCGTGAGCCTCGGCCAGACGTTCCGCAGCTGCGGGCATGTCGTGGTCGGCCACCAGGAGCGCTTCGCGAACGCCGTCGAGGGCAAGCTCCAAGGCATCCTGCGAAGCCGAGCGCCGTTCGCGTGTCCAGCGGAGCACCTGCTCTTCGTCTCCGAGCCTTCGCGCCAAGCGCTCCGCGAGGAACGCCGCGACGCCGAGATTCGGACCTTCGGAGTGTGCGCGCTCGAGCTCGGCCGCTCGCGTCGCGTCGGGCAGCTCGGGCTCACGCTCCAGAGCTTCGAGGCGGAGGAGGGCCGAAGGAGCACCGTCGGTCATCGTTTCGGCCGTGGAGAGCAGCTCGGCCGCAACCTCCAGGCCCTTGTCGGTCGCAAGCGCGAGCCGGAGCCAGGTCTCACCGGCTTGGGATCCTTCGCGCGCCGCCCGAACCGCCATCTTCGCTTGCTCGGCATCTCCAGTCGCTTCCGCGACCAGCGCCCGAACGAGCTGCCGCGACGCTGCCCGGTCTCCGTCCGTCGCGAGCGCGAAGGTCGCCAGCGTGGCGGCCAGTGGCCCCGGATTGGCCTCGACGAGCGCGCGGAACGTGATGACGGCATCCTCGGTGGCCGTGGGCTCGCCGAGCTCACCATGTGCTTCGACGAGCGTCGCGGTTTCCGCGCCGGCGGCCGCGAGCCTTGCCAGTCGCACCTTGGCCCTCACGGGAGCATCGCCCGCAAGGTATCGAGATCGTTCTTCTTTTGCGAATGTGGCGCCGGCAAGGGCCGCGGCGAGGGGAGCGAGAGACGGCTCGGTCAACTCGGCGGCGGCCGAATGAACGTCCGCTCCGGCGAGGGCGGTGACGACCGCCATTTCCTCGATGGTGAAGGCTTCCGCGTTCGAGAGCGCGCCGAGCGCTCCTTCCGGGTCCGAGAGCTCGAGGCTGCGGGCGGCAGAGGCGCGCCGGGCCAGTCGGTCACCGGCATCCGCGAGGGTCTTGAGCGTCTTTTGGGATGACTTTCGCGTGGCTGTCGAGAGGGCCCCGAACGCGGACGAAAGCCAAGCCGCGGCTTTGGTGAGCCCGACCACGCGTCCGATCTCGGCGGTGGTGGCTTGTGCAGACGGGAAGTCTTGCGTGCTGACGAAGTGGCGCAGGCGTCGGACCGCATCGTTCGGCACGAGGCTGTCCGGCAACCCCTCCGCTCTCGGGGCTCCACGAAGCGCTAGAATGTGCGAGAGGGCCTGATCGAAAGCCTCGAACTCGCGGACCTCGGAGAGTCGAAGGAACGGGCTCGTGTGATCCCGGCTTCCCAGAGCCACGCCAGCGAGAGCCAGCGGGGCGCGCACGTCCACCGGATCGAGCTTGGTGGCTTGCTCCCATCGCGCAACGGCGCCTTCGAGATCTCCATTCGCCCGCGCGACATCGGCGGCGAGCAACATCACGTGCACTCGGGTGGCCGCCGTGCGGGCGTGAGGCACCTCGGCATCCAGCTCTTCGAGCGCGTGGGGAGCGTTGGGAGAGGTGAGTCCGCGGGTCTGAGCCCACGTGAGCGGGAGGTGAGGCGCGAGCTGTCGGGCTTCGGCCGCAAGGGATAGAGCCGTGGCGTCTTCGTTGGCGATCGCGCGGAGCTCGCTCGCCGTGAGCAATGCGCGCGCGCGGTCTTCGGGATCGTCGAGGGCCCTTGCCTCTTCCTCGAGCCAACCCGCACGGTCGCGGAGGGCCTCGAGGGAAGCACCGTCCAGGGTTTCATGGGCCGGGCGCTCGTTCTCGAACGTTGGGGGTGGGCGAAAGACTTCGCTACGCGGTGCAAACGCGGAAGAAGACTCGAGGGGCAACGGTTCGAG
>JAYUKI010000742.1:0-3554 GCA_043764595.1 Myxococcales bacterium | reverse complement strand
GCCAGTATGAGCTTCCTGCAGCCCGGCACCCTCTTCGCCAAAGACTTCCGGATCGTTCGGCATCTGTCGTCCGGTGGCATGGGCTCGGTGTTCGTGGTGGAGCAGCTCTCCACCGGGAAAGAGCGGGCGCTCAAGGTGATGCACCTCGAGTTTTCGTCCGACAGCGCACACCGCGCGCGTTTCGAGAGCGAAGCCCGCATCTCGGCCTCGATCGAAAGCGACCACGTGGTCGAGGTGCTCGCGGCCGGAGTGGATGCCGAGTCGAACATCCCGTGGCTCGTGATGGAGCTGTTGCGCGGCGAGACGCTCGAGGGTCACGTCGACCGCAACGGGCCCATGGCCCACTCCGCCATTCGCGAATGTGCTCGGCAGCTTCGGCACGTGCTCGACCAAGCCCACATGCTGGGGCTCGTCCACCGTGACCTCAAGCCGGAAAACCTCTTCCTAGCGAGCGCAAAGCGCCAAGACGTCCCATTCACGCTTAAGGTCCTCGACTTCGGGATCGCCAAATGGGCGCAAGAGGTCAAGGGCACCCTGAAGAACTCGCAGATGCTCGGTTCACCCTTGTGGATGGCCCCCGAGCAGCTCCGTCCGGGGACCATCATCTCGCCGGCGACCGACGTGTGGGCCCTCGGCCTCATCGCCTATTACTTGTTCACGGGCTCGCACTACTGGGCCACAGCCAACGCGCCCGATGCGAGCATTACGGGGCTCTTGATGGAAATCGCCGGCGAGCCGATGCCCCCTCCATCCGAGCGCGCCAAGACGTTCGCTGCAAGCGCGACGTTGCCCGTTGGGTTCGACCGTTGGTTCGAAAGGACGACCAATCGCGACGCTTCGAAGCGCTACGAAAACGCGGGGGCGTGCCTCGACGACTTCATCGAGATGTTGAACGTACCGGCCGCCGCTCCGGCGCCATCGATCGCACCTCGCCCCGCGTCGCTCTCCTTTTCGACCTCGCCGCTCGCCGAGACCGACGACCCCGAGATGCTGCTTCGCATCGCGCGCGTCTATGAGCTTCGCGACACCGACCAGCCGCGGGCGGTCGACGCCTACCGGCGCGTCCTCGAGCTCTCGCCCACCTCCCACGAGGCCTACGCCGCACTCGCCACGCTACTCGACCGCATGGGCCGCTTCGGCGAGCTCGTGACCCTTTTGGAGAGCGAGGCGAAAACCCTTCCGAAGGGCGCACGCGCCGCGGAGCAATGGCGCCGAATCGCGAGCGTCCGGAAGGAAAACCTCGACGACACGGCCGGCTACGCGAACGCCATGCGCTCCGCTTTCGAGGCCGATCCTCTCGACCGCATGGTGACGGCATCCCTCGTGAAAGACCTCGCCGCAGGCCGCGCATTCGACGCCATCGAGGCCCTTCTCGTGGCCGCTCGGGACGCCGGACAGAATGCGGCCTTCCTCGATGGATTGGCTGGCGAGGCCGCCGAAGCGCGCGGGGATCTCGTGTCGGCCGAAGCGGCCTATGGTCGCGCCCTCGAAGGCGACGCGCCACGCGACATCGAGCTGCTTGCCAAATTCGCGCGTGCGGCCACGCTTTCGGGCACCACCTCGCCAGACGACGTTCGCGCGCGCTGGGCGCGTGTGCTCGAGATCGATTTGGAGCATGTGGAAGCGTGGGCAGGCATTCTTGCGGCCCTCGAAGACGCGAACGCGAACGCGAACGACGAGCTCGCGACGGTGGGGGACGCAGCCGTGGCGGTGCTGGGCGATGCTGCGCCTCCCGCGGCGCGTGCTCTCGTCGACCTCACCTCGCCCAAGCCGCCGCCGCTCTCGTTCACCGCGGCGCACCTTTCGGAGCTTGCCGGCGTTCCTCTCGTCCCGATTCCGGAGCTCGAAGCGCTGCTCGCCCAGGCTGGACCGAAAAGCCCGCTCGCGTCGTTCGGCCTCAGCCTCAAAGAGCTCGTCGATCCCATGACCAGCTCACGCGCCCTCTTGAACCGCGCGATGCCCATCTACAAACAACTGTCCGCCGCCGGGGCGGCCCTCGACCTTCCATCGACCCGCCAGGTCTACTTCCGCGAGGGTGGCTCACCCGGCTTCACGCGCCTCCACAGCGAGCCCCCCGCGGTCGTCATCGGAGCCGAGCTCGGTAGCTTCTCGGCGGAAGAAATCGTGTTCGCGGCGTTCGAGTTTTTGGCGCGCATGCGGCCCGAGCTCGACGCCCACTTCGTTCTTTCGCAATTGCCCATCGCGCCACCTACACTGAGCGTCGATGTGCGCGCCTACGCCGTTGGCGTGGAGCGCGCCTCGGCCAAAGTCGGACTGCTCGCTGCGCGGCGCTTGAGAGCCGTTCGACGTCCCCTCGCCGCACGGGCATGCGTCCACGCCGATGCTCACCTCACGGCGGAGGCGCTTTTTCGCGAGCTAGCCCTTTTTGTCGCGTCCGGTGATTACGGACGGGCTCTCGCCGTGGCACTCGAAGACCACTGACCCGTCCAATCCGGGCGAGCCGTGCCGGCGCTCGGCCAGTGCGGCCAGTGCGCGTGGGAGAATGGCGCTTTCCCGCCAAAGCCGCGCGCCGCAACGGATTTTTCTCGTAGAGCGCGAGGTCTCGCTTTACCTT
This sequence comes from Myxococcales bacterium, assembly GCA_043764595.1. Lineage (GTDB taxonomy): Bacteria > Myxococcota_A > Polyangia > Polyangiales > Polyangiaceae > JAAFHV01. The sequence goes on along the minus strand of JAYUKI010000742.1, from coordinate 979 downwards.
AAGAGCCTCGTGCCGTTCGTCGACAACGGCAGGAGCCGAGCAAACCAAGGGTCTACGACGGTGCCGTCGCAGCTCGCGGAGCGCACGGGCATCCCTGTCGACAGGAGCCCACCTTCCGATGATTTTCGAGTCGGTCTACGACGGTCTTCGTGACGCCTGCCAGAACTTCGACCTTCGAAGGGAACGCCTGGCGAAGCATGCGATCGAGAAGTGGCTCGAGCCTCAAGTAGGGCCCTCCCTGCCGAGCGACCGGCTCATCTCGCACATCATCGCCGACGCGATGCTGAGCCGAATGGATCGACGCCTGGTCGAGGCGAAAAACATCTACCTCGAGAGCTTCGACATCTCGCAGATCGAGCTCTTCTACGCGATGACGAAGGGCTACCCGCAAGTGCCCAAAGCGCACGACATCGCCAACCAGTACCTTTGCCACGAGCTTTCGCTCCACGAGAAGGCCTCGTTCGTCGAGATTGGGATTGGCCGCGGCGTGCAGGTGAAGGGCGTGATTGACCGCCTCGCCAAAAACCCGGGCAAGCTCCGCGAGCTGGACGTCATTGCCATTGACCCCGACGTCGAGAACCTTGCGTCCTCCAAAGCGCTCCTCTCGAGCCTTCCGGACCTGCCCTTCCGCTTTCGTCTCCATCAAAAGCAGGGTTTCCTGGAGCGCTTCGATCGCTCCGACTTCGAGGACCTCGCGGCGACCGCCGGCAAGACGGTCGTCATGAACTCGGCCTACACCATCCACCACACGGTGCATCCGATTGGGAATAGCTCCCTTCGCACCGACCTCTTCGGCGCACTGCGGAAGACCTTCGCACCACGCCTTTTCACCCTCGTGGAGCCCAGCGCCAACCACGACACCGAGCACCTCGGAACGCGGCTGCGTTCGTGCTTCGAGCACTTTGGCACGGTGTTCGATCTCATCGATCGGTCCGCCCTCGGCGCCGAGGAGAAGTTCGTCATCAAAGAGAAGTTCTTC
>JAYUKI010000741.1:0-12531 GCA_043764595.1 Myxococcales bacterium | reverse complement strand
GCGCTCGACACGTGCGTCGAGCGTTGCTTCGTCGTGGTCCTCCGAGCCCTCCGCGTCGGTCTCCGCATCGAGGCGGAAGAACGTGGAAGAAACAACGGGTCCTTCGGCGGCGTGCTCGGCCGGTTCTGGCATAGGACCCGGGTCGTGGGGCTTCGGCGCTCCTCGTAGGGCACGCTCGAACGCGCACAGCGTCGGGTCCACCGGCGACAGTTGAAGTGCGCGTCGAATCGAGCGGATGGCGGCGACGGAGTCCGCCAGAACGTCTCTTTCGAGGGTCGCGGCCTCGACGAGCAGAGGCACGTGGTCTTTTGTGAGCGGTTCTTCCCGAAGTCGCGCGAATGCCAAGAGCGCACCCTCGTGGTCGCCGGAGCGAGCCCTTACGCGCCCTTCGAGGAGCCTGGCGAAGGGGCTCGTGGCGTGGCCCGTCGGAATCTCGCGCGCCCGGGCCGCGGCCGCAGGAAGGTCACCGATCGGAGCTTCGAGCGCGCGAGCGAGCGCGAGGGTGGCCGAAGCGTGCGTATCCATGGATTTCGACAGCTTGGCCGCTCGCGCCAAGATGGCCGCGCCGCGAACGGCTTTGCCGGCGCCTACGAGAGCCTCTCCGAGCCCTGCCAAAGCGTCTGGATCGTCGGGAAAGTAGCGCAATGCGCGCTCGAAGGGGTCGTGCGCATGGTCACGATGTCCGCGTGCCACGTAGGCTTGCCCGATCGCCACGAGCATTCTGCACTTCTCGCTTGGGGAAGGAACGAGGGCTTCCAGAAATCCGGCCTGCGCCGAGGCGTCCTCGAAGCGCGTGGCCTCGAGGGCTCGGACGAGCGATGCCCAGTGTACGAACGGGTAAGCTGGGGCGTCCGTGGCCGCCTCGTCGAGCTCACGAAGCGCTCCGACGGGATCCTCGGAGAGGCTCGCCGCCTTGGCTCGCAGCGTGGCTCGAAGGGTCGCGCAGGGCTCCCGGTCCGCATCGCGAACCGCCCTCGCGAGAGCTCCTACCTTGTCCCCCATCCGCTCGAGCAGCGTCGTAGGGAGATCTCCGAGCCTTAGCGCCGTCGAGTGCTCAGCGTCACGAAGGATTGCGTTCGCGGCCTCGGCGCGCCCTTCCACGAGCACGTCGAGCTCGACGAGGCGTCGTGCGATTTCGGGGTGCCTCGGTGCGCGCCCGAGGGCGTCGATCGCCGCGGCGCGCGCTCCATCCAGATCTCCTGTCACCAGCAGACGATCGGCTTCGAGTGTGAGACGTGCCGCTTCGCATGCCCGCAACGCGCGCTCGTCGCCGACGAACCCTCGCCCCTCGCGGAGTGTGAGCTCGATTCCACGCACGTCGATGACGAGGCCCGACGAACCTAGCGGGCCGGCTTTGGGTGCGCGTGCTCCCGCCTCCGGGAAGATGCTCGATGCGACGGTCGTGCCCAATTTCGCGAGCGAAAACGACGCGCCGTCCGCGCGGAAGGTGCTCCCAAGGAGCCGCGTCACGGCTTCGATGGCCATCCGCGTGGCCGAGGCGGGAAGCCCGGAGCCGCGCGCCTCGCCGACCACGATCGCGACGTCGTCGTTGGTGAGCGTGATCGTAAGCTCGAACGCGAGAACGTTGGGTGGGCGCGCCCACGTGGGATCGGAGAACGACCCCTTCGGGACCACGGGCGTCTCCGAGATCTCCACGAGGAGCGTGCTCGCTTGCGGGGAGCCTGCCGTAGCGGCGAGGCCTGCCTTCTCGATCCGAACACGGGGAGTGCCCGGGACGATGGCGTCTCGCAGACGCGCGGCGGCGTACGTGCAAAGGTCGTCCCACGAGAGGCAGAGCCGAAGGCGCCGCAGCTCTCCACGTCGGTGACGGAAGCGCGTTACTCCGCCCGAAACGTCGAGCGGAAACCCGAGTCCGGGGAGAGCGACCTCGAGCTCTTCGACGCTGACCGGACCAAGACGGGTCGACTTGGCGATCGCGAGGCCAATCTGTCGGGGACCAATGAGAAGGCAGAGCTCGACCCGGGGCGACGCCTTCGGAGGCGCGTGGGGCGTCGCGGAGACCCGCTTGCCCTTTTTTTCCCGGAGAGAACGCACAGCCGAATCGTAGCTCGTGGGGACGGAAGAGGGCGACTTTGCGGCGAAGGGACGTTCTGCGCCTTCAGGGAAGCTCGGGCGATTCGCCTCCAAGTCCAGCGAAGGAACCGTCCGCGCGCCGCCTCCGCTGCTGCTAAGACGTCCCGCATGCTCGACGAAGCAGACGATGGGAGCGTCGAGGCCCCCCATCACGCCGGAGGAAAGGGCGTGGCACGCCGTCTCGTCGAATCGAGCGACGCGGTCCGGCAAGGCCTCGACTACCAGAGTCGGGACGGTCAGCTCGCCATGATGGACGCCGTCGAGCGTGCGCTCCGCGACGATCGCCATCTCTTCGTCGAGGCCGGGACCGGAACGGGGAAGACGCTCGCGTATCTCTTGCCGGCACTTCTCTCCGGAAAGAAGGTCGTCGTGAGCACCGCCACGATCGCGCTCCAAGAGCAGATCTTCCAGAAAGACCTCCCACTCGCGCGCGCCATCGTCGAGGAGGAAGGGGTTCCGGTTCGCGCGGCGCTGATGAAGGGGCTCTCGAACTACGTCTGCAAACGTCGCCTCGCGGAGGCTCTCGCATCGTCGGCTTCGCCAGCGCTGCTTCGGCTTGCGGATTGGGAACGCGAAAGCCAAACGGGAGACCGGGCCGAAGCAGGGTTCTTGCCGGAGGACGATCCCACGTTCTCGCTCGTGAGCTCGTCGACGGACACGCGTATCGGTGTGGAATGCAAGTACTACGACGCCTGCCACGTAACGCAGATGCGGCGCGAAGCAGAGCGCGCGAACCTCGTCGTCGTGAGCCACCACCTCTTTCTCGCCGATCTCGCCTTGCGCGCAGGCCCGCGTGGCGAGTTCGCGAGCGCCATCCCCCCGTACGACGCCGTCATCTTCGACGAGGCCCAGCGCCTCGAGGGCATCGCCACGGATTTCTTCGGCGTGCGGGTCACCTCGTCGCGTGTGGACGCGTTGCTCCGTGATGCCGAGGGCGCGCTGTCTGCCCGGGCCACACGGTCTGGTCAATTCTTGAAGAATCTCGAAGAGATGCGTCGGTTGGTGGAACAAGGACGAATCACCGCTCGAGAGCTCTTCGTACGGCTTTCGGCCATCGCTTCCGGAACCGGAGACAAGCGGCAGCTCTCGCCGAGTGACGTCGACGCGCAGGTGCTCGAGGCCGCCGAGCGCTTCGATCTCGCGCTCTCTGGTGTTTCGGCCCTCACGAGCCATGGCGAAACCGACGAGGCCGAAGAGCTCGTGGCGCGGCGCTGCGAGGACCTGCGCGGAGATCTGCGCGAGGTGCTTCTCGGCGAACGAAACGCCCGGTACGGCGGCCCGCAGATCGACGAGGGGCCGGTCGGTCGAGTCGCGTGGGTCGAATCGCGCGAGAGGAGCGTGGCTGTCGGCGCGAGTCCGGTCGACCTCCATCGGATCTTGCGGAGCGCGCTCTTCGACCGCGTCTCCTCGGTCATCTGCACGAGCGCCACGCTCGCGACGGCCCATCCGGATGGGAGTGTCGGATTCGAGTTCGCGCGCGGGCGCTTGGGCGCGCCTCCGGACACCGAAGGGCTCGTGGTGGAATCTCCATTCGACTACGAAAAAATGGCCGCCTTCTTCGTCCCGCGCGATCTGCCCGATCCGCAGTCCGCGGCGTATGAGGAGAAGGCGACTGTGATGCTCGTTGCCCTCCTCGAGATCACGGGGGGCGGAGCGTTCGTGCTGTGCACCTCGAACCGCATGATGCGCGCGTTCGCGAGGAACCTCCGCGAGCGAACCCGGTTCACCGTGCTACTCCAGGGAGAAGCTCCAAAAAAGCTTCTCCTGTCCAAGTTCCGAGCCCACAAGCACGCAGTCCTCGTGGCCACGTCGAGCTTCTGGGAGGGCGTGGACGTGCCAGGCGATGCCCTCAGGCTCGTGGTGCTCGACAAGATCCCCTTCGCCGTCCCAACCGATCCTGTGGTGGTTGCGAGGTCGAGACAGATCGAAGAGGGCGGCGGCAATCCGTTCGTCGAATATTCCGTTCCACAAGCCGCCATTGCGCTGAAGCAGGGCTTCGGCAGGCTCATTCGAACCGACCAAGACCGTGGCATCGTCGCTCTGCTCGACCCGCGTGCACGGACGAAAGGCTATGGAAAGCGCCTGCTCGCAGGGCTTCCGCCGGCGCGGCGCTGCGAGTCGCTGGATGACGTCCGGGGCTTTTTCGCCGAGGGCCAGCCCGAAACCTCGTCGTAGCGCGCATGCCACACGATTGGCACATGCGTGCGCTCAAGGAAGTACCGAAATGTGCTAGTTCGGCACCCACCGAGGAGGCACGGGATTTTCTCCCGTGCACTGCACGAAGGAGCCGTCATGACCGAGATCAACGCCGTCATCGCCCGCGAAATTCTCGACTCGCGGGGCAACCCCACCGTCGAAGTCGAGGTCCAGACCGAGAGCGGCCGTGGCCGCGCGGCCGTGCCGAGTGGCGCGTCCACGGGCGAGCACGAAGCCCACGAGCTCCGGGACGGGGACAAGAAGCGCTTCGGGGGCAAGGGCGTCCAGAAGGCCGTCGCGAACGTGAACCAGTCCCTCGGGCCGGCGATCTTGGGCCTCGACGCTCTCGATCAAGCCGAAGTGGACGGCATCCTCTGCGAGGCGGATGGAACGCCCAACAAGGGCAGCATGGGCGCCAACGCCATCCTCGGCATTTCGATGGCCGTCGCGCGCGCCGCTGCGGACGCCGTCGGCCTGCCGCTTTGGCGCTACCTCGGTGGCGCGAACGCTCGAGTCCTTCCGACGCCCCTGATGAACATCTTGAACGGTGGAGCGCACGCCGACAACGGCCTCGAGATCCAAGAGTTCATGATCGTACCGGTCGGTGCGGAGAGCTTCCAGGAAGCCGTTCGCATGGGCGCCGAGGTCTTTGCGGCGCTGAAGACGGCGCTCAAGGAGAAGGGACTCGCCACGTCCGTCGGGGACGAAGGTGGGTTCGCTCCTCGCCTCGGCACGAACGGCGATGCCCTCGACGCCGTCCTCAAGGCGATCGAATCCGCGGGCTACCGGCCCGGCGAGGACATTGCCCTCGCGCTCGATTGCGCTGCGAGCGAGTTTTACGACAAGCAGAAGAAGACCTACACCTTCGACAAGAAGGTCCTCTCGCCGGACGAGCTCGTCGCCACCTACGCGGCGTGGGCGGAAAAATACCCTCTCGTTTCGATCGAAGATGGCTGCGCCGAAGACGACTGGGATACCTGGAAGAAGCTCACCGACAAGCTTGGCAAGCGCGTGCAGCTCGTCGGAGACGATCTCTTCGTGACCAATACCGAGCGCTTGAAGCGCGGCATCGACGCCGGCATCGCCAACTCGATCCTGGTGAAGGTCAATCAGATCGGCACGCTGACCGAGACCCTCGACGCGATTCGCATGGCCACCGAGGCCGGCTACCGCAGCATCATCAGCCACCGCTCGGGCGAGACCGAGGACACGTTCATCGCGGACCTCGCAGTGGGTACGAACGCCGGTCAAATCAAGACGGGAAGCCTGTCTCGATCCGACCGCGTCGCGAAGTACAACCAACTCGTGCGCATCGCGTTCGAGCTTGGTCGCGGCGCTTCGTACGCGGGCAAGCAACCCTTCGTTCGTCGCTGAATTCTTAGCGATATCAAGGGTTTGGGGCGGCCTACAATTGGGCCGCCCTCGTTCGTTCGAAGAGCAACCTCAAGTCGAGCGCTGGAGGTCCGGGCTCGCCGGCCAACGTGGCCACGTGCCGCGTGAGCGCCCGATCCAGACGTCGGCGCAGCTCCGGGCCAAAGGCATCGTCGTCCTCGACGAGGACCGGTGCGCCACGGGGTAGGGGAGCCTCGAGGATGGCGTGCTCGAGCATCGCGTGACCGAAGACCACCGCTCGAAGCCGCCGTTCCTTCACCATCGCGCCTAGCGCCTCGCCTTCTCCGCCGAGCAAGGCGGGACGCGCACCAGCGACGGCAGCGCTGTCGCCGAACAAGACCACTCCGCCTTCGTCGAAGAGGGCGAGCGCGTCTTGAAGACGCGAGCGTGCGTTGGGGAGCTTTCCGGAGGTTGCAAAGTGGCGCGAAAGCTCTGCGGCCTGTCGTGCGTGAAGGGCCGTTTTGGCGCCGGGGAACGCCGCGAACACGATCGCGTTCATGACGTCGTGCCAGGAACGCTCCCTCGTGGGAATGCGTCTCGCATCGGTAATGCGCACGTCGTAGAGGGTCCCGAGATCTTTCGGGGGCTGCCGCTTGGTGTCCCGCCGCCCAGGGGTAGGCGGTTGCAGCTCGAGGACATGTTCGAATGCGTGATCGGGATCGGCGCGCAGAGGGGCGAGCAGCCGCGCATCGAGCGTCGGGACATCCGGAAACGCCGCGAGACCATCGAGTCGCACGGCGACCTCCCGAAGGACGTCGAACATCGGGTCTTCCCAGAACCGCGTGACGTAGGAGTCCGCAGTACCCCGCCGGAGGCGCCCTTGCTTCACGAGCGCATCACCTGAGGCTTTGGGTGGGGCCCTTCGTCAAGGAACCGTCGGTAAAGCGCACGAACACACGAATCGCACCGGACTTCGGAATGTCTTTCGTGGAGAGGTGTACGACGAGCGCATGCGAACCGGGTGAGAGCGGCGGAACATGCCCGTCGCTTTCGTTGAGAAGCTTCCCGCGCTCGAACACGCCTAGTCCCGCGGTGTGTTTTCCCAAGGCACCGAGCCCTGCGACCTGTTCGGGGACGGTCTCTTTGCCAACGAGGGTGTCGGCGGCAAGCTCGCCGTTGGGCTCGCCGCGTTCGTCGGTAGAGATGAGCAGGACGGCTTCGACTGGGCCTTCGACGTCGAGCTCGTACACGAGGTCCGAGACGCCGTCGGGGGTGAGCTCACCGTCTTTCGTACCGACCCTGTCGACTTTTAGGTGCTCTTTGGACCGCTCGAAGTGCCGAATCTCGCCTGACATTTTCGCCACGGCGGGCGCCGCGGTGTCTCCCGGAGCGGCGGTCTCGGCGGGTCCTGGTTCGCGTCCTTGCTCCGGTGCACGGGCTTTGGAGCCGCCCCCACAGGCACAAGAGGCCAACGCGAGGATCGCGAGCCAGGAATCGGTTCTTGTCACGGCGCGCCCGCGTCGACGGGGCCGGATGAGGGAGGGACCACAGGTGCGGCGGGCGTGCCGTCGCGACGAGTCGTGGGACCTCCGTCGGCCGAATCGGCAGGTCGAACGGGCTCCACGTAGTCCGGCGGCGGGCCTTGGATGGTGGGGGCCTTGAGGGGCGAGCTGCAGGCCGAAGCGAGGAGCAGGAGTGCGAATGCGAAGGCCGTTTTCACGTGATGGACCGAATACCCTTCGTCCACGCTCGGACGCAAGCCAGGCCATCGATTTTCGCCATCGAGCTCTCGTTCACACACGCCAGTGCGCGCTGGGAAACCGAAGGGCTACGGTCCGTCTTGCCGTCGTAGCCCGGCGGCCAAGACCAGGGGAGCGGCGGTACGAGCGGGCACCAAAGACGGTTTCTTCTGGGAGGCTTGCCGCTCGGCGAGTCGCTTCTTTCGTGCTTCGCGTGCACGCGCGACTTCCTCGCGCGAAGGCCAGCTCAGCGTGGCCAAGAGGGCCACCATCGTGACGATCGGAAGACGTTGCCGGAGCATGAGGCCCATGTTCGCCATAGTCATCGCGTACGCCACCGTGCATGGCACGATGAACACGAGCAGGCTCACCAGTGTCGAGCGGTCCGAGCGAAGGAGCTTTCGTGAGGCGATGGCGGCGCGGTAAATGAAGTACCCAAAAAGCAACGTGTCGATCTTGCCCAGCTGGAGACCCATCGTGCCACCCATCCAAGGGAAGGGGGAAAACAGGGTGTAGACAAGGCGAATCGGAAGCGAGCCGATGCCCATTCCAAGCTGCACGGCGGAGCCGCCCAGGGCGTTGCCGTCGATGGCGGTCTTGTCGGTCGCGCCGGTGAAAGTCCCGTCGATGGTCGTACGCAGCTCGTTGCCTTGCTGACTCTGAATGAGGACACCCAAGACCAGCGTGACCCCAAGCAGCGACAGTAATGGCCGAAGGTAGCCCTTCGATCCGAACCCCATGTACCCGACCAGCACGGGCAGCGAGGCGAGAAATACGAGGTAGAACCGCACGAACCACAAGGCAAAGAGGCATGTCAGGCCAATGGCCATGTGGAGCAGACTGAACTTCCGAGACACGCGAATGGCGCTCGCGACCGCGCCGAGCACGAACATGAGGACGAGGCCGTCCTTGTACATGTCCGCCGTGTAGAAGATGAGCGCTGGGGACGAGAAGAGGACGATCGTTACGTTCGTGGCCAAACCACGTCGTGCGCCGAGCTCGATGGCGAGCTTGCAGAAGTTCAGCGCGGCGAGGCAAATCGATAGCGCCACGAGCGCGGTGCATCCGACGGGGGCGGGCTGACCGCCGTTCAAATACACAATGCCGGCGAACATGTTCGGCGGGAGGGATGCCGCTCCTATGACGTCGTTGTCCGCCGCGGTCATGAACCTGAAGCCATGGATGGACCATTGTTCGGCGATCCACTGCGCGAAATACTCGTACGTGAGCGCATCACCACCCAAACCGTGGGAGAAGAAGGCTACATTTCGGACTACCCAGTGGAGCAAGAGCCGCGAGGCGAACGTGACCACCAAGAACGTTCCGAGATTCGTTCCAAGCTCTCCCGCCGAGTACATCACTGCGAAGAGCACGAGAGCAAAGAGCAAGACGAAGACTGTGCTCACCATAGAACTGGGCCTTGGGTCGTGGGAACGGATGGCTCGGGCGTCGCCCTCATGGCACGGCGGATAGCAGAATACGTGCGCCCTGGCACGCGATGCTGCCGGGAGCGCGACGGAGCTGGCCCACTCACGGGTGCGCCCCAGCGTCGCGGCATTCGAGCGAGGGCGAGGGGGGCCATGTGCCTTGGGCTGGTGTGGCGATTCGCGGTATACGCGCGTCATGCCGAATCCCGACCTTGCGTGCCTCGTATCTGCTCTGGTCGGAAGCTACCGCTCCGATCCACGCGGACATCGCAAGGATCGGCGCTATTTGCCGTCCAAGCTCGAGATCGTCGAGATTCTGGAGAGCGCTTTGGCCGTCTTTTTCCCGGGGTACTACGGTGCTCAAGACGTGACCGAAGAGAACGTGGCGTACCACGTGGGCAGTCAGCTCGTGGTCCTCCAAGAGAAGCTCTCGCGACAAATCGAGCAATGCCTGTGTCATGCCGCCGAAGCCGAGATTGGGGGAGCGCCGGAGGCCGTGCCCGCCGTGGGCGACTGTTCGTCCCACGCAAAAAAGCTCTCGGCGATGTTGCTCGCGAAGTTGACCGAGCTCCGCGGAATGCTCCTCGAGGACATGCAGGCGGCGTTCGATGGCGATCCGGCGGCCCAGTCGCTCGATGAAGTGGTGTTGGCTTACCCCGGCTTTCTGGCGATCGCCGTGTACCGCTTCGCGCACGAGCTGTTCGAGATGGGCGTCCCGCTCATGCCGCGGATCATGAGCGAATGGGCCCATGAGCGCACGGGTTGCGACATCCACCCCGGTGCACGAATCGGCCGCCGGTTCTTCATCGATCACGCGACGGGCACGGTCGTGGGCGAGACGACTCTGATCGGCGATGACGTGAAGCTCTACCAAGGCGTGACTCTCGGTGCGCTGTCGCATCCGCGGGACGAGCTCGGTCGGGTCATTCGGAACGTGAAGCGTCATCCAACCGTCGAGGACGGAGTCACGATCTACGCGAACGCCACGGTGCTTGGCGGCGCCACGGTGATCGGTCGAGGGAGTCTCGTGGGGGGCGGCGTCTTCGTGACGAAGAGCGTTCCTCCGTCATCACGTATCGCCTTGAAGGCCCCGGAGCTCAGTGTGAGGCAAGTCAAGGACCTGCAGGATTGGGTCCTCGATTTCGACATCTGACCCGAGCAGGATCGGTCCGTCGACGCTGGGCAAATCATGGAGGTTCCGTGGACACGAAGACCATCGTAGTGGGGCTCGTTTGTGGCCTCGTCGGGGCAGGCACGGCGGCCTACGTTTGCCGCATCGAGCCAGGAAAAAGATCGGAGCAAGCCGCGTCGCCCTCCACGGTCTCCGACGACGACGGTCTCGTGAAAGCCAACGCGAATCTCGTCGCTTCGCTCGCCGAGTGCGATCGGCGTCTCGTCGATCTCGGGCAGTCTCCCACTCCGGTACCGAAGGGGCTTGCGTCGGCTGTGGCTGCGCCGGACGAGAGCGGACGCGGCGACGGAGGGCGACGGTTTGCGCGCCGTGGAGGTGAGCCCACGAAAGAAGATTGGGAGCGTATGGCCGACAACGGCGTGCTGCGTGTCCGGGTCCCCTGCATCCGCGACACTCCGTGGAAGCCAAGCGACGGCACGCAAGAACGCCTCGGCATCACGGCGCAGGACGCCGAGACGGTTCGGGAGGCCTACGCCGAATCGAACAAGCGCATGATGGCCGAGATTCGACCCCTCTGTGGGAAGGTCCTCGGCTCGGCCGACATTCTGGACAAGGTGGGCGCCGAGACCTGCGTGGACGCGATCGTCAATGCCGGAAAGAAGCAAAATCCCGAGCTGGCCAAGGGTGCCATCGTCGCGACGGCCGAGGTGAACGCGGGGAAACGAAAGCCTTCCGAAGGTGGTGAGCCAATGGAGCGCCTCCTCTATGCGATGACGCAAGAGACCAAGGCCTTCGAGGCGGATCTCGCGAAGAAACTGGGACCTGAAGAGGCCAAACGGCTCGCGTGGGCGCCCGAGATGTGCGCCGATCGGCGCGTGGTGCGTGTCGGAGACGAGCCCGAGGGCCCCGGACGAAGAGGTGGGCGGGGTGGAGGGGCGGGCGGTGCAGGCGGTGGAGGCGGTGGAGGGAATCGGTAACCGTCGCCGCTCTACGTGAGCTTCTCGAGGAGGCGATCGAGAGCATCGAGATCGGCGTAAGGAATCACGATTTCGCCCTTGTTCCCGGTGTCCTTGACAAGCACTCGGGCTCCGAGGCTCTGCGTGAGCCGAGCCTCGAGGTCGCGGACCGACGCATTCTTTTGGGGAACGGCGCCGGGCTTCTGAGCCTTCTCTTTTTTCGTGCGCGCGAGCCGAACCAGAGCTTCGGTGGCCCGCACGTTTAGCTTTCCGCGGATCACCTTCTGCGCGAGCTCGCCGAGCATCTTCGGGTCGTCGGCACCGAGCAGTGCGCGGCCGTGGCCTTCGGAGAGCTCACCCGAGATGATCTTCTCTCGGATTTCGACGGGGAGCTTCAACAGGCGAAGCGAGTTCGTGATGGTGGTGCGGTTTTTCCCGAGGCGCGCGCCGAGCGACTCTTGGGTGTATCCGTGCTCTTTGACGAGACGATCGAGCGCCTCGGCGAGCTCCACGGGGTTCAGGTCCTCGCGCTGGACGTTCTCGATGATGGCGAGCTCGAACGCGGCCTTGGGCGAGACGTCTTTGACGACGACGAGGACTTCTTTGAGTCCGGCGCGCTGGCTTGCGCGGAACCTTCGCTCGCCGGCGATGATCTCGAAGACGCCTTCTTGGCCCGGAGCGCGCCGCACGGCGATGGGCTCGATGAGCCCGTGGGCGCGAATGGACGCTGCGAGCTCGTCGAGCTTCTCCCCGTCGAAGTGCCGACGTGGCTGACCCTTCTGCGCGACGAGCTTGTCGATCGCGCACGAGAAGACGCTCTTGTCGCCGTAGGCCGAGGTGACCTGTGCGGGCACTTGCGCGGCGGGGAGGAGGGCGTCGAGGCCCCGACCGAGGGCGCGTCGCTTTTCGATGCTCATTTTGCGGCTCTTTGGGGCTCGCGGGCGTGACGATCGAGCAGCTCGCGGGCGAGCGCGAGATACCCTTGCGAGCCCTTGGACGTGGCGTCGTAGAGGAGCACGGGCTTTCCGTGCGAGGGAGCTTCGGAGAGCCGAATGTTCCTGGGAATCACCGACTCGTAGACGAAGAAGTGCTTCTTCACTTCCTCGGCCACTTGGTGGGCGAGGTTGTTCCGAGGGTCGAACATGGTGAGGACGATGCCGTCGACGGTGAGCGCAGGATTGATGCCGTTCTTGAGGCGATCGAGCGTCGCCATGAGATGGGTCAAACCTTCGAGCGCGTAGTACTCGCACTGGAGCGGAACGAGCACGCTCGTGGCCGCGGCGAGCGCGTTCACCGTTAGCAGCCCGAGCGAGGGCGGGCAGTCGACGAGGACGTACTCGTAGTCGGCGAGGATGGGCGCGAGCGCTTCACGGAGCTTGTGGGCGCGCTGCGGATCGTCGACGAGCTCGATCTCGGCGGCGACCAGGTCTTGCGTGGCTGGCGCGAGAAAGAGGTTCGGCACTTCGGTCGGAACGATGATCTCCGACATCGGCGTGCGCCCGATGAGGGCGTCGTAGACCGTCCGCTCGCGGGTGCCACCCCGCACTCCGACGCCCGAGCTGGCGTTGCCTTGGGGGTCGAGGTCGAGAAGGAGAGTCTTGGCCTCTGCGGCCGCCAAGCTCGCGGCGAGGTTCACCGAAGTGGTCGTCTTTCCG
>JAYUKI010000740.1:0-1050 GCA_043764595.1 Myxococcales bacterium | reverse complement strand
ATGAGGTTGTTGTTTATGTGGCCGTCCTTTACCGAGAAATCGAGGATGTCGATGGCGCGCTCGAGGGGAACGGCTTTTTTGTAGGGCCTGTCGCTTGCCGTGAGGGCGTCGAAGATGTCCGTGATGCTCATCATCTTCGATTGGACCGGAATTTCCTCGGCCCGGAGGCGGTTCGGATAGCCCGTTCCGTTCAATCGCTCGTGGTGGGCTCCGGCAATGTGCGGGACGCGGCGAAGCGCCTTTCCCCAAGGAATTTGCGACAGAAACTTGAACGTATGCGTCACGTGTCCGGTGATTTCTTCGTATTCCGCAGGTGTGAGGGAGCCCTTTTTCACCGAGAGTGCCACGACCTCTTCGGGCTCGAGGAGAAGCTTCGTTTCCCCACGAAGGTCCAGATACCATTCTTTGGCGAGGGCCTCGATCTTGGCAAAATCGCCTGCCGCGAGCACCGAAGGCTCGTTTGCAGCCAAGATGGTTTGGAGGGCTTCGTCGAGCTCTTTCGTGCGGCGATGGTACTCGACGTCCAGGGCGGCGAGCTCCGAGAGTGGCGCTTGGGACTCGATGGCTTTCAGCTTGCGACGCAGCATGTCCGCCTCGATGGAGCGCGCGACGAAATCGAAGCGCGCGCGCACGAGAGTGAGATTCTCGTCATAGAGCTTCTTGGCTTTGACGAGCACGTTCTCGCGGACGCCAATCTTGCCGAAGTCGTGAAGAAGGCTCGCGTACTCGAGCTCGCGGAGATCTTCGCGGGAGAACGTGGCGTTTTGGTAGGGGCCATTCCCGATGTGGTCTACGGCTTTGGCGAGGGCGACGGTGAGGTCGGCGACGCGGCGCGAGTGACCGCTCGTGGTGGGATCGCGCGACTCGATCGCCTCGACGCTGGCCCGGACGAAGCCCTCGAAGAGCGCTTGGATCTCTTGGTAGAGCATCGCCGTTTCTAGGGAAATTCCGGCCTGTGCGGCCACCATTCCCAAGAGCTCTTCGCTGCGGTCGTCGAACGGGACCACCTGCAGATCCACGATGTCCATCGACGAGAGCTTGGAGCGAGGA
>JAYUKI010000739.1:0-1050 GCA_043764595.1 Myxococcales bacterium | reverse complement strand
CGCTCGAGCAACGTGGCGTAGTGCTCGAGGGCGTGTGCACCGAGCTTGCCTCGGTCGAGTTTCGTTCGTTTGGCCACGGCGTGGCGAACCACGGCGTGGAGCGCGAAGCGATCCGGCAAAGGCTCTTGGACGAGGTGCCATCGCGCGAGAGGCTCGAGCGCCGCACGGACCTCTTTTTTCCGCACTTTCGCGAGAATCCCGAGCGACTCGACGTCCATGTGATCGCCGTCCGAAGCGGCGAGAACACCCAAGAGCCGCCGACTGGAAATCGAGAGTCGTGCCCAGGCCCAGCCGACCAACGCACCCACTTCGGGCAAATCGTCTTCGTGGTCGATGGCTCGGACACGACCAACGCCTCGTGCTTCGAGGTGCTCGGCCAGCGACCGCACGCCCGCGTCCTCCGCTCGGACGATGGCATCGGCGATGTCGAGAGCGAGGGGATTCCAGCGGAGGGTTCGCGTAAGAGCGGCCACGCGTGGAAACGCCGATTTGCCTTGAGTGACGAGTGGCGCGGTCACCGGATACACGAGTACTCCCGCCAAAAGACAGCGGCGCGCCGTAATGACGAACGAGGCCTTCGTGCCGGAAAGTGCATCGAGTAGCTTGGCCATCGCCAGGTCGTCTTCGTGGTTGTCGAGGACCACGAACCGAGGCTTTTCGCCGAGGAATCGACGCAGCGCAGCGAGATTTGCGGCCCTTCCGGCGTGCCCCAGACCGAAGCGCAGAGCCATCATTTGCGCGAGCGTGAAGATGTCCCATGCGCCGACGCGAAACCAGTGGAGGCGCCCCTGGTAGCGCCTTTTCATTCGGTATCCGAGCGCAGCGGCGAGCATCGACTTGCCACTCCCACCTGCCCCGACCAACGCCAGCCGCCCGGGTTCCGAAGCCTCGAGCGTGGCCACGAGTGTGCGGAGCTCCGAAGCGCGACCTCGCAAGCCTCGAGGTGCGGGAGGGAAAAAGTCCAAGTCGGCGCGCATCGAGCAAGCCTCCACGTCGCACGTTCGACGACGGACGGAGTCTAGCAGCTCGTCGAGTTCTCCTGCGTTCCTC
>JAYUKI010000738.1:0-3558 GCA_043764595.1 Myxococcales bacterium | reverse complement strand
CTTTGGCGCCCGGTCGAAATGGGTGTGCCATTTCCCGCCGATCCTCTCGCTGCGGCAGGTGGCCTGGTCGCTCCGCTCCTCAGATCAGACTACGGGAGTAGGCTTCCGGTGCGAGCGAATCGGGCAAAAGCCTCGCGTCGGTCTCGACGGAAACTGACACACCCATTTCGACCGGGCGCCGTAGGGACCGCGCTTCGGAGGCACGGCGCGCCGCCGCCGACGACTGCTGCATTTTGAGGAGCCGCAACGCCCGCACGGCGCGCGGGAACCCCTTAGATACTCAGCTGCTGACGAGCTCTTTGGCCTGGGCCTTGATGGTGTCCCACTTCCGGGCCACGTCGTTCTTGAAGGCCAACATCATGAGCAGCATGAGCACGCTCATTCCCACGAGGCTCGCGATCTCGCGCGTGCGAATCGAGAGCGGCTTTCGGCGAATGCCCTCGAAGAGGAAAAACACGAGGTGTCCGCCGTCCAAGACGGGAATCGGCAATAGGTTGATGAGACCCAAGTTGACCGAGGTTATCGCCATCGCCCAAACGAAGTAACGGGTCCCCTTCGCGCCGGCCTGGCCGGCCACGTCGTAGAGGGTGATGGGACCGCTCACGTTGGCCAAGCTGACGCGCCCTTGGGTGACGCGCAAGAAGCCGACACCAATGAACTTGATGACGGCGCCGGTTTCTTCGACACCCTTTTTGAGCGCGTAAAAAAGGCGGTTTTCGTTCGGGACGGTCTCGTCTTTTGCTTTGGGAATCCAGTGGGTGGTCCGAAAGACGTAGCGGGCATAGGGCTGGCCCACCTCGTCTTGCCACTCCTCCTTGCGAAGCTGGAAGGTGCCACTCTTGCGCTCGCCATCACGCGTCCAGGCGAGCTCGTGCACGCGCGCGGCGTCGTGCACGAGGTTCGATTTCATTCCGGCGAACAGGCGCTGAGGAACGCCATCGAGGGCAATGATGCGGTCGCCCGCGCGCAAGCCCGCACGCCATTCGCTGGAGCCCTCGGGCACGAACGCGACGTACATGTCGCTGGTCTCGATCCCCGTCCGGGAGAGCACGTCGCGCTCGCGGGCGCCCCAGTCTTCGACATGGGTCCCCGTGTCCTCGCGGGCGGCGGGCGTGAGCGTGGCCACTCCCATGTCCATCACGGCGAGCTCGAAGAGGCCGGGCTCCGCACGAACCGGGCGCATGTACGTGATGGTGAGCGTGTCGCCTCGGCTCTTCGTGAGAATGCGCACGAGATCCACGAAGCGGTCGATGCGACGACCATTGACGCTCGTGATGCGGTCGAAGGTCCGGAGCCCCGCTCGGTAGGCCGCGGAGTCGGTTCGAGGCACTCCGATGACCGGAGCGGCAAACGTGGGGCTGATGCCGATTCGGGCGACCTTTTGGATCATCTCGAGCTCCAAAGGCTCGAGCTCTTCGATCTCTTCGGCTGGGACGAGATCCACGTCCATGTCGGCGCCGTCGCGAGAGACGACGACACGAACCGACTTGCCCGCGCGCTTGGCCACGAGCTCTTGCACCTCGGGGAAGCTTGCCACGGGATGGCCGTCGATCGACACGATGCGATCTTCGGGCATGAGCTTGCCGTCTGCCGGTTTTCCCGGGAGCACTGCACCGACCACGGGCGACAAGAACTCTCGGTCTTCGTAGAAGACCGAGGTGTAGAGCAGAATCGGAAAGAGGATGTTCATGCCCGGCCCGGCGAGCACGATGACGATTCGCTTCCAGAGCTTCTGGGACTCGAACGTACGGTGGCGATCCTCGGGCAAGATGGCCTCGCGGCTCTTGCCTTCTTCGAGCATCTTCACGAATCCGCCGAACGGAAGAATGCCTAGGCAATACTCGGTTTCACGCCCGCGAATCTTCACGAGCTTCGGCCCGAAGCCCACGGAGAACGTGAGCACCTTGACGCCGAAGATCTTCGCGAAGGCAAAGTGCCCCGCTTCGTGGATGAAGATGAGCACGCTCACGAAGAGGACGAAGTAGAGGAGGTCCAATCGTTATCCGCTCTGGACCTGTGTGGTCGTTCGGCCCGGAACCACACCACCGGGGAACGCCACCGAGCGCTTGTGAACGCCGCGCAAGAAGCGCCGGAACGGCTCGCGGGAAGCCTCTTCCACCGAGACCCCGATGGGCTGCACCGACAGGAAAAACGCGAGGAGGCCGACGCCGCCGACGGTGCTCACCGCTCCGAACGCGGGAGGGAAGAGCGCGAGGGCCGTAAGTCCTCCACAGATCACGAGCTCGGCCAAAGCGAACAGCACGTGGGCTCGGCGCCGCTCGGAAAAAAACGGGCGCGGGTCCTCCGAAGAAAGGAACGCAAGGGCTCCGTCTTCGGCGGTCGTGAAGTAGACCTTCTTCCCCTTCGAAAAAGGAACGGTCACGGTTCGAGGAGCGCCCTTCGCGCTGCGCGCATCTTTGTAGAGGGCATCGAGCGCATCGTCGCCCTCGACCGCCGCTTGGGCAAGCTGCGTGCTCGCGTCCGGCCAAACCTCGAGCGACGAGCCCAGAGGCGCGATCTCGAGGGTCTCGCCGTTGGCTTCGATGACTCCACCGAAGACCTTGGCCTGGTACGTTTTGTCCGAGAAGACGATGGTCGGGGGATCACCGTCCATGGCCCGCCCGATTTGCTCGATCTCGTGCACGGCAAAAACCCCACCCTCGCCGAGACCGGACGCCACGACGCCTTCGCGAAGGTGGATTGTGATCGCGCGAGCACGCTTCCCGAGCATGCGCGCATAGCGCACGGACGCGGCCGCACAGAGCAGCGCCGCACACCAGACGACGACGAGAGCGAAGCCACCAAGCAGCCAGTACGGAATGGGGCCGAGCATGTTCACGCCGACGTGCCTTGCGCTTCGACTTCGGCGCGGCGCGTTTCGCGGGAAGCCAAGTCGGTCTTTTCGACCGTGGCTTCGGCGAGCCTTACGGCCTTCATTTCCGGCCTGGAGAAGCGGAAAACGTAGGTGCGAAGCAGGTAGAGGATCATGCTGCGCTCGTTGAGGGACGGGTCGATGCGCGGGACGCCTTCCTTCTCGTGCCACTCCTGCAGAGCCGACCAATGAAGGCCGGCGCGGTTGTGGTGGATCGTGTGGAGCCCGTTGTTGCACATGACCCAGTTGAAGGCCTTGCCGACGAAGTTCCGGGAGTGGTTCCACTCGGTCGTGACGTCGCAGCCGTCGTGCTGGATGAGGTTGATGCGCAAGATGCCCCGCGCTCCCCAGAGCTGAGGGATCACCACGAAGAAGAGCGCGGTCCAGAAGTCGAGCGCGAGCAGGATGCCCGTGAGACCGAACGCGAACACTTGCTCGCGAACGTACTGCCCTCGGAATTCGCCGCGACCGAGGAGCTTGGACCACCGGGTCACCCCGGCGAACGTGCGCGGACCCGCCACGTTCGGAAAGTGGAGCAAGTTCAAGAGGTTCCAGCGGAACCGAACGTGCTCGGGCGCGGCCCAATCTTCCTGGCCGTCGTCGTCGAAGTGGTGGTGCACGAGGTTGTGCGACGGGATGTTCGCCGAAGCCGGATAGAGCGCGCCGAACGACAGCAAGAGCCGCCA
>JAYUKI010000737.1:0-1052 GCA_043764595.1 Myxococcales bacterium | reverse complement strand
AGAGGCAAAAGCGCACACGGAGCTTCTTGCGGCGCGGTTTCGTGCGAGCCAAAAGCGCGGCGACGTGGTGCACAGGCGCGAAGAGGCGCGGTTTCGTTTGGCGCTCCAAAACGATCCCGAACGGGCGCTCACGTTGGCCGAAGCGAACTGGAACGTGCAGCGCGAAGTGGCCGATGCCCGCGTGCTCTTGGAAGCCGCACTCGCAGCCAAAGCGGCGCCGCGAGCGAAGCCCGTGCTCGAGTGGCTTTTATCGTCGAAGTGCGAAGAGCCGAAGCTCGTAGGGCTCGCGAAGGAGCTCTCCAAGTGAGAGAGCGCGTGTTCCACAAGCTCGCGGTGACCCTTCTTTTGGTGCTCGTGGGGCTCTTTTTTTCGCGTGCGGCGTTGGCCCACAAGCCAAGCGACGCGTACCTCTTCCTGACTGTCGAAGGCCCCACGGTGCACGCGCGCTGGGACATTGCTCTTCGCGATCTCTCCGACGCCCAAGGTGTGGACTCGGACGAGAACGGCGAAATCACCTGGGCCGAAGCGCGGGCGGCGTACCCAAACGTGGCCGCTTCTTCGTTCGCCGAGCTGCGGGTCCTTTCGAACGGTGCAGAATGCACGCGTTCCCCGGAGTCCGCGCCGGCGGTCGCGCAGCACACGGACGGAGCCTACTTGGTGCTGCGCGCGGACTACGTGTGTCCGGCTTTGCCGACGATTCTTGGCGTGAAGTACGGGCTCTTCTTTGCGCGCGACCCACAGCACCGCGGGATCGTTCGTGTGGACTCGGCCACGTCGACCCACTCGTTCGTGCTCTCGAAAGACGATCGCGAGAAGTCGGTGACGCTCGACGATCCGGGGGCGCTCCGTCGCGCCTTTTTTGCCATGGTTCGCGCGGGCCTCTCGCACATTGCGGAGGGGTACGACCATTTGCTCTTTTTGTTCGCGTTGCTCTTTCCGGCGGTCCTCGTCCGCAAGGAAAAAACCTGGGAGCCCGCGCCCACGTTCAAAAAAGTGCTCTTCGACGTGCTTCGGGTGGTGACGGCGTTCACCGTGGCGCACAGCTTGACGCT
>JAYUKI010000736.1:0-3562 GCA_043764595.1 Myxococcales bacterium | reverse complement strand
TCGGTCTTCGGTGAATGCGGCGTCGCGCGGACCAGGCTCCTCCCCCCCAACCTGGTCCGCGTGATGCCGGTTCTGTTTCCGCAGAGCTGACGGATCACGCGCGAAAACCCGTTCCATGGTTCCTGCGCCCGAATCCGGGTAGACTGCACGCATGGCCAAAGTGCTCGTCTGCCGGTGCGAGGACGTGACGCTCCACGAGCTCGACGACGCCATCGTTCGCGGCCACACGGACATCGAGTCGCTGAAGCGCTACACGGGGTTCGGAACCGGCTATTGCCAGGGCAAATCGTGCCTCGCCATGTGTGCACGAAGGCTCGTCGAGCGAGGTTACTCCGCGAACCTGCCGTTTACTCCGCGGCCTCCGTTCCATCCTTTGCCGCTCGCGGCGCTCGCGGGCCTCGCCGAAGTGGCCGAGGAAGACGCCCGTGCCGAAGATGCACGTCACGACGAAGGGAAACCATCATGAGCGAGCGAAGCGAGGGAGCCATGAAGAGCGTATTTGCGGGCGGTCTCCTCACGGGCAAAGGCGCTCTCGTCACGGGCGGCGGCAGCGGAATCGGCGCGGGCCTCGCCAAGCGACTCGCCGAACAAGGCGCGAAGGTCATGCTGCTCGGGCGCACGCAGGAAAAGCTCGACCGCATCGCCAAGGAAATCGAAGCCGCAGGTGGCGTCGCCAAGACGTTCGCGTGCGACGTGCGCGCCTACGACAAAGTGGAAGAAGGCATTCGTGCCACAGTGACGGCTTTCGGCTCGCTCGACATCCTCGTGAACAGCGCAGCCGGCAATTTTCTGGCACCCGCGGCCACACTCAGCGCAAACGGCTTCCGCGCCGTCATCGACATCGACTTGTGCGGCACCTTCAACGCGAGCCGCGCGGCCTTCGAGGCCCTGTCCGCATCGAAGGGCTGCATCGTCAACATCACGGCCACGCAAGCCACCGTCGCCACACCCCTCCAATGCCACGCAGGCGCAGCCAAAGCCGGTATCGAAAAGCTCACCCGTGACCTTGCCCTCGAATGGGGACGCTTCGGAATCCGGGTCAATGCGATCGCTCCAGGCCCCATCGAAGGCACCGAGGGCATGACTCGCCTCGCCCCTGGGGATGCCGAAACTTCGCTCAAGAAGCGCGTTCCCCTCGGCCGCTACGGCACCGTCTTCGAGATCGCCGAGAGCCTCACGTACCTCGTTTCGCCCGCCGGCGCGTACATCACGGGCTCCACGATTTTGGTCGATGGCGGAACCAGCCTGCTCGGCCCAGGGCCCTTCCTCGACATGATGGGCCTCTGACGAAAAGGCCCCATCGCACGAGGCCTGCGGGCGATACGCTGGACCAATGTGCTGCTTCTCGCGCCCCGTGAAGTTCGTCGGCAAGACTCGAATCTTCGCGCGGGACACGGGCGGGCCAGAGCAGATCCTCGTCTACTCCATGGACGTCGAGATCGACGGCGAGCTTGCCATGGTGCTTCCCCTGCCGGTGCCCGAAGGCAGTCCCGACGACGCTGTCACGTTCGTGAGCCTCGAGGGGTATCCGAAGCTGTTCGACGATCTGGAAGCGGCCTTTCCAGAAGACTACCTCACCATGCCCCAGCGAAAGGGAGGCTTCCTTGCGCGCTCGGCGCCGGAAAAGCCGAAGCTCGAGGTCCACGACGTGGGTCTCTTCGAGGCTTCGTTCGTGCCCACGCGGGCCGACTTCCGCCGCCTCGACGAGCGTTTTCGAATGCCCGAAGGCGTATGGGACGCCTTGCCCAAGTACGCATCGTTCGGGTTTGCCGTCTTTCGCTTGAAGCCAAAAAAGCGCGGGATGTTCAGCTTTGGCTCGCGCAAACAGAGCATTCATCCCATGGCGTTTTGGTTTCCGCGAAGGGACCCGAAGGAGCTTTTTTTCCCGACGCTCCACGTGCACGACGGCACGGTCCCGCAAACGGCGTCCTTCGACCATATGCTCTTTTGCCAGGCCCAAGGCGTGCTCGGAGCCACCCTTCCTTGGACACCTTCGAATGCCCCTCTCGGAGCCTCGGTGTCCGAAGCACGCGCGCATGGCCTCGTGGATGGAGCGCGACCCGGATTCAGGACTTCGCTCCACGGACCAATGCCCAATACCGACGTGGTGCTTCGCGGGCCGACGGGCATCGAGGCTTCGGACCTCGAAGGACGGAGCGAGCTCTACGCGTACCGGGTGCGTGCGACCGCAGCGTATTTCGTCGAGCCTTCCGATCCGACACGCGCGCCGTGGAAGGTCACGGCCACCCAGAAGCTTCCCGCGCTTTGCCGCGCCCTGCGCCATGATCTCGGCGAGCTCTTGGCGGCGAGACGCGAGGAGTGGCGGCTCACCACCCTCGACGACTCCCTGCCCGCGCACTTCATGAACGGTTTGAAGCTCTGGTCCGGCACGACCTACATGGACGGAAAACCCGCCCTTCCAGGCGGACCCGGGCGCGTGGCGATGCGCATTTTCACGAAAGACATCGAGCCCCAAGACATCACGCTCGCCTTTGCGAGTCTGCCCGATCAAGCCTTCTTCGACCGCATCGTGAAGGAGCTGTGCGACTTCTTGGATCGCGCCATCGCGTGAGTCGGCTCCGAGTTGTGTGCATTTTGCAGGCACACGGCTCAGCGCTCCAAAAACCGCACCTCGGCGCGCAGCACACGCACGGACGCATCGGGTTTTTCCGCTCCGACGGCGATTCGTGAGGCCACCTCGGCCGAAGGAAGCCGCGCGGGATCGGCGACCAGCAACACGATCGTGTAGCGCCCCTTGGTCTCTGGAAAGAGGCGCTTCGTAGCCCCTACGATGCGAACGGCGCCATCCGAAGATACCTCGATCGGAGCGGCCCACGCCATGGCGCTACCGTCACGGAGAAGCACTGCACGCGCCGCAATCCCCGTCGACGGCGTCTTCGGACGCGCCACGAGCTCGAGGTCTCCGTCGGCATCGAGGGTGACGTCGGTGGGGCTCGCCGAGGGGTCCGAACGTTGCGCTTTTGCAGCGATCACCGACATCTCGTACGCCGGAAGCGTGGACGACTCCGGCCGCAACGCCACGCCAAGGAGAATGGCCGCCGCCGCCGCAAAGGGCGCGATCGCCCACCAAAACCGGCCGGGACGAACCACGTGGTCCGGCGCATCGTTCGCGTTTGGGCCTTTTCCCTCGAGCGGGGGCGCGCTTGAGGGCTGGGACAGCATGGGTGGTGCCACTTCGGTCTCGACCGGCGTCTCTTTTGCTTCGGTCTTCCCTCCAAGAAGGAGCTCCGCAATTCGATCCGCCGCAGCGTCGTCGAAGGGCGGCACGCCATCTTCGCCGTCAGGCGCAGGCTCCTCGCGCTCTTCGCGAACGCGGGCGCCCAACACCTTGAGCCAAGCATCTTCGTCCGTGGGTTCGGTGCTCACAGCGCCTCTTCTTTTTGGATACGCCGCGGCTCGGTAGAATCCGACACGAGCGGCGCATCGACCTCGGAAGCGAGCCTGCGCACCAAGCGCGAAAGGCGGCTTCGCCAGGCATAAAGCGCATCGGGTGTCATGCCCAGCTCGTTCGCCACGGTCTCGACGCTCTGCTCTTCGACGT
>JAYUKI010000735.1:0-1054 GCA_043764595.1 Myxococcales bacterium | reverse complement strand
GTCGGCGCCGAGCTCCTCTCGCGCCTCGACTCGCGCTCCGGTCTCGTCCCGGTCGATGTCGTGCTCGCGGTGGTGCGCTCGCCGTTCGCCAACGTCCGAGCGGTCGGCATGCGGCTCCTCGCGGAGATGCCGGACGACGCGCTCACCCTTAATTTCAAGCTCCTCGTGCACCTCACCGCCGACAAGAACGCGGATCTCCGCCACGCGTCGCGGCCGCTCGTCGTTAGGGTCGCGCGCGCGCATCCCGAGATCGGCCTCGCGATCGCCGAGGGCCTCGTCGAGGCGTTGCTTCGCCGCAAGCTCGCCGAGGACGTACCGAGCCACGTGCTCCGCGTCCTCAAGGACGACCTCGCCGAGATCACCTCGGGCTTCACGCGCGAGACGGTCTGGAAGCTCTTGAGGTCGGGGTCGCCGCACGCCCAGGAGCTCGGCGGTATCCTGCTCGCGAACCTCGCAAAGACCGCCTCGGCGGAGCTCGAGGTCGAGGACATCGTCGAGCTCGGGAGCCACGACATCCTCGCCGTGCGCCAGGCGGCGTGGACGATGTTCGAGTCCGATCCCGCGCGCATCCTCGCGAGCCTCGCGGCGGCGGCGCGGCTCTGCGACGCAAAATGGCAAGACTCGCGCGAGTTTGCCTACTGCTACTTCCGACAGGTGCCCGCCGAGCACTTCACCGCGGACGTCCTCGTGGCGGTCATCGACAGCGTGAAAGAGGACGTCCAGGCCTTCGGCCGCGAGCTCACGTCGCGCGTGTTCCGCGACGAAGATGGGCCCACGCTGCTCTTGAAGCTCTCCGAGCACCCACAGCGGAGCGTGCAGCTCTTTGCCACGAACTACCTCGAGCGGTTCGCCAGCGACAAGGTCGGTCGGCTCGAGCAGCTCGTGCCCTACTTCACGAGCGTGCTCTCGCGCGTGAACCAGGGGCGCGTCGCAAAGGCGCGGGTGCTCGCGTTTCTCCTCCGCGAAGGGCTCCGAAGCGCCCCCGCCGCGGAGCTCGTCGTGAAGCTCCTCCACCGCCTCTCCGCGACGATCGCGATCGAGGATCGCGCGACGG
>JAYUKI010000734.1:0-3568 GCA_043764595.1 Myxococcales bacterium | reverse complement strand
CGACTTCACCGAAGAGGTCGTCCTGCTCGACGAAGAAGGCCGCGCGACCGAGTCCCGCCTCGCACAACGCCTGTAGTCTCGTCGGATAGGGCCTTATGGCTGGGGCTCGTCGGAGCTCGCGCCTCTTCAACTCTTCGGGAATGGCCCCGAGACCAACCGCCATGACCCCTGCTCCGTTCGTCCTACAAAAGCTCAATATTGCCGCGGTGGGATTTGCCCTGTCGGCGGCGGCCGCGGCGATCTTAGTTGGTCACCGTCTGCGGGGAAGGCGCGAGCCGCTCAAGGCGTGGCAGCCGCGAGAGGACCGCGAGGTCTTTCGGGGAGAGGCGTGCTTGGGGTCAGCTGCATTTCCCCGTCAGGGGGTGGAGGCGGCAGTCGCGCCCGAGCGGACAAGGCACTCCGGAGGATGCCCTTCCAGTTCGGCGTAGGTGTGCATCGCGAGGATCGCGAGAACCTGTTCGGTGGGGAGCGTGGTCTTCGGCGCGCGATGAAACGCGATGAACGCAGCGGTGCGGTCGGAAAACGCGACGATCCGCTCGCCGTCGATAAGCGACACCTCCCGCGCCGGCGCGACGTAGCCGAAGACCCCCGCCGTGTCCGTGCGAAGCTCAAGCGCGCGCCCATTCGGGTAGACGAGGCGGGCGGTAGCACAACCCTCGCCGACGGTCAGCGTCGCGCTCTCCCCCGTTCCGCGCTCCATCAACGTGCACTCGAACGGTCGCGAGCCGAGGCCGTCGACTCCTGAATGCGGCCCGCGACAGAGGCCCTTCCAACGCTGGTAGTCGATGTCGAACGAGGTGCGGTCGCGCCGGTTGCCGAAACCACTCGTCGAGACCTCGGAGAATCGAACCTCGCCTCCAGGCCCTTGCAGGGTGCACGTACCGGGCAGGCACATCTGCGGCGTCTTGATGGAATAGACCTCGGGCGTGCCCGCCGCGAGGTCGCGGCCAGGAGCGTGCGTCCAAGAGACGCACCCACTGGCGAGCACGAGGACGGATACCGCAAGGCATGCGTTGACCTTCATGGCGCGCCCGGGAGCAAAGACCAGACCATGCGCGAACCTGCAAAGAGACTCGATCGCGACGCGTCCCTGCGCCCGATGTGAACGCGCGTTATCGTCGGCTCGTTCGCGCTGGTGGACGGTTCTCTGGAGGATTGCGACTAGGGGCGCCGGTCCTCTGAACGTTCGTTACGCCTGACCTTACGATCGAGGAGATGAGCGTGCACGACGCGTCGGTGCCATCCGAACATCGTGCGCGAGCGCGGTGCTGGGAAGCAAACGAGGACGAGCACCTTTTGGTCGGTCGCGGTGACGCGAGACGTGACGGGTTCCTTCCGTGCTTCGCAGACACAGCGCGCTGGGCGCGCCGAAGCTCGTCCGTCACGCTCGGTTCAAGGCCAAGTCGAACTTCGCGGCCTTGCCGCTTCCGTCGCCTAGGCGCATGACAAGCGGCCGCGGCACACTGCCGCTTACGCTTCCGTCGTGGTGTCGACGGTTGGGGGTCAGCGCGGTAGCATCACAACTTCCAATGCGCCGGTCGCAATCACGAGCTTGTCTCCGCTCGCGACGATCGCAGAGGGTGGGTCGCTTAGCGGTGTCCGCTTGCGTACCTTTGGAGCGGCTGGCTCGGTCAGGTCAACCTCCACCACCGACGACGGCGATACCCCGACGACCCAGGCTGTCGAACCTTCCACCGTTACGTCTACTGCCTGTATGCCCAGATTCAGAGTAGTGAGGAGCTTCAGGTCCAGAGTCCCATCGTAGGCCACGATGCTTAGTCCTCCGCCGTGGGCGACAAGGACGCGTTCTTGCGTAATTGCGGCACGAATGGGAAAGCTTGCAGGCCGCCCGCCACCCTCGGTAAAGCCTGCACCAGGGAGGCCGAGTGCGTCGACGAAACGCCCGTCGAAGGTCGCAACCGACAGCCCAAACTCGTGCCCGTCGACTGGGTCAGAAAAGTGGGTCGAGAAGAACATTGCTCGACCTTCACGATCGAGCGCCACCTCGGGCTTTCCGCGGTGCCCTTCCACAGTGCGCTCGACCGTTAGGCGACCTGCCGTATCATAGCGAAACACGGTGGCCGCGTCGGTCCCGCCAGACACCACCACGCGACCGCCGGCAGCGGCGACACCTGAATACGGGCCGACGGGTACCTCGACGTCGCGCTGGACGACTGCGAGGGTTTTGGCATCGAACACGCTCAATAACCCATCGTCTGCATCGAGCGCGAACAGCCAGCCACCGGCCAGCGCCACATCGTCGTATGAGTCCGAGGCCCCGCCCGGATCTGCGTGAGCAAGCCTCGCGGAAGTCTTCCAGTCGAGCAAATCGACACCACGCTCGCCTACTGCGACCCCGATCCTCTCCCCGTCGACCGCCAAGTTGATCGGCCCCTTCTCATTGTTAACCGCGTGCAGGTTGCATCCTGTCGTCAATAGCACTGCAGCGAGGGTCGAAACGCGCATGCATTCGAGCATACCCCAAGACGAGCTCCCGGGAGCCCTCGAGCACGGCTGCGTTCCGATTCCACAACGAGCGCTTCAAGCGGATTGGGACCGACCCGCAAGCAGTGATCCACGAGATCGCCCTCCGCGACCAGTTGGCGGCAGTTTCTCATTCGTGGCTCAGCTCGCTCGGGTGTTCGCCGACGGGAGCCGCGCCGGCGTATCCGGGTAGCGATCGCGGAGTGGAGGGGAGGCGAGCGGTGCATCCGCCGGGGCACGTCGGGCACGTTCCACGGCGCGCATTGCACCGATCCCGCACACGCGCGCGCGGGCAACTATTGGAAGAGCCCACCATTCGAGCGGGCCCCGAGGACTTGTCTCTTCGGCGGCAGGAACGCACGAACAACGAAGCAAAAGAACCACCCCTAGAGCGACAAACGGGTTTTTTGGACCGAGGATTTCGCTGGTTAATTAAGTGCCACGGGCACACCACGTAGTCGCCGTCGAGCTCGCCCTTGCCGAGCGGCCCGCCGGCGTGGTTGCAGGCCCCGTGGATGGCGCCAAACACCCCGTCTTTGTAGCTGAGGGCTATCCGGACACCGTTCGCCGTCACCTGCTGGAGGGGCCGGGAGGAGAGCTCTTCGGCGGAGCCCAGGTCGATCCACTCTTCGCTCTTCGTCGCGCTCATGGAGCGAGAACAAATCCGTCGCGGCCGAGCGGGATGGTTTTCGTGACGCAGGGCATCGGCGAGCCGACCGACGTGCCGAAGAGGACCGCCGTACTGGCAAGTCGTGTGCTCCAGCAAAGTGCCGGTAGCGTCGAGGCGGCCGAGTCCGCATGCAGCTTGGTCGGGTTCCGCAACCTGCGTGCCAGGAACGGAACCGCCGTCGCGCAATATTACGCATGCGGCTCGCTCCGAGCGGGAGCATAAACAGGATGGGGAGCCGCAAGACGGCTGCCTTTGCCCATGGGAACGAGCCGAGAGTCCGCTCGTTCCCTCGTGGACACCGACGTGGGGCAGGCCGCCTTTCGCTACTTCCGCCCGCCCGCCGGCAACACCTGCCGCTCGCTCCGCGACCCGTTCGCCTCCTCGAGCGACAACTCCCGCACATGCCCCGCGCGC
>JAYUKI010000733.1:0-1054 GCA_043764595.1 Myxococcales bacterium | reverse complement strand
CAGCATCGTCGGTGCAGCCGACGCGGACGCCGCCGGGAAGTTCAAGGCCACGATCGAGAAGAACCTCCCGATCGTCCTCAAGGTCGCGATCGGCATGGCCGAGTCGGCTCCGAAGGTCGCGCTTAGCGGCAAAGCGGCTGTCGAGGGCGTTCAAGCGAGCGTCACCGAAATCGCCAAGAGCGCGGGCGCGAGCGCGGCCCTCGTCGGTGGTCGCATCGGCGGCTGCTTTGCGGGCACGTTCAAGGGCGCCCTCGACGGCGCGGCGAGCATCCAAGCGAACGTGAGCGTCTCGGTCGACGTGAAGGCTTCGGCGAGCGGCAGCGCGGGCGGCAGCGCGGGCGCGAAGAAGTAAGTCGAACGAGTCGAGCAAGTCGACTTGACGAGGTCCGGGCCAAAAGCTCGGGCCTCGTTTCTTTTTTTGTGCACGGCTCTGCCACTGGAAACGCGTTTCGGTACGGGAACGGAGTGTTAGAAGGGCGGCGTGAAAGAAGTCACCATCGTCGGTGCCGGGCTCGCGGGTTGCGAAGCGGCGTTCCAACTCGCAGAGCGTGGCGTCTCGGTCACGCTCATCGAACAGAAGCCCAAGGCGCGTACGCCCGCTCAAACGAGCGACAAGCTGTGCGAGCTCGTCTGCTCGAACAGTCTTCGTGGCGCGGCTCTGGTCAATGCGGTGGGCCTGCTGAAAGAAGAGCTCCGTCGCGCGGGCTCACTGATCCTTCGCGCTGCGGAGGTCGCAAAAGTACCCGCCGGGGGAGCGCTCGCCGTCGATCGTGATGTCTTTTCCGACGAGATCACGCGTGCGCTCGTTTCTCACCCACGCATTCGCTTGATTCACGAAATCGTCGAGACCATCCCGCCCTCGACCGAAGACCACCCGGTGATCCTCGCGACCGGGCCCCTGACGGGCGACGCCCTTGCCAAAGACTTGGCCGACACGATTGGCCACGCTCAGCTTGCCTACTACGACGCCATCGCGCCCATCGTGGCGGCGGACAGCATCGACTGGAACAAGGTCTTCAAGCAGTCGCGCTGGGGCAAAGGCGGGGAGAGCGCG
>JAYUKI010000732.1:0-3576 GCA_043764595.1 Myxococcales bacterium | reverse complement strand
CAGGGGAACACCGTCGTGGTGATCGAGCACAACCTCGACGTCGTCGCGTGTGCGGACTGGGTCATCGACATCGGTCCGAACGGAGGCGACGGCGGAGGCGAAGTGGTGGTCGCAGGCCCGCCCGAAGCCATCGCGGCCCACGCGACCTCCCACACGGGCCACTACCTCGTCGACGTCCTAGCCCGAGCAAACAAAGGCAAGGCCGCGCCTCCCGAGCCCGTCGAATCCAAAGGCGACGAAACGCCCGCGACCCCAAAGAAGGCCGACGCGCCCAAAGCGCCCGAAACTCCAGCGAAGAAGAAGCGCACAAAAGGTTAGGCCGACTGCCGGGACCGTCGAAGCTATGGGAACGGTGAGGTGAGGCGGGGGCTCATGGTGCGGCCCAAAGGCGCCGGCTCCAGTAGCCCGGTCGCTTCTTCTTGTGGGCGAAGGCCACGACGACGATGGCCTCGCTCGTCTCGCGGAAGATGAGCCAGAAAGGGAACCGCCGCATCGGTGCGCGTCGCGCGCGCGGATCTTCCGGCGTCGTGCGGAACGCGCTCGGCGCCTGCGCGATCCGTTGGAGCCGCGCGTCGAGCTCGCGCTCGAGGTCCTCGCCGAGGCCGCTCAGGCGTCGCTCGTACCACTGCACCTCGTGCGCGATCTCGAGCAGCGCAAGCCGCGCGAAAACGATCTTCATTCACGGTGCGCGGACGCGATCGCCGCGCGAATGGCCGCCTTCGCCTCGTCGTGGGAGACGACGTCCGCGCGGCCGGCGTCGACGTCGTCGATGCGGCGGCGCAGCTCGTCGACCCAAGCGAGGTCGAGGGCATCGCCGGCGTCCTCGTCGTCGCCCGCAGGGACGCTGTGCAGGAGCTCGTCGGCCAGCTCGACGCGTTCGTCGGCGCCGAGCTCGTCGGCGAGGTGCAGCAGCTTGCGAACGCGCTCCGTCGTCATCGAACCATCATGAGGGCGCGGCGCGATGGTGTCGACGGATGGCGCTCGGGCGGAACCCGCAAAGGTCGCTCAACTGGCCACCTTTATAAACAATTCCGACATCTTACATAACACACGTTTCACGACGATCGTCCGTCGGACAAGGCACCAGTCCCAGCGGAACGCCGACCAATCCTGGCGGGAACCAAGGGCGCGTGAAGGCCGCGTTGCGCCCGCATGCAGCTTGTTGGGGTTCCGCAACCTCCGTGCCAGGGCCGAAACCGCCTCGTCGGGGCCGTTGGGAACGCGGAAGGCGCCGAACGCCACGGCGGCGAGCCGTGCCGACACCTGTGAAAAGTGCCTTTGATTCACCTACGCTTCGAGCCGTAGGAGACCGACAATGATCGAGCTCAGAACGTCGTCAGGTCGCGGCGACGAGCTCGACTCGAAACGTGGAGCCTCGTGGGCTCCGTGGCGCGTAGGTGAGGGTGCCCCCGAGCTCGGTGACGAGGGCTTGGCTCACCGCGAGGCCGAGGCCGGTGCCGTGCCCGGCGGCCTTCGTGGTGAAGAACGGCTCGAAGATGCGCGCGACGTGCTCCTTCGCGATGCCGAGGCCGGTGTCCGAAATTTCGACGATGACCGTCTCCGGGGTGCTCGCGCCTCCGGGGACGTCGGACGAGCTCCGCCCGGCCCGGATCGCGATGCGGAGCTCGTTCTTCGCGCCGGGCGTGTCGCTCATCGCCTCACGCGCGTTGACGAGCAGGTTGAGCACGATTTGCCCAATCCGCGCGGCGCTGCCCCGAACCTGCGGGACGGCCTCGCACTCGTAGACGATCTCCGCGTGGCGGGCGAGATCGGCGCGCGCGAGGGCGAGGGTGGACTCGACGACGTCACGGACGCACACCGGACCTATCGCACGATCGTCGACCCGCGAGAGCATCACCAAGTCGTGCACGATCGAGCGAATACGCGCGACCCCCTCGAGCGCGATCGCGAGCGCTTCGCGGCTGGTTCGTGCGTCGTCGCCGAGCGGCCCGAGCTCGCGGCTCGCGATCTCGATGTTGTTGAGCACGTACGCGAGCGGGTTGTTCACCTCGTGCGCGACGCTCGCGGCGAGGAGACCGATCGACGCCATCCGATCGGCGATCGCGAGGCGGTGGCGCATGCGGACGCGCTCTTCGATGTCGTGTGCGACGACGAGGCGCGCCGAGGACCCGCCGAAGACGACCTCGCGCGACGGGGCCACCTCCGCGCGGCGCACCTCGCCGCCGCGCGTGAGGAGCTCCACCTCGACCAGCTCCGGGAGGGCCGTGTCGACCGGCGTGCCCATTCGGGTTCGCAAGAGCTCGTGGAACGGCGGGGAGACGATGTCGAACAACGAACGCCCTACGAGCGGGTGGTTCGTGTCGTACCCGAGCACCTGGCCGCAGGTCGTGTTGTTCCAAAGGACGACGCCGCCACGGTGCACGACGACGAGATCGGGGAGGCCTTCGAAGAGGCGATGCGCCTCTTGCGACGCGGTCTGCATCGCGGCGAGCGCGGAGGTGAGATCGCGGCGCTGCTCCTCGAACGCGTCGACAAGATCGGTCGGCCGCACGACCGCGCGCGCGCGGCGGAAGGTGCGCTCGACGAGGGTCTCCGCGCGCGGGAGCTCGATCCGGCACTCGTGCGTGCGCGGCGAAATCTGGGACGAGAGCAGCGTGGCGCGCGGGAGCCCGAGGAGGCGAGGGATCTCCTCCAGCACGCCCTCGAAGAGCAAGAACATCGCCTCCGATGACGCGTGCGGCTCCGGGACCCGCGCGATCGCGTGGAGCGTGCGCGGACCTTCGAAGCGCAGATCGAGCGAGACGTGTGGAAACTGCGAGGGCGCGACCCAATCGGCGCCCGCCCGATAGATGCCCCGAAGCGGCACGAGCCCACGCGCGAGGCGACGCAAGAACGTCCACGTGGGCACGTAGACGAGGTTGTGGCCGATCGCGCGCAGCCGGGTGGGATCGTAGTCGAGGAGGCGGCCGAGCTCGTCGAGCAAGGCCGCGAACGTCTCCCACGCGATGTCGTTCGAGGTGTTCGAGAGGGCAGCGACGTCGCCTCCGAACTGCCGCACGAGGTCGGCGCGCGCGATCCCGCTCGCCTCGGCGGCCTCGAACACCTGAAGAGCGACACGGCAGCTCACGCGCATGGACAAAGGAAGCTAGCAGGCCGCTTTGCCCCGAGAGCAAGCTTCGGACTCCGACATCGAGGTTTAGCGTCGCCTCGCGTCGTCGCTCCTCCTCGGATACGAGAGCCCCCCGTCGGGGACTTCCAAGGGTCGTATCCGTCGTCGTCGCTCCTAGCGATCCTTGCTAAACAAGCGAAATCCTCGGTCCGAAAACCTGATCGGCGCTCTAGCGCTACTTCGGTTCGACGACCTTCGCCGCGCCCTTACGTCGACTGCTGAGGCGCGACTGGAGCGCTGGCGCTCCGTTGCGTGGCCCGGCGAGGTACGCGAGCGTTCGCTCCACCCTGTCGTACCGGAGGAGCAAGAGGGACCACAGCCGATCGCGCGTGTGCGAGAGATCGACCTTCTCGCTGTTCTTCGCGCGCCCGCCCTTTGCGCCCTTGGGTCGGACGAGCTTGATGAGCTCCGAGCCGACCCGCGCGGCGCGCGAAATCTGAGCGGCG
>JAYUKI010000731.1:0-12639 GCA_043764595.1 Myxococcales bacterium | reverse complement strand
TACGGTCGTAACGGCGGCCTTCCACTGGGGTAGCAAGCCATGAATCCAAGCCACTCAAATGCCCGCAAAGGGTTGGTCAGAGACCAGCGAGGAGCTGTCTTGGCCGAGTTCGTCATCGCAGTGGTCCCACTGATGATGACGTTTTTTGGTTTCATGCAGGTAAGCAAGATTTTTGCCGCGGGTCTCGGCGTGCGCCACGCCGCCGTTATTGCCGCGCGTACCGCCTCCGTCTACTCGAACCGGGCCAACAACAACCCCGGCGCCGAGGGCGACGGACGAAGCCAGGCGCGTCAAGCCGCCGGCGCTGCTCTCGGTCCGTGGATTTCGGACGGCACCATCTCGAACGTCAACGTCGACGTCGACGATCGCTCGTCACGTAGCGACCCTTACGGTCCGGTCCAAGTCCAAGTGACCGCGACATACCGCTGCAAAGTCCCAATGATGGGACGCATCGTCTGTGGAGGTGGCAGCAAGACCATCACCACGCGCACCATGCTCGGATTCTCTGCCCAGATGCCCCACCAAGGCGCGAAGTACGAGGCGGCCAAATGAACAGCCATTCTCAAACGGCGGATCGGCCGAACGGACTCCTCGCCGACCAGCGCGGCGCCATCATGATCATGGGCCTTTTCATGGCGACCATGCTCATCGGTGCCATGTGGTACATGAAGGGCATCGGCGACGCGATCGTCTTCCGTGACCGCATGCAAGAGGGCGCAGACCACGTGGTCTTCAGCTCGGCTGCCGTACATGCGCGAGGAATGAACCTCATCTCGATCATCAACATCGTCATGTACGTGTTGACGATCATCCACGTCGTTTTGGCGGTCCTCAAGTACGCGGCTTACGCCTGCGCCATTGCCCTGGCGATAACAGTCGCTGGCGGAGCCGCCTGCGCGGCGGCTGGCCGGACCCTGAACACCGCGGAAAACATCTACGACCGGACGGTCATCACCGTTGGCCTGCCCGCGCTGAGCGTGGTCGGTACGGTGGCCGCAATTGGTTATCCTTGGTACGGCTCCTATGCTGGCTACAGTGTAGGCAGCAATTACAAGTCACTCGGAGTTGCAGTCGGCCCATCGAACATTCCTGGGTTTCCCTTCGAGCTCCCCCTCGGACAAGCCCTCTTCCCAGGCAAGAAGTCGCCAACGGGTGGAAATAACAACCAGGCGAGCAGCATTTTCTCCAGGAGCGGGTCCTCCGCCACCAAGGGCAATCAAGCGGGCTTCGGCGTCGACATGAAGCTGGGCCTTCCGGTCACCCTCGCCGAGAACAACGAGCTCTGCGACCGTGCCGTCAAGGTCGTCGCCGACTTCGCTGGCCCCATGGCGTTCCTCCTGAAGTGGATTGGTGACGCGGCCGACGACTGCGACGGCTTCCCGTGGGAAACCCAAGCTGTTGGCTGGAAGAAAATGTACGGACAGGCAAAGAACGGCAACTCGTGGCTTCAGGTTTGGAGCTTTGCCTTCCCCGAGAAGTACGACGAAAACTTCGCCGAGAGCAAAGTGGCTCTGGCCATCGGCGGAACCAAGGGGCCGCAGGCCGCCATGGCGCTCAAGGCGAGCCAGGTTTCCCCTCCGATGTACTTCGCCCAGTCCGAATTCTACTACGACTGCGAAAAGGCTTGGGACGACAAGTCGTGCAACGGCGAGGAGACGGAAGCCACGTTCGGAATGCGCTGGCGAGCCCGCCTTCGTCCTGTCACCACTCCCGACTTCCTCGGTATGATCATGGGAGCCTTGGGCGACAGTCTCCTTGGCGGTCTGGTCGACTTCGCAGCCGACGCTGCAGCCGACCGCATCAAGGGCTCGAAGGTCTTCCGCGACGCTCAGGCTTCGATTGGCACGGCGGCCAAGGGAGTCTTGGGAAGCAAAGCTGGGAAGGGTGCAATTGACGCCTTGGGCGGTATCCTCGACACTGGAGCTTCGGCTGCAGCAGATGCGCTCAAGGAAAAGGTCGGCGAAGCCATCGGCGACCCCAGCCCCGCCTCCGCCGTCCCCAACGTTCTCCACTGACTCCAAAAGGACCTGTCATGAAAACACGTTTCCTGCGGAGAGGTTCTAGGGGCGCGGCGATGGTCGAAGCCGCTGTGGTCATCCCGGTGATGGTCTCGTTCCTTGCGGTCATCGGTCTGATGAAGAATGGCTACGATCGCAAGATCACCATCAATCAACAGACCCGGTCGCAAGTGCTGGACTACGCGTCGCACAACTGCCAGTCCCAGACCATCACTTACTCGGATACCTCGCAGTCCACCGGAACTGGCGTCAATGCCGGAGCGGCCTCTGCCGGTGAGTCCACGGCGAACGGCGCACAAGCCTCGGTGGGTAGCCCCAAGACGTCTGGAATCATGGCGAAGGCCGAAGTGAAGTCGCAGGATTCGACCGTGACGGGGTTCCGAGCAGGCATCAAAGGCCGCGGCCTCGCCCTCACGGTCCACGGCGAAAACTCGGTGGCTCTGTGCAACGAAGAACCGCAAGACGGTTCACTTGGCGGAGCATTCAGCTACGCCAAGGGCAAACTCAGCAGCATGTTCTGAGTGTCGTGAGTAGCTCGGAGGATTCGTCATCATGATGTTGCACCTTCTCCTCGTCCAAGCCTGGCGGAATCGCCGCTCCAAGAATCCTGCCGTGGCGAAGCGGGTGGGAGGAGCCGTTCGTGTCGGTGCGTGGCTGTCCGTCGTCGGGCTGGCGCTCGGCTTCGGCGTCATGCGCTCGGCCCACGCCGACATCCGCTCCAGCTCGCTCGCGTTCGGAAACGAAATCAACAACCTCGTGGACGAAAGCGGAGCGGAGAAGGACGATCTCCACCTCAAGCTCAATGGACAGTCCGTGTTCGTGCATCAGGCATTCGTTCCGAAGTCCGTGCACGAAGTCGTTCAAGAATACGAAACCTTCTGTCGACAAAACCCTGGTGCGCTCGGGGAAATGTGGGGGAAGGGACCTTTCCTCGACTCGAAGCAGCAGCCTCTGAACCTTCCCAACGGCATGGAAGCCGGAATCATCAAAGAAGAAGGTCAGAAAGAGGGAATGCTGATTTGCCTCAGTAAGGGAGCAAACAGCGCGACCACGATGGCCGAGGCCGTCGCCCGCTTCGACAAGTCTCAGGACCTCGGGGAATTCGGTCGCCTTCGATACGTGTATGTGAAGGCCGCAGGGGCGCGCTCGAAGATTCTTTCCGTTTGGACCGAAGACTCGTTCCGGTTCAAAGACCTTTCTCTGGAGGGCACCGAGGACGCGATTGGGTCGGACGGTCAGCTTCCCCGTCTCGAAGGGTCTCGCCGAGTGCTCGACGTAGAGGTGGTGGGAACTCCCTACCAGGTGCGCGTTTACGAGGTGAAGCAGGACCGTGGACAGGTCGCTGCGTTCTACGACGGTTGGGCCAAGCGCAACGACTTTAGGGCTCTCGCGCCCGAAGTGGCGGACAATCAAAAACTCCGTGGCTACTTCCGCGGTGGCTCGCAGGTTCTGGTCGGTGCGTTCGTCAACCCGGACGGCAAGACCTACACCTCAATCGCCGAAGTTTGGCCGAAGAACGGAGACGTCGCCAAGGTCGGTACGCCGTGACCCTGCGCCACCTTACCGTCTCTTGCCTGGCCATCGGTCTGCTCGTTACCGTTGTGGGCCCGTCTGGGCTTCCGTCGGCCGAAGCTTATGGCCAGGACCAGGTCTGCGCAGACAGATGCCGTGGTGGGATGGAGTACTGCGTCAAAGAGTGCCTCAAGCCGATCAAGGAATGCGCGGCGAAGTGCGAAGTGGACACAAAGAAGCAGTTCGAGCAGATGACCAAAAAGGATCGCGACTGCCTGCTCGCGTGCAACACGAAGACAGCTCCGTGCAGGAAGGGCTGCGACCGTCAGCAGCACACCTGCTACGGAAAGTGCCAGCACTGAAACGAGGCTCGCCGTAGCGATTGAAGTCGCCGCGGATGCGAACTAGCCTTGAGACAATGACCGCTCCTGCCGGAAAATATCGCCTTCTCGGCGAGCTCGGTCGTGGTGGCATGGCGACGGTCTACCTCGCGGCGGTCGAGGGCCCGAGCCGATTCACGAAGCTCGTCGTGGTGAAACAACTTCACCCCGAGCTCGCGGTGGAGCTCGAGTTCCGTGAGATGTTCCTCGACGAGGCGCGCCTCGCCGCTCGTCTGAGCCATCCGAACATCGTCCAGACCTACGAGGTCATGGAGGGCGATGGAAAATTCTTGCTCGTCATGGAGTACCTCGAAGGCCAACCGCTTTCGAATGTTCGCTCCCGTTTGGCGCGCAAAAAGGCTCTTGGCCTTCCGGACCAGATTCGCATTCTGTGCGACGTCCTCGAGGGATTGCACGCGGCGCACGAAGCCACCGATTGGGATGGAACACCGCTCTCGGTGGTGCACCGCGACGTGAGCCCACACAACATCTTCGTGACCTACGAAGGGCTCGTCAAAGTCGTCGATTTTGGCGTCGCCAAAGCCAGCACGTCTTCGCAGCGCACGCAGACCGGCGTCATCAAGGGAAAGATTTCCTACATGGCACCCGAGCAAGCGCTCGGCAAAAAGGTCGACCGTCGGGCCGATGTTTTTGCAGTTGGCATCATGCTCTGGGAAGCCGTGGCCGAGCGCCGGCTTTGGAAGGACGTGCCCGACCCGGGCATCATGCATTACCTCGCCTCGGATCAAGTTCCGAAGCTTGCGGAGTTTGCTCCTTCCGCGCCCGCCGAGCTCCTTCGCGTGTGCGATCGAGCGCTCGCCACGAATCCCGAAGAGCGCTTCGCGACGGCCGCCGAAATGCGTGTGGCTCTCGACCAGTACTTGGCGACCCTGCCAAAGCGCCCCGAGGTTCGGGAGTTCGGAGTGATGCTCGCCGAGCATTTTGCCGAGGAGCGCGCGAAAATTCGCGCCGTCATCGAGCGTCAGCTCTCGCAAGGTCCACTGCTCGTCACGGGCGAGATATCGGCCATGGGTCTCCCTCGGTTGCCGACACCCGAGCTCTCGGGAACCTCTGCCGCTGCGCAAACGGCCGCCGCAACTCCCGCAGCCCATCAGAGCCTGACTCCCGCCCCAATCCCCACGGGGGCCACGGGCCTGTCGATGAGCTCCGTCGTGGCTCCCGTCGAGCCCATCCGCACACGCAACACTCCGCTCGTCGTCTCCATTTCTGCCGCGGCCTTGGGCTTGATTACCTTGGCCGCAGTGATTGTCTGGCGAGGGCCAGGGGCTTCTGTGAATCCAACGGGCGCCACACCGCCCCCTTCGGTGACCGAGCCCGTTTCGGTTCCGAGCGTTGCACAGGTGCAGGTCTCGAGCAGCTCTCCTTCGCCAAGCCCAGCCGCGAGCGCCGCTCCGACGCCCACTGGGAAAACCCAGAAGGGGACCTACGTCAAGCCCACACCGAGCGCCTCGGCTGCACCCGTCGTTCCCAGCAAACCCGACATCATCCTCAACCGCTGACGACGCGCCCGCGGTGGGAGATTGGGGTTTGCGCAGCGCTCTGCAGGGATTTTCTCGGCCATTCACCGCTTTGTGCGTAACGTAGCGGCAGCATGGGTCGTAAGGCGTTGCGTGGGCTGTCCGTCGGTATTTTGGCTTCGTTCGCCTTGTTAACCGCACCCAGTGCGCGCGCCGACGACTTCGCCGACGAAGCGGACCTTCAGTTTCGCCTCGCCGCGAAACGCTACGAAGTGAACGACTTCCAAGGCGCCCTCGAGCACTTCCTCGCCTCGAACCGCCTCGTCCCGAACAAGAACGTCGTCTTCAACATCGCCCGCACCTACGAGCAGCTGAAGCAGCCCGCAGATGCGTACCGCTACTATCAGCGAGCCTTGGAAGGCGAGCCGGACGTGGCGACCCAGCGTCGCATCTCCGAGGCCATTGCCCGCATCAAGCCGCTGGTCTCGGTGGTTCGAGTCACCTCCAATCCTCCCGGCGCCACCATCTTCATCGATCGGAAAGACCTGGGAGCGCGCGGTCAGACCCCACTCGTGTTGGCGCTTCCTGCTGGTAAGTACACGTTCCTCGCAGAGCTCTCGGGTCACGAACCCGGGAAGGTCGAAGCCACGGAGGTTCGCCTCGGCGGCGAGTCCGACATTCGCGTCCCTCTCGCTCCAATCTTCGGAACGCTGTCCATCGGCGGCGACCCGGGTGCAGAGGTTCGAGATTCTGCGGCCGCATCGAAGCCGCTCTGCACCATCCCGTGTCTCGTGAAAGTGCAAGTCGGCCGCCGCACTCTCTACGTGTCGAAGCCTGGCTTCGAGTCGACCGAGACGAGCGTCGACGTCGTCGCCGGAACGACCACCGTGGTGAGGCCACGTCTCGATGCGGTCTTCGGCTCGTTGCTGGTCTCCTCCGATGTCCGAGAAGCCCTGGTCACGGTCGATGGCAAGCCGGGAGGGTTCACTCCCACCGTGGTCACCGTGCCCGTGGGCGCACACGAAGTGCGCGTGGCGAAGCCAGGCTACGAGCCCGTGACACGAGTGGTCACCGTCAAGAAGTCCGCGCAGGCCCAGGTCGAGATGGAGCTCGTTCAGTCGAACGAGGTAGCTGCGGCCTCGCGAACTCTCGAGTCGGCGGAGAATGCGCCCGCGTCCGTCACCATCATCAGCGGCACCGAGCTTCGCGCCATGGCCTACCCAACCATCGCCGAGGCCGTGCGTGGTGTTCGTGGCATGTACCTATCGGACGATCGCTCGTACGAAGTGGTCGGCGTGCGTGGGTTTTCGCGTCCCGGCGACTACGGAAATCGCATTCTCGTCACCATCGACGGTCAGCCCACGAACGACAACTACGCGGGCTCGTCCCTCGTAGGCTTCGACGGCCGAGTCGATCTCGACGACGTCGAGCGCATCGAAATCGTGCGCGGCCCGGGCTCGGTTCTCTACGGAACGGGAGCATTCTTCGGCGTCATCAACCTCGTGACGCGCAGCCGTCAGGCCCGCACCCACGCAGAGCTCGCGGGAGGAACTGCGCTCGATGGCGTGGGTCGCGCGCGGGCCACGGGCGTCGTGAAGCTCGGCGAAGATGCCGGAGTATGGACGAGCGTCGGCATCGCGCGGGGAGCAGGCCGCGATTTCTTCTTCCCGGAGTATCGCTCCGACCCCCGCTCGGCGAACCCCGAGCTCGACGCGAAGGGTGTCCCGACGGACGGAAACGTACGTGGTTCGGACGGCTTCAGTGCAGGGACCGTGAGCGGTCGCGCGTGGTGGAAATGGGTGACGGTTCAGGCCTTTCTCACGAGCCGCACGAAGGCCATTCCGACGGGCGCATTCGATTCCATCGTTGGGGATCCACGGAGCAAGGTCCGCGACACGCGTGGCTTCGTCGAGCTTCGCGTCGAGCCAAAGATTGGCGCGCGCGCAGAGAGCCTGTCGAGGGTTCACGCCAACCTCTACGACTTTTACGGCACCTATGGCTCGGCAGCCCCCGTCGGGCTCGCCACGGAAGTTTTTCAAGGTCGATGGATCGGGGGCGAGCAACGGTTCGTCGTCTCACCGGTAGACGAGCTTCGGCTCACGCTCGGCGCCGAAGTGGTCGGCCACGTTCGCGCGAAACAAACGTCCGCCGACGCGACGAGCATCTACGCCGACCGAAACGATCCTTACGCCAACGTCGCCGGGTATTTGATGGGCGACATCCTCCCCACGAAGGCCGTGAAAATCTCCGTGGGTGCGCGTTTCGACTACTATTCCAACGTCAAGCTCGATCCGGTCGGAGCCACGAACCCGCGCCTCGCCTTCCTGTTCGACACGTGGAAGGGCGGGAAAATCAAGCTTCTCGGCGGCAAGGCCTTTCGCTCCCCCAGTGTCTACGAGCTGCATTCGTCCGCGTCCGATCGTCTCCAGGCGGCCGAGCTCAAGCCCGAGCAGGTCGTCTCCGGCGAGCTCGAAATCTCGCAACGCATCAGCCCCACCGTCGTCGCACTCGTTGCAGGATACACCAACTACGTCACGAACTTGATCGAGCTGAAGAGCGTGGCCGGCGACCAAATTCGGTACGAAAACAGCTCCGCGCCCGTTCTCGTCTTCGGCGGCGAGGCGGAGGTTCGTCGCGATTTTCGTCAGGGCTTCATGGCCAGCGCGACGGTCTCGGTCCAAAAAGCGCGCTACCTCGACGCCCCCGATCTTCGCCAGGTCCCGAACTCGCCCTACGTGCTCGGCTCGCTCAAAG
Source organism: Myxococcales bacterium (assembly GCA_043764595.1). Lineage (GTDB taxonomy): Bacteria > Myxococcota_A > Polyangia > Polyangiales > Polyangiaceae > JAAFHV01. The sequence goes on along the minus strand of JAYUKI010000731.1, from coordinate 4,497 downwards.
GGGCCGCGCCCATCGTCGGGAAGTCGCTCATGCTGATGGCCCGCGTGTCGGTCGAGGGACCTCGTTTCGACTCGTTCACGGGCACCACGGACACCGAGCCGCAGCTGAAGTCACGCGTCGGTATCCTCGGGGATCTCGTCTTTACCGGGGAAATCGAGCGTCTCAACGCGCGCTATTCGGTCGGCGTCTACAACCTCGCCGACTCCCGCTACGAAACGGCACCGAGTCGAGAGTACCGCCAGCGCTTCATCCTCCAGAACGGCCGCTCGTTCCTGGCGAACGTCACCGTCAGCTTCTGAGGCACCGTCCGCGTTCGCTGGAAACTTACCTTGCAGGCGGAATCTGGGGCCCACTCGCCTGGGTTGCTCGATGGGTGACGTGCAATGGCGCCATCCTCGTGAACCTTCGTCCTTCCTGGACTGCGTGATTCTCGCTACCGTGAAGGAATCCCATGAATCGCCGCGCCTTCGCCATCGCTCTCGTCGTCGGCATCCTTGGCATCTTCCTGCTGTTTCTTTATCAGCGGCGATTCGAGGTCGAAGCGTCGGGCGGTGAGCGCATCCGGGTCCTCACGGTCGTCAAGCAGGTCGATCGCGGCAAGCCGCTCACCGACGACAACATCGCGACGCGCGAAATTCCGATCGCCTACATCGAAGAACGTTCGGTCAAAGAAGCCGAAAAATCGAAGATCTTGAACCTTCGGGTCGGCACGACCGTGAAGGCTGGTCAGACCCTCATGTGGACGGACCTTGCCAGTGCGAACGAGGATCGAAAAGAGCTCAGCGTTCTCGTTCAGCCGGGCTACCGCGCCGTCTCGATCCGAACCGCGAAGGAAGACTCGAGCATCGCGCTCATCCGTCCAGGCGACTACGTCGACGTCATCGGCGTGCTCGGCGCAGGAAGCGGCGAGGCGAAGGCCTCTGTGGTCTTGCTCCAGCGCATTCTCGTGCTCGCCACGGGCATCGACACCTCGGTCGAGGCCAGCGAAGCGCGCGACAAGACGTCCGATCGAGAAAACCTCCTCACCCTTTCGCTCACCCTCCCCGAGGCGCAAATCCTCGCGCTCGCAGCGGAACGCGGGCGCCTTGCCGTCGCCGTACGAAACCCCGAAGACAACAAGACCACCGCTGGTCTCGTCGACATCAACATGGACGCCATCCTGAAGCCCGAAGTGCGCGCCACCATCCCAGGCGTGCGAAAAACCACGGGTCCGACAGTCATCGGCGGAGGACCACCCCAGTGAAGATTCTTTCGATTCTCAGTCGCGCGCGCGCCTCGCGCCTCCTTTCGCTAGCGCTCGGCACGACGGTCGCTGCTACGGCTACGCTCTCTTCCGTCTTGCTCACCGAGGGTAAGGCACACGCACAACCCGCCGGGGCGAGCCAAAAGCGCGAGGACATCGCCCTCGCGATCGGTGAGACGAAGACCATCTCCGCGGTCGGCATCGACCAATACACCGAGGGTCAGTCGGGCATCGTCAGCATCAACCTCACGGACGACAAGACCCAGTTCGTCATTCGCGCGGTGAAACCTGGCTCCACGACGCTGCTTCTCATTCGCAAAGACAAGTCGCAGGTCACCTACGACATCGCCGTCGCGAACCGCCCGCCCCAGGTCGTCGAGAAGGAGCTCGTTCAGCTCCTCGAAGGCATCCCTGGAATTCGGGTACGCCGCGTGGGCGGTCGCGTGTTCATCGAGGGTGGTGTTTCGAGCGAAGCAGACGCCAAACGGATCACCCAGATTGCGTCCCTTTATTCGGGGCAAGTCGAATCGGTCGTGACGGTAGGGCAGGGCGCCGCGGACCGTAAGCTCTTGATGCGGCTCGACTTTTACTTCGTCCAATACGAAAAGAGCTGGAACTACACGGTAGGCATCGGGTGGCCTGCGCAAATCGGCGGCCAAGGCGCGCAGTCCGAAATCATCCAGAGCCGAATCGACTTCGATTTCATCTCGAAGACCGCGACGCGCGCCGAAGCGAGCATCGTGAACCAACCGATGCCTCGCCTCGACATCGGCTCGCGGTACGGCTGGGTGCGCATTCTCAAGCAGTCCACGGTGATCACGTCGAACGGCTCGGAGGCCACCTTCCAGAGCGGCGGCGAGCAGAACTTCCAGCAGGTCACGGCGAACGCGATCGGCCTCGTGAAGGTGCAGTTCGGCACCAACGTGACGGTGCTCCCCCGCTACGACGTGAACACCAAAGACGTCGAAATCAAGCTCAACGCCGACGTCGCGGACCTCACGCCCGCGGTCTCCGGAACCGTTCCCGGCCGCGCGACCACGAAGCTCGAAACGCTCGTCACGTTGAAGCTCGGACAGGCGCTCGTGCTGTCCGGCATCAAGACACAGACCCGACGCCGCGACAGCGTCGGCTTGCCCGGCCTCGCGCAGATTCCAATCATCGGCGCTCTGTTCGGAAGCCAGCGGTGGGACAACGCGGAAACCGAAGGCGCCGTGTTCATCATTCCGAGCGTCGTCGACTCGGTTCCGAAGAGCTCGCTCGAGATCATCAACAACGCGCTCAACAGCTTCAAAGACTACTCGGGGGACATCGACAACGTGGAGGCCTTCCCGAAGACCCCACCATCGGCGAAGTAAGCCGAGCGCGCGGAGGCGAATTCGCCGACACGCATCAAGGAGCGAATGACCGCCGTACGGGTCCTCATCCAGTCCGAGTCCCAGGGGCAACGGCAAGAAACGATGGCCGTGACAGGACCGATTTCCATCGGTCGTCACGCACAATGTGTTCTTCGGTTGGACAGCGATCTCGTGTCCCGTCAGCATGCCGTGGTCCAAATCGGTCCACAGTCCATCCTCGTCGAAGACGTCTCGACGAACGGCACGCTCGCGGGCGGGATCTTGCTGCGTCGTGAGGCGATCGAGGTTCCGTTCGGGACCCCGGTCGTGCTTGGTGATTTCACGGTGGCGTTCTTTCCGGTCGAGAACAACGCCGCGCCACAAGCGCCACAAGCCCCCCCCGCGCTGCCCAGCCAAAGCGGTCGGAGCCGTGCACCGGGACCACCGCCGCCGATGGCACCGCCGATGGCCCCGCCGATGGCGCCGCAGCAGCCCGGGCGCGCTCCGCCGCCGATGGCGCCGCCGGTCCCCCAGGGGCAGAACGCCCAGAATCCGGCTCTTCAAGCGCAGCTCATGCCCTCGCGTCCGCGCGACGAAGCGCGCAAAAAAGACGTCGAAATGCGCCGCGAGATCCACAAGGCGCTCCTCGAGCACCTCGACCTCGCCACCATCGACGCGAAGAAGCTCGACGACCCGTCGATGCGCCCAAAGGTCCTCACGGCCCTCCGAAACATCGTCTCTGCCATGGCGATGAAGATTCCCCCCGAGATCGATCGCGACACGCTGATCGGCGAGCTCTCGGACGAAGCCCTCGGCCTGGGTCCGCTCGAGCGCTTCCTCTCCGACCCGAAGGTCAGCGAAATCATGGTCGTGGATCCGAACACGATCTACATCGAAGACGGCGGCAAGCTGCGCCTCTCCGAAGCGCGTTTTACGGACGACGAACGCGTCCGGGCCGTCATCGAGCGAATCGTCACTCCCCTCGGCCGCCGCATCGACGAGTCCTCGCCGCTCGTCGACGCTCGCCTCAAAGACGGCTCGCGTGTGAACGCGGTCATCAAGCCCATTGCGCTTCGTGGCGCGTGCATCACGATCCGAAAATTCTCGAAGGTTCCACTCACCCTCGAGAAGCTCACCGGGTTCGGGACCATCACGGCGCAGATGGGACGATTCCTCACCCGGTGCGTCATCGCGAAAAAGAACGTCGTCATCTCCGGCGGTACGGGCAGCGGCAAGACCACGTTGCTGAACGTGCTCTCGGCCTCCATTCCGGAAGAAGATCGCATCGTCACGATCGAGGACGCCGCCGAGCTCCAGCTCCAGCAGCCGCACGTCGTGTCGCTCGAAACACGCCCCCCGAATCTCGAAGGCCGCGGCGAGTACACCATTCGCGATCTCGTGAAAAACGCCCTTCGTATGCGTCCTGACCGGATCATCGTCGGCGAGTGCCGTGGTGGCGAGGCGCTGGACATGCTCCAGGCCATGAACACGGGCCACGACGGCTCGATGACCACGACCCACGCGAACTCCCCACGTGAGGCCATCGCGCGTCTCGAGACCCTCGTGCTCATGTCCGGTCTCGACCTCCCGGTGCGCGCCATCCGCGAGCAAATCGCGGGCAGCGTGAACATCATCGTGCAGCAAAGTCGTCTCTCGGACGGCTCCCGCAAAGTGACCGCCATCACCGAAGTGATCGGCATCGAACGTGACACGAGCGAAATCGAGCTCCGCCCGATCTTCCAGTTCGTCCGCACCGGTACGGGGCCTGGCGGCAAGGTCGTCGGCCAGTTTCGCGCTACGGGCTATTTGCCTTCGTTCCTGGATACCTTCATCGTCATGGGGCTCGTGAAGCCAGGGGAGCCGTACGTATGATGAGCGGCAAAATGGGCGACGTCGCCCCGATGACCGAGATGCTCAAGT
>JAYUKI010000730.1:0-3577 GCA_043764595.1 Myxococcales bacterium | reverse complement strand
ACATTCTCCGCACGTCGTGACCGGCTTCTGAAGTTGTCTCCTCAGTGTCTCGCAGCTTTGTGCGCCGGAGCGCTTGAACGGATACTGCCCATCTGCACGCATCATTGGTCGGGCGCCTACACGGGGTGCTTCGCACGGTGCGTTGAGCATGGGTGGCACTTTGCGGCCGGTGACCCTACGGCGATTGATCGGGCCGGGGCGGATTTCGAGGAGGCTGACGACTTGGCCGACTTCTATAACGAGGATGGAATCGGTATTCTTGCGGATGTGACTACGGTCGCGGTAAGGCTGATAGAAGTAATTCGCAGTACGTCGCCCGAGGATGCGGCATTGGCTGGTGCGCGCGCCTATGGGAACGCCCAATCGTGCGCCGCTGCCGTAAACTACCTCGGTAGGCACGAAAACGTCGACCTCGGAGCGGAGGCTGAGGAGGTTGCGTGGATGGAGAGTGCGCTCGCGGCGTTGGCGCAGGCGAATAGGCCACTGGGCAGGGACGAGCTGCTTAGCCTTGGGGCCATGCCACCCCGATGGTGGGACCGGTATCAGAAGTGTAAGTACCATGTCCTTTGAGATTGCTCTAATGGACCTTCGCGCCGGTTTGGACCGATTGCGGCTGCCGGTGGCGAGTGCGTTCTGCTCGTCTTGAGGCCGCACGATGAAGCGTTGGTCCAAACTCGTCGGCGAAAGGGTCGCTGCCGTCGGTTCCGCGGGCGCCGTAGGCGTATCCCGAAGTTCCCTCCGACCCCTCCGACGGGTTGACCTCCTGACGAACCGCAGTGAACCGGTGGTCGCGCAGGCGCCAACACGCATCTGCTGCACAGGCTGCTAAGCGAATTTGGGTCCTGACGGCCTATCCAAGATCCCGCCCGCCCTCCGGAGCCGTAAAAGAAAGTGAGCAGACAGTGCAACAATTCATTAAGAAACGGAAAAGAAGTGACATTCTCCGCGCGTCGTGACCGGCTTCTGAAGTTGTCTCCTCGGTGTCTCGCAGCGTTTTCCGCTGGAGCGCTCGAAAGGATACTGCCCATCTATACGCATCATTGGTCGGGCGACTACACGGAGTGCTTCGCACGGTGCGTTGAGCATGGGTGGAATTTTGCGGCCGGTGACGCCACGGCAATTGATCGGGCTGGAGCGGACTTCGAGGAGGCTGACGACTTGGCCGACTTCTATAACGAGGAGGGAATTAGTATTATCGCGGATGTGACGACGGTCGCGGTAAGGCTGATAGAAGTAATCCGTAGTACGTCGCCCGAGGATGCTGCTTTGGCCGCGGCGCGCGTCTATGGGGATACACAGTCCTGTGCAGGGGTCGTCGACGTGCTCGGTGCGCGCGAGAATGTAGACCTGGGCGCGGAGGCGGAGGAGGTTGCGTGGATGGAGGCTGCGCTTGCGGCGTTGGCGCAGGCAAAGAGACCGCTAGGGAGGGACGAGCTGCTTAGTCTTGGGGACATGCCACCCCGATGGTGGGACCGTTATCAGGAATGTAAGTACCACGTCCTTTGAGCCGGAGCCCTAAATCATCCCCTCAAATTATCCCGAAAATTTGGCTGAAAGTCGCGTGAGTCGTGAGGAGTTCGCCATAAGCTTTCATGAGCGGCGCGAGCCATTCGTCCCGCATGGTGGGTATCATCTCGTACCAGCAACATCCCTGGTTGTAGAGCGACATGGTGCGCGTCTTTACCGTATTCGCTTTGAGTTTACCGTCGAGGCCGCAGGATTCTCCCGCGGCTCCGAGAAGAGTTAGCAAAGCGTGGGCAATGGCGCCGAGCAGGAGCAGTCGGTCCCGCCGAGCCGGGACGCCGATATGCGTCGCAGAGAGGCCCATTCCGAAGTGGTTGTTCTTGATGTCACGGAAGGTCTCCTCGATCGTGAAGCGCTTGCCATAGAGCTTCGCGACTTCTTGCGCGCTCTTGTTGTCGAGATTCGTCGCGATGCACCAGGCTTCCTTCATTCCCTTCTGGTGCTTCACGACCACCGCGCGAATGGGCGTCTTGTCGTCCGTAATCAGGACGTCACGAAGCATTTTTGCGTGACCGGAACGCGGCACCCAGTCTTTGGCCGAACGCGTGGACCCTGCATGCGTAACCTTCGTGAGTCCACGAAAGCGGATAGCATACGACCAGCCGAGCACCTCGAGCCGTGCGAAGAGCTTCTGATCTCCAAAACCTCGGTCCGCGAGCACCGTGATGTCGATGCGACTTGGTAGAATCTCGTGGAGTCGCTCGATAAGTGCATTTTCGTACTCGTTTCGGTGCGACTTCAGCTCGCTTTTGCGCACGGTCTTCCAGAGGAGAGGGGTTGCTCTCCCGTGAGAAGTGACAAGGTACATGGCGATCACCGCGTGATCGTCTTTATCAAACTCCGTCCAGTCGAGTGCGACAACCATCCCCGTCCGAGCGGCGACAACGAATGTGACCCACTGGTGAAACCACTCCCAGACAGTGATTCCGTTGTTGCTCAAGAGGCGATCGATTTGTTTTATCGCGTGCTTTGGTTCGAGGCCCATCGCCGTGGCCAAGCCACGTCCGATAACGTGAATACCCAGCGCGGCTGCGTGGATGACACCGATTACCCCGGTGCCGAATGACATCACTCGCATCGCGTGAATGTCTTCGCCAAGCAGAGTTCGCACGAACTCATGAACGCCTTCGGGCGAAATTCGTGGCGCTCCCTTACGGCGCTTCGAGGTTTCAGCAGGCTGCGGAGAAGACGAGGTGGTCATGCCGCTTCAACAAAACTCTTCGCCAAGAAATTCCCCTAATGCAAGAAAAGATCCAGGGGATCGGTCAGGGCGCGACCGGCACCACCGGAGGATCGTCGCATCGTTCCCACGCATCCATGCTCGAGGCCTGGGTTTGCTCGAGCTGTGGCTTCACCGAGCTCTACAGCAAGACGCTCAGCGATCTCGAGGTGCTCTCTCGCCACAGGGAGGGAGGCGTCCGCGTCCATCAGGCGACAGGCGACGCTCCCGCCCCCTACCGCTGACCCGACTCAGAAGAGCTTCTCGACGCGAATTTTTGAGGATTGGGAACGCTGGCCACTCACGTGCTCCGTTCAAGCCTTCGGGGCGTTCCCATCACGGAGAGTTACATACGCTCCAATGCCTTCGCACGCCGTTCAACGGCCCGTTCCAACATCGGAAGAGCTTTTTTTGCCTCAGCGTCACCCCATGCGGAAGCGAGCTTGGCCGCATTGAAGCACACATCCGCATCGTGAGCCCTTCGTGCCCGATAAAGAGTGTTGAGAAGTGAGAGCGAAGCGCGACAAGAGCCTCTTCGTTCGGCAGCCTGCAACGCGAGATAGGAATTTCGTGTTGCGTTTTCTGCAATGACCTTGAGTGCAGAATCAGAACCGCTTTGGCTCAAAAACGCCATCTTGCCGAGAGCCGAATAGCGAACATATTCCGCTGGTGGCTTCCCCATTTTGTTCAACTCCTCACACGCCGTCCCGATGTCGTCATCGGTGATTGGCGCGATGGAGGCACGCAGAGCTGCAGCCAAAGTCTCGCTGCCATCCAAGGCCCTGAAGCTCCAATCGGGCTTACGCAGAAGAAATGCGTCCAAGAGCGGCACGA
>JAYUKI010000729.1:0-1057 GCA_043764595.1 Myxococcales bacterium | reverse complement strand
GCCCGTCGACGGTGTCGCAGGCGGGGCCCAGGGTGCATAGGAGCTTTGCGCGTCGGATGACCATGCGCGCACAATGACACCTCTGGTCGGCGTGACGGTTGATTTTTTTTGGCTGTGGTATGAACGCACCGTGTCAACTTCACGGGACGACGAGGGGTTTCTTCGACTTTCGGGCGTGCGTCTTGCGGACATCGCCGAAGATCCGCGGTTCGGCACGCCGACCTACGTTTACGACTTGGACGGCATGGACCGCGAAGCACGCGAGCTCGCCGCGGCGTTCGAGGGTCATCCTCACCTCGTGGCGTATGCGGTGAAGGCGAACAGCGCCGCTCCCATCGTCCGAAGCTTCGCTCGAGCAGGCCTCGGCGCCGACGTCGTGAGCGGAGGCGAAGTCTTGTTCGCCCTCGGAGCAGGGGTTTTGCCCGACGGCATCGTGATGAGCGGCGTCGCGAAGACGGACGACGAAATCGACATCGCCCTCGCGAGCGGCCCCAACGGCATCCTCGCGATCCAAGTCGAGAGCGCCGAAGAAGTGGGTCGTGTCGAAGCGCGTGCCCGTGCCGCAGGTCACGTCGCCCGTGTTTCACTGAGGATCAATCCGGGCCTCGATCCGAGCGAGATCGACACGCACGCAAACATCGCGACGGGCCACGACGAGGCCAAATTCGGCGTCCCTCTGCCCCGTGTCGCAGAAGCTCTCGCGCGCATCGAAAAGAGCCCGAGCCTCTCCCTTTCGGGTCTCACATGCCACGTGGGCTCGCAGTTCGTCTCCACCGACGCCTACGAAGCGGGAGCACGAGTGCTCTTCGCCCTCGCCCGCGCCACGCTCGCGCGAGGTGTAGCGTTCGATTACGTCGATACCGGCGGCGGCTTCGGCATCGACTACGGCGCGGGCTGTCCGGTTCGCCCGGCGGACTTCGTGAAGCGCGCGCGTACGCTCGCGAAAGAGCACGGCGTCGATCACCTGCGGCACCTCGTCGAGCCCGGCCGGTCGCTCGTCGGAGCGCATGGCGTGCTCCTCACGCGTGTCCTCCAGCGAAAGTCGGATCGCGATCCC
>JAYUKI010000728.1:0-3580 GCA_043764595.1 Myxococcales bacterium | reverse complement strand
TCATCGATGGAACCGAAGGTCGTGCACGCCGCGGCGAATAGGAGCACCAGCGCGAGCGACCGCAAAACCATGCCCATTCCCTAAGGGTACCATTGACGGCACCCATCGTGAAGGTGTCGAGCCCGAACCGGGCCCTCTCTCGGCGCGGCGTGGTGAGCATCGCGCGCTCGAGGACCTCCGTATTGGGCCAGTCGTGTGCTCCGGCGAAGCGTTGGTAGCGTCGAGGCGGCCGAGTAGGACATGCACAAGCTTCGCGTGAAGGCCGCGTTGCGCCCGCATGCAGGTTGCACGGCTTGGGCAACCTCCGTGTCAGGGCCGAAACCGACTCGCCAAGGGCTATCGGTTCCCCGCACCGGCCCACGCGCCACGCCGTCCTTCCCTGCTCGCAAAAAGTGGCTTGTTTCGCTCACGCTCACGCGATGGAGGTTGCTCGCGGTCTAGCGCAGTGCGACGCTAAACGCTGCCGTGTCGTCCGATCCGCCCGCGCCGCCCTCGACCAAGCCAAACTCGTTCAAGCTCAAGCTCTTTGGCTTTGGCTGGGCGCTCTCAGTGGGGATCATCTCCATTGGTGGCAACGCGGTGGGCTCATTCATCGCCATTGGCGGCAACGCCGCGGCGCCCATCGCCATTGGTGCCATCAACTCCGTGGGCATCATCAGTTTCGCCGGGGTCAATGCCATTGGCCTGTACGGCGGCGCCGGGGTCAACACGCTGGCGTTCACCGATGCCCGGGTCGGAATGCTTGGCGCGGTGTTGTACGCGGTGCCGTGGCTCGTCCGCTACGTGTGGATCTATGTCACCGAGCGGCACATGCAAAAGCTCGTTGACAAGGAGCCGGCGCCCATCCCCTTGACGGCGCTGACGGCCGAATACGAGGGCTGGGTGCGCGCTACCGTGTCGCATCGTCCGGGCGATGCGCAAGTACTGCTCAAAGAGGGGTCAACAGAGCTGCTCTTGTCCGCAGTGGACCCCGACCAGCTCTTGCTTGGGTACCACGCCAAAGAGGACGACATGCTCGCGTTCCTGCGTGTGGTCAGTAGCGCCGCAGAGGTCCCCGACGACTACCGTGTGTCTGCGCGCCGAACCACCCACGAGGTCTTTCGCGTTCGCCCTGTTCCAGCGAAAGAGCCCATGAGCGATCACGCCCGCGCATCGCTGGTCCAGGGCGTTGGCGGCCTCGTGATTGCGGCGCTCTTGGGCGTTGCGCGGGGCTACGGGGTTTTGTGACATTCCGGAGCTTGGCGCGGGCCTAGAGCACCGAACAGGTTGAATCCCGCCGGCTTTCCGCGGTTTAGCGTCGCCTCGCGTTGTCCCCCGTCGGGGACTTTCAAGGATCGTCGCTCCTCCTCGGATTCGAGAGTATCCGTCGTCGTCGCTCCTAGCGATGCTTGCTAACCCAGCGAGATCCTCGGTCCGAAAGAGCCGCAGCGCTGGTCCAGGGCGTTGGCGGCCTCTTCCGATCTGAAGCTGAACCCGCACGTGCACGCGGTTTTCCTCGACGGCGCCTAGCGGGACAAGGCGTCCCTCTCCGCACTTCTTCTCAGCCTTTTCACCCTGACGCCCCCGAGGTCTTCCTCGACTTGCTCTTCGCATCGTCGGGCATGGATCCCGAGCTCGTCGCCGCCGAGCTCGTCGCCGCCGACCCGGTTTGTAGCCGCGCGGAACATCGAACCGGATTCGTGAGGACCGTCTTTACGCGCCGTCCATTGCGGAGGAATCGTCCGTTCCGCCGATGAACACTCCGTGCCGATCGAACGCCAATACGCCATACCGCAGCCTCCCTTTTTGCCGATTTCGCGCGGGACGAGCCCGAGCCCGAGACTTGCTAGAGCCGGAGCTGTGAAAAACGCTCCTCTTCCGCTCTTGGCTCCGTTCCTCCTCCTGACCGTCGCGGCTTCGGCGTGTGGGCTCTCGTTCGGAGTGGAGCTCGCAGGTCCCGACGTACCGGACGGATCCGCTCCGAGAGTGGTCCGACCGTCGGCCCCGCTGGGGTCGAGCCCGCCCGCCGACAGCGGTGGGGATGCTGCACCGTCCGAAGATGCCGCGAGGGAAGCGACCACGGAAGACCCCGAGATCGAGGACGAGGACGGAGCAACCGCGACTGTGGCCGTGCCTTCGGTCGCGTTGCGTTTCGAGGCTCTTTCGAACGGCCGTTTCGCGAACGACGCCGATCCCGCGTTCTTCGCCACGCCGACGAACGTGCAAGTGCAGACCGATGCCCCCCGTGGCGGAGCGGCGCCTGCCACGAACGTCGGCTCGATACGCCTCGGACCAAGCGCAAAGGCTTGGGTAAAAATCGACCCTGCGCAAGCGCTCGTGAAGACCCGTCCGACGACCAAGCTCACGGTCGCCGCCTGGGTCAAGCCCGAGGCGACCAGCGGCAATGCGACGATCGTGTCGTTTGCCTCACGCCGCGGAGGCACTCCCCTTTTCGAGCTCGTGCGCACGTCGACGAGTGGTGTGCGGTTCGCGATGGGAGAGACCGCAGGATCGAATGGTGTTGCCGCGCCCACGTCGTTCTTGGGAACCGGAGCGTGGCGCTTCGTGGCCGCTTCGTACGACCAGTCCGCCAATCAAGCGTGTTTCTATCGAGGAACGTCCCAAACGGGAGGGGAGGCGACTTTGGATGGGTGCGTGGCCTATACCAACCGCGAGTTTACGCCCTCGACGACCAGCGATAGTCTATTGGTCGTAGGCAATTCTGCCAACGAAGACGTGGCCAATCCAAACGGAAATGGCCAGTACGTGCCGAGCTTCGCCGGGAATCTCGATCAGGTCTTTTTGTACCTCGATCAGGTGCTCGACCTCGCCCAGATTCGGGTCCTTCAGTCCAAAAACTGAGGCGCGCTCACTCGAGCGTTCCGAGCGACAAACAGGATGACGGACCGAGGATTTCGCACGGTTAACAAGCTGGCGCACCTGGTAAGCGCGACGACGGATAGTCTTCTATCTTCGGAGGAGCAACGACGCGCAGCGCCGCGAAGCGTGCGAAAGCCGACGGGAGTCATCAGGTTTGTCGCTCTAGCGCCTTCAGGAATGCATCGCCATAAGCGTCGAGCCGGCTCGGGCCGAATCCTCCGATGGTGCCGAGCTCGGCGAGGGATTTGGGCTTCTTTTTGGCGACCTCTACGAGGGACTGATCCCTCGCCACCACGTACGCTGGAACGCGGCGCTCTTTGGCGAGCTCGGCGCGGAGGGCTCGCAGCACCTCGAATACCGCCCGCTCCTCGGGCCTCAAGGCGTCCCCCGACACCGGCTCACGTGCTCGCGTGCTCGTGGCGCGTGTCTTTCGTAGAACGTCCTCGCGAGAGGGCAGGAGCACGCGCACGGGCTCGGGGCTCTTCAGGACCGCCCAGCCTTCGCGGGTCATGAGCGGAACGGGGTGCTCGGTCGGCGTCAAATCGATGAGCCCGGCCGCGAGCAGTGAGCGAAGGACGGCGAGGACCCACGCTTCGCTCTCGCCGCGCAAAATGCCGAACGTGCTGAGATCGGCGAAACCGAAGCGCTGCACGCGGGCGTCGTCTTTTCCGACGAGCATGCCGACGATCGCCAAGAGGCCAGCGCGCTGTTTGGCGCGTGC
>JAYUKI010000727.1:0-3581 GCA_043764595.1 Myxococcales bacterium | reverse complement strand
CCATCGTTTGGGAGTCGGTTTGCCTCGAAGAAGTGTGCGGCGCCTGCACCATGCTGGTGAACGGCAAAGTGCGTCAGTCGTGCACGGCGCTCATCGACCAAATCTCGCCCAACGGCGAAGTGGTCGACCTCGCGCCGATGAGCAAATTCCCGCTCGTGCGCGACCTCCAGGTCGATCGTAGCCGCATGTTCGACGACCTGAAGAAGGTCAAAGCGTGGATCAACCTCGACGGCTCCCACGAGCTTGGGCCGGGTCCGCGCCAATCCCCCGAGAACCAGGAAGAGGCCTATCCCCTGTCGCGCTGCATGACCTGCGGCTGCTGCATGGAAGCCTGTCCCCAGGTAAACGAAGGCTCGAACTTCATCGGCCCCGCGGCCATCAGCCAAGTTCGCCTCTTCAACCTCCACCCGAGCGGCAAGATGCACGCAGTCGAGCGCCTCGAGGCGGTCATGGGCGAGGGCGGCGTGGCCGACTGCGGCAAGGCGCAAAACTGCGTCGAAGTGTGCCCGAAAGAGATTCCCCTGGTCGACAGCATCGCCCAGGTGTCCCGTCAGGCCACGAAGCAGATGCTCTTCGGCTGGCTGCTCAAGTAGCGCACCTCGCGCACGCGACGAACAAGGCTCGGACTCAAGCGGTCCGGGCCTTTCCTTTTCGTTGCGCTTGCCATCCTCCGACCACCGTCCAATCGACGGGACGCTCATCCGCTCGAGGCGCCCGGTCGAAGAATGAGTCGGCGACTCGCCGCCGAAGCTCCCTCAACGACATGGTCGAAGACTCCAGAAATACCGCCCTATGTGAGCAAATTTCGCCTCGCCGTAGGGGCGGATCGAGGCCGATTCGAGCGAGCTAGTTTTCCGGCGGGCGCCTAACGTGACTCCGAGAATCGACGCATCGCCAAGCGAGCGGGCTCCAAGCATTCGAGCAACGCTCGAATCGCTCCGACGAGCTCCACGGCAGCCACCCCTTTCGTTTTCGTGGCGACCAGACCGCCAATTCGCTCGACCTCTCCTGCCGCATCGGCTGCCCGATTGGCGCCAAGGCTGAGGAGAGCGCCTCGGAAATGGTGGGCGCGGATCGCGGCTCCAGCGAAGTCGAGGGCATCGAATGCGGCAGTCAGTTCAGCGACCGACGCATCGGAGCTGGACAGGAAATCGTCGAAGAGCTCCGCCATCAGGTCTTCGTCCCCCATGGCACGCCGAGATAACCCGTCCAAGTCCAGGTCGGCGCGAGTGAATGCCGGCGGGGGCGCGTCGCTCGCCACGAAACGACTTCCAGCGAGGTCACAGCTTGGGTCCCTGCCGGGGCGAACCGTTTTTGCCAAAAACACCGAGGGCGGAAGGCTGGAGCGGCGCGATTGGGCTTGAGGGTGGTCGCTCCATCGGAGGGACGAATGGGCACTGTCCATGGACATCGGAACCTCGGGCCTCCCGTCCGTTCGTGGCGGGACGCTGTCCTTTGAACGACGGAAACCACCGCGCCTTGAGAAAAATGGCGTCGAAACGTCACGTGCTGCGTTGCCGGCCCGCTTCCATACGCTTGCCACCCTCGTTGTCCCTCAGGCTCAACTTCTTTCGACACACACTTCAGTTTCTCGAACGGGCGCCGTCCTAGAAGGGCATGTGCCAAACGATCCCATCGTCTGCCGTGGCGTCTCGAACCATCTTGCTCGTGGACGATTCCATGACCTTGCGCATCCAAGTCGGGCGGGTGCTGCGAGGGGCCGGGTTTCATGTCATCGAAGCGGTCGACGGACTCGATGCGCTCGAGAAACTCGCGAGCGCGACCGATCTGGCCTTGATCGTATGCGACGTCAACATGCCGCGAATGAGCGGGATCGAGTTGCTCGAAGCACTCAAAGCTCGGGCCGACACGCTCCCCCCCATCTTGATGTTGACCACGGAGGGTAATCCCGAGTTGGTCCGCCGGGCGCGAGCGAGCGGCGCAAAGGCGTGGATGACCAAGCCGTTCAAACCCGATCTCTTGCTCGCGGCTGCGATGAAGCTCACCACGGTTGCTTGAGGTTTGGTCGAAAGGGGGAGCCATGCGTGTCCTAGTCGTCGAGTCGAACCCACGCGACGTTGCATTGATTCGACTGCCCCTGCAATCCGCGGGACACGAGGTCGAGCACGTCGTTCCAAGTGACCCCCGCCTTCGCGAAGCCGTGAAACGTCCGTTCGACCTCGTCGTGGTCGAGTGGGGACTCTCTAGCCCTGAGCTCATAAAGCTACTCGGAGCGTCGTCCGCTGCGCCAAGCGTGCTCGTCTGTTGCCCCACGGTCACCCCCGCGGCAGTGACGGCCATCTTCGCGACGGGTGCGGAAGACTTCATCAAAAAGCCATTTCTTCGCGAAGAGCTCGTCGGCCGCGTCGCGCGCATCGCGCGAACAAGGTCGCGCGCTACGCCGTATGCAGCGGGCGCGCTCTCGAATGCACGCACCGCAACGGCAACCCGGCTCTCTGCGTGGAAGCAATTCAACGCACTGGCGACCGAATGCCTTTCTGGTATGACCATGCTCGACCTGTCGTCGGTTCAGCCGCCCGCGCAATG
Organism: Myxococcales bacterium; assembly: GCA_043764595.1. Lineage (GTDB taxonomy): Bacteria > Myxococcota_A > Polyangia > Polyangiales > Polyangiaceae > JAAFHV01. The sequence continues at coordinate 1,034 of JAYUKI010000727.1, read as the reverse complement.
GACGATGGCATTCGCCGCATCGATGCCGCTCACGTACACGCCCGAGCATCTCGAGTTTCGCGTCGCCGTGGACGGCGGGCGCGGGGATCTCGAAAACATAGCGACGGCCGCACTTGGCATGTCTACGCCCGAGGCCATTTCCGACTTGCTGAACGAAATGGCAAACGTAGCCGGCGGCGCGTTCGTGCGAGCAGCCCTCGACGAAGGCCTCGTTCTCACGAACGGATTGCCGACGATCGCCCAGCCAGCTGCCGTCGAGGTTCATTTTGGCGACTCGTCGGACACGCTTACGTGCTGGCTCTCGGATCCATCCACCAAGAGCCTGCTTCGTGTGCGCCTCGCCGTTCGCGCGCGAGGTAACGTAATGGTTCCGGTGGCGAGCCTGCACGAAGGCATGGTTCTGGCGAAGGACATCCTGAGCGTGGATGGGGTGCTCCTTCTGCGGGCTGGAACGCGAGTGACATCCTCTACGTCCGATCGAGTGCGCAGGCTGCTCGAGGGGCGTGGCACGGTCGAAGTCGCCGACGCTGCGGCATGAGATGGCGCCAGACAATCGACAATCGAATCCGACGGGGAGCTATATGAAGGTTTACGAAGGTCGGTCCGCGGGTGCGGACGCAGAAGCGGCAGTCAACGAGGCCACCTCGGGTTGGCCGAGCACGGTGGAAATGATCTTCGCATTCCACTCGCCTAGACTCGACGCGCAGGAGGTTGCAGCGACGCTTGCTCGAACCTTCCCTGCTGCGCGCGTCGTCGGATGCACGACTGCCGGAGAGTTTCTTGGTGAATCCCACTGCAAAGGCGAGCTCGTGGTCGCCGGGCTCGTCACGCCGCGCATCCGCTGGTCGGCTCCCGTCGTGATGGACGCCTCGACGTTCGACGCCGAAGCCGCGGCACGCGCAACGCGCAACTTGCTCGCCTCAGTCGACCGTGTCTACGACGACCTCGATCGCAGCAAGCACTTTTGCGTCATGCTCATCGACGGCCTTTGCGGGCGCGAAGAGACCGTCACCGCGGCCATGGCGGAGGCGCTC
>JAYUKI010000726.1:0-1059 GCA_043764595.1 Myxococcales bacterium | reverse complement strand
ACGAGTTGCTGAGAAAGCACAGCTTGGCGCCTCGATCGGCCAACGCCCCGAGCGCGTCGACGACGCCGGGAAAGAGCTGCTCTCCGTCATGGACGACGCCCCAGAGATCGATAAGGAACCCATCGAACCGAGCTCCGAGCTCGAGCGGTCCCGTGAGTCGCGTAATCGAGTGTGTCGTCATCAGGGTCTCGATACTCAAACACGAATCGGTGCCATGCGATGCAGCGACCGAACGAGTCGAGGAAGCTCAGCGGGGAGAGAAGTCCTCGGGGGGCCCACGCGAGCTGCACGGTGACTGGGATCGCGTGTTGCCGACTCCGCGGCCCAAGGGAGAGTCCACGGCTGCGGCGAATCCGAACATCGAGGCGCTCACGGCAGCGGCGGTGGGACCCTCCACGTGGACGCGCCGGCGAACGTGCCATGGTGCTCGAACAGGAACGCGATCACGCTGTCGACCAGCGCCGTAGCCGTCGCGGTCCGCACGGCGTCGGTAGTGCGCGCCGCGGGGTTGGTCTCGATTTGCCAGCCGAACGTGGCCGGGGAGGAGGCGCCGGTGTAGCGCTCCGTGTTGTAGCCGCCGTTGAAGTAGGAGTCCCCCACGAGGGGCGCCGGATCCGCCTGGCTGGGCACCGAGAAGAGGCCCCGCTCGCTCGAGAGGGTGCCGAATGCGCTCGCGCCCGTGAGCAGCTCGCGCGTCGGGACGAGTCCGTTGCGATGCCTGGGCAGGTTGGCGAGGGAGAAGGCGGACGCGCTCGTGAATGCGGGGTTCGTCGCGAAGCCGCGCAGCGCACTGCCGCTGAAGAGGTAGCCGAGCTCGAGGCGCTCGTTCGTGTGGCCGTGCGCGTGCACGTCGATGTAGAGTACATGTCCGAGGCGCGCGACCTCGGCGTCGACGGCGGCCTTGATGAAGCCGTGGAACTCGGCCCACACCTGCCGCATGCGCGGCTCGCCGCACGCGGCCTCGTCCACGCCGTTCGCGTCGCGGTTGAGATCGACCTTCTTGCGCGAGATATTCGCGACGATGAGGTGCGGGCGCCCGCCGTACCGCGCGACGAACGC
>JAYUKI010000725.1:0-3584 GCA_043764595.1 Myxococcales bacterium | reverse complement strand
GAAATGTATCCCTTGGCTCGGGCCTCCACACCGAAGAAGCCGAGTGTTCCGAGCGCGACCAAGGCGAGAGCGCTCGTTCCGGCCGCGCCAAAGGGGTGGATGCCCTTTCCACTGCCGGCGACCAGTGCAGGAACGAATGCGCCCAATGCGCACACGACGTGAATCCCCGAAAGGAGCACGAAAGCGCGCGACTCGAGCTTTCCTCCCATCAAGATTCGCGCCTTCTGACTTCCGTCCACACTTTCGCCACTGCACGCGCCAAGCACGACGCGCTGGATGGCGAGGATGGCCGCGCGGTCCAAAAGCCAGAGTGCGAGTGCGGACATGACCGCCGCGGCAAGCACGGCGCCCAACATGCGCTTCGATTCCGCAGTGTCGTGAAATTCGCGGAACGCTCCTGCGGAACGCGCGGTGAGGGCTCCCATGGCGGCGACAATGAGGAGCGAGACCAGCGAAAAGAACAACGGAATGGGTGCCGCGCCGAGCGAGTGGGTCACCACCACGACCGCGAGGCTCGCGACGAGCCCAAGGAGGGGAAGTACGAGCGCTGCGATCCACCCGACGCCACCCGAAACGTTCATTCGAACGCGATCCACGCTCGCGGCGATTCCCGCGCATCCCACGGTGGCGGCTCCGAGCGCAAAGGCACAAATGGCTGCGCCAAACTGAAGCGAAGCCAGGGCTTCCTGGGTTCCCTCGAAGGCAATGCGCATCTTTTGACTCGGATCGATCCCCGCTCCCTCGATGGCGCTAGCCATGCTCCGTTGCGACAGCGTGGTCCCAGCAAAGGCCACGAGTGCGGGAAAGAGCGCGACCCCCGCGATGGCCGCGATCGGGATCTTCCGGCCGCGTATCCCGAGTCCGGCGAGAACGGTGACCACCGCTGGAACCGAAATCATGAGGAGGAGCAAGAGCCACATCGACCCTCCCCCCTCCTTGAACGTCTCGAAGATCCTGGCCGGTTTCGTTCCGAGCAGCACCAGCGGCATGACCAGGCCCGCCGCCGCCACGACGGCAGTCGCCACGATGTAGGCCGTCATGTTCGCGCGAGGAAAGGGAAGTCCGGTGTGGGTAGGGCCACCCTCGCGGTACGGAACGTTGGGCTGCATCATTCTGACGACGGAGGCTACTACGTCTCGCCGGTGGCGCCTTCGCTGCTCCTCGAAGGTTTGACGTGGCCATTTTTCTAGTGAATCACGTGCCTCGCGGGCTGCTGGGGACGTGCGTCGGCGCCGTGCCGAAGTCAAACCTCGCCTTGGTGGTGCTGTCCTTCGAACGGGTGTCTCGACGCGTGCGGTCTTGCCACGTACGGTAAGTGGCTTGGTCGGGCTCGTTGTCTGGCCGCGGGGAGGCGAACGTATGCGCGCATCGGTGTCCGGGGTCGTGGGCGGTACGTGCTTGCTGTTCTTCGTGGGCCTTGGCGCCTGCACGGTGGCTGACGTCGTGCCCGTAGCCGATGGAGGCTCGTCGGATGACGCAAGCCCACCGACGGTCGACGCCAACTCTCCGTCCGACGCCGATGCTCGTCCCCCGACGAACGACGCGACCGCCGATGCCGCCGATGGCGCGGCGCCGCTCGTGGCTCGAACCGTGGCGGACATTCCAGGTCTCGCCGACTTCGATTTCACAGGTACCGTGCTGGCCGTTCGTGTCGGTCAGACCCTGTCGACGTGCCCACTCGCCGGCTGCACCACTCTGGCTCCCGTTGGAAACACCACGGGCCACAATGGGCGGTTCTCGATCGCGGGGGATCGTCTTTACTTTTCGGCGCGGGCGCCGGGAACGATTCAAGACAACGTCTTCTCGGTCGCGTTCGACGGAACGGACCTTCAGAATCGAACGAACCACGCCGTTCCCGGCCTCGTGACCGAGAGCTTTCTCGGGGTGGTGTCGTTCGCGGGAGGCCTCACCAAGGTCGAACAATTGGTCAGTTGGTCGCGCTCGGGCGAAGCGGGGTACCGAACCCTGGTGGAAACCACGTCGGGCGCCTCCGGGAATCCCCACCGCGTCGGCCGCACGACGGCCAACAGCCACGAAAATACGGGCTCGCAGGTGCGGTACTTCCCGCAACAGATGCGTTTCGTGAATACCGAAAACAACCCCGGTATGACGTTGACTCCGCCCGAGATGACCGTCACGGGGTCCACCGTTCCGGCGCCTGCGACGAATCCGTCGGCGATCGGGACGACGCCCCGAGGGGCAGGTGTGGCGCATCCGATGGTGGTGATTCGCGAGGCAGGAACCCTCAAGGCTTGCCCTACGACCACCGCATGCGCCGCGTGGATCGATCTCGGGCCTCTTGGGGAGGTCTTTGCCCTCGACGGCAAGAATCTTTACATCGGGAGCACGGCCGGCCTCTCGAAGTGCTCACTCGAAGAGATTGCCACTCGCAGCACGTGCACGCCAAAACCCATGGCCCCGCGCGAGCTCGTTCAGGCTCCACTCCTGGTTACCGATACCGAAGTCCATTACCGAAGCGGCACTCGGGTGCGTGCCGTCCCCAAGGGCATGGGCGGCGCGTGCACACCAGGGAGTGGCGTGCCCCGTGCGGGTGGCCCGTGTGCCCCGTGCGCTTCGGGCGAAGAACCGTCGCCTTCGACGGGCGTGTGCGAAGCGTGCCCTCGAGGGACCTACGCGGGAGCTTCGGGGGCAGTCATGTGCCTGCCGTGCAGCAACGCCTTCACGACCCCGACCCTAGGAAACACGAGCGCAGGAGCATGCGTGGCGTGTCCTGCGAACCAAACCGCGAACGCCCGCACGGGGCACGTTTGCACGCCCATCACCGCACGTCGCATCTTCCTCACGGACGAGACCCACGACGGCAATTTTGGCGGTGACGCCACGCTCGTGGGCGCGACTCCCATTCAGAAAGCCGACGACTTCTGCGGGAAATCCACGGCCCGCCCCGACACGGCGACGTTCAAGGCTTTCCTTGTCGACGGTGTCTTGCGGGACGCGGTCAGCCAAACGGACTGGGTCCTCTTGCCTTCCAGCGCCTACGTCCAGATCGACGGAACCACGCCGGTCGGCACGACGACGGCTGCCGCCCTCTTCTCGTTTCCACTCACGAATCCGCTCGCGCTCGGAACGTTGGATACGAACAACAACTATTACACCGGCATCAACGCGGCCACGTACGCCGCCGGAGCGGGTCGCACCTGCGATGCTTGGACGAGCGCTTCGTCCGGAGCGAGCGCGAACATGGGGCGCCTCGTCACGTCGTCGGTGGCGATTGGTGTCGGACTTGGAACGATCTGCTCGAACAAGATACGGATCGTGTGCGTGGAGCAGTGATGCTCTTTGGCTTCAGGCCACGCGTAGGGCCAACGCGCCTGGAACGAGCGTGACCGTAATCGGCAGTCCGCCCAAGGGCTCGCCGTCCAAATCGAGGAGAAAATGCGGAGTGGCGTCCGCATTTTCGAGGCTCATCTCGATGCGCTCCCCACGAAGGTGCACCGTGGTCGCGTCCTTCATGTGGCCGCCCGTGTAGATGGCATTCGAGGTGAGCGCGAAGCCCATCTTGGAGGTCTGCCCGAGGGCCACGACCTCGAAGAGACCGTCGTCCACTTCGGCCATGGGCGCGA
>JAYUKI010000724.1:0-3584 GCA_043764595.1 Myxococcales bacterium | reverse complement strand
GGGGTGGAGGCCATGCCAAAAGGGGGCACGCTTCATCTTTCGCTCGACCAGGCCGATCCGAGCTTCGTCCGTGTCGTGGTGCAGGACGAGGGCGTGGGTATTCCAGAAGCCGTTCGTTCCCACATGTTCGAGCCACTGGTCACCAGCAAGCCGACGGGCCTCGGCCTCGGACTCGTGACGGCACAAGCGCTCGTCGAAAGCCAAGGCGGGCGCATCGCCTGGTCTTCCCACGAGGGAGTAGGCACGCGTTTCGAAGTGTTCCTCCCGAGGTCCCGGGAGAAGAAATCCAGTGCGACGGGCGCGGAGCCCATCGATAGGCCACTACGCTCGGCTTGACGGAGCGGCTTGACGGGCCAGACTACTGGTTTCGCTTGATCACGTGGAAGCCAAAGGGCGTCTCGACCGGATCACTGACCGCGTCGATTTCGAGCGCGAAAGCCGCGTCGGAGAAGGGCTTTGCCATCTTCTCGCGCGTGAACTTCCCGAGACTTCCTTGACGCTCTTTGGCGGCCGGATCTTCGGAGTATTCGGCGACGAGAGCGCTGAAATCGGCGCCCTTTTCTCTGGCCTTTTTCGACACTTCTTCGGCGCGCTTTTTGGCTTCGGCTTTGGAACGTGTCACCCCTTTTGGGCACTTCTCGGCGCCCTTGTAGGGGACGAGAACGTGCTGTGCGGCCACTTGTGTGGGAGGGTCGTGGGGCGGTTTTGGCGCGCTTGCGGCGGCGGTGGGGGGCGCGCTTGCGCTTGCCTGGGGCGGTGGGCTCGTGGGAACCGATGCGGACGGTTTTGGTGCAGGTCCGCCTTCGGAGGGTTTGTCGCATCCCGCGAGGGCCACGAACGACAAGGCAATGAGCGTCACGAATCGACGCCTGGCGCTCCTTTCGGTCGGTCGGGATAGACGCGTGGATCGGCTCCCTGGCTCGGTCACCGGGCCTCTTCGTTTTGGTGGTAGCGGGGGCCTCCTGCGACGAACGTGCGCAGCGGGCGACGGCCAATCGAGGGGGCAAGGCCCATGGCGCGTGCGCTGTCCGGGGTGGCGTAGAGCCACGCTTTGCGTAGGTCGGCGTCGTAGACCGGAGGGGCCACACGACCCGGGAAAATTCCGAGCTCGGCGAGATGTGGCGTGTCGATGGCAAGCTCGCTGCTTCGCGAGGCGCGTTCGAGATCGTCCCCTCGGAGGAGGCGCGACGAGAGATCTTCCTCGAAGAGATCCTTCGCGCGCGCATAGACGAACAGTGAGGTGACGGCCGGCCTTCGTACGGCTTCTTCACCATGCCACGCGACATGCGGCGCGCGCGGTCCCCAGCCCACCATGCACGGAGCTGCGCCCGAGGGATTGGCGCAGCCCGCCCCCATACGGAACGTGACCCACGCGCCCGAGTACCTTCGGCCGGGCACCCATGCCCACGTGCCGCGCCGTGCGAGGTAGGTCCAGCGGCCGTAGTGGAAGGTGACCCAGCCCCACGAGACGTCGCTCACCCAGACGAAGTCGGGGCGCCCTTCGGCTTCGCGGTAGGCGAAGTGTCCGTGCGAGGCATAGGGCACGAAGCCATCGCCTACTTCTTGTGCCCGAGGCACCCAGACCGTTCCGGCGACCTCGTCGTTGGTCCACGTGCCGTAGGGCGCGAGCTCGGGGTGAAACAAAGCCAGAGCGCCCGGATCCGAGTCGTCGAACTCCGTCGCAACCGTGGTGGACGGCACGGTGGTGCTCGTGCCAATGGGCGCTTCGCTCCGATCATTTGCAGAATGCATGCATCCGACGGCGCCTGCGGCAACGAGCCCGAAGGCCATGGTCGAGGCGGTGCCCGAAGCGAGCGCGGCGAGACGAGATGGGCGCATGGTCCGACTCCGAGAGGCGCGAGCCGCGGGGAGCGGCCGACGAAGGGTGGTCGAGTGCCGAAAATCAGGCGCTCGAAGGGCGTCTTTGATGGGAGCGCAGCCCGAGTGGGGTGTCAACGCGCGCAAGGACGAATTCTTCCCGTTTCGTAAGGTTCGAGCCGGTCGAATTGACGGAGCGCGTGACCCGCCCGATGCTGGGCGGCCCCATGAGCTTCCTTCGCTTCGCGACCCTGGAGGATTTGCCGGCGCTTTTCGAGTCGACGGAGGCCTGCCTGCGCGACGGCCGGGGAATGGTCGAAGGCCCCGGGGAGTGCTCTTTGGAGGCCTATACCGAGCAAATGGCCGTCTATGTGGCGCCGAACGTCCCGGGTTCGTCCGCGCTGTTCGTGGTCGAAGTAGGAGGCTTCGCACGCGGTCACGTCATGGTGCGTCGGCTTCGGCCCTCGTATGTGCGTCACGTGGGCGTGCTGGGTCTCGAGGTGCATCCGGAGGCACAAGGGAAGGGGCACGGCCGCGCCCTCGTCCAGCGAGCCATCTCGTGGTCCCGGAAGGTCGGTGTGGAGCGCCTCGAGCTCTCGGTACGCGCGGACAACCCACGCGCCATTGGCCTCTACGAGGCGTGTGGTTTCGCGCGCGAGTCGTGCAGGCCGCGCTTCGTGAAGCTGCCGGACGGCGCGTACGTCGACGACTTCACGTTCGCGATGCGCCTGTAAGCGCGCGCTTCGGAGGTCGTGTGGCGCGCTCGACGAACGCGGGGCACGCGCCCAGAAGCCACGCGGCGTTGTCTTTCACGAGATCGCATCGCACCGTGTACGGATCGAGCTGCGAGCGGCGCCGAACGTTGAGGAACACGAGCCCGCCGACCATCGCGATCACGGTGAGGAACGCGAGCGGCCCACGCGCGTCGCGATCGGACATGGCCGCGAGAAGCCCGGGCAAAAAGACGATCCCGAGCACGGCGAGCGCCACCCGTCGGTAGGCGCTGCGTCGCTCCTCGAACACAAGCTTGCAGCTTACACAGAAGGGCAGCGCGAGCGTCACCGAGCGCCGGAACGCGAGCGCCCCGATCGCCCCGAAGCCAATCCTCGCCCACATCGGCACGTACTCGAATGGGCTCGGCAGCTCGACGAGGTCGGCTTTCGTCGCGCATTTGATGCACCTTTTCGGGAGCTTGGCCTGCTGATGAACCACGAGCGCGTCTCCGTCGACGTGCGGTCTGTGGGTTTCGTTCTGGCCACGGCTCGTGTGCTCGGGCGGCGCTTCGGGCGGCGCGTAGGGATTGTGCTCGCTCATCGCATCGTTCTACGGAGGACGGCCCGTTCCCGTTCCCGTTCCCGTTCCCGTTCCCCATTTTCACCAATGAAAAAGGGCCCGCGTCTCTTGAGAGAGACTGCGGACCCTTTGTCTCGCTTCGGACGGACCTTTTGGAGAGGCCTGTCCGGAGAGAATCACCAGGCGATCACCAGCGGTAGTGAGCGAAGGCCTTGTTCGCCTCGGCCATCTTGTGCGTGTCGTCGCGCTTCTTGACGGCGTTGCCACGGCCGTTGGCCGCGTCGAGGAACTCGGCCGCGAGGCGCTCGCGCATGGTCTTCTCGCCGCGGTCGCGGGAGTAGTTCACGATCCAGCGCATCGCGAGAGCGACACGACGCTCGGGGCGAACCTCGACCGGAACTTGGTACGTGGCGCCACCGACTCGACGGCTTTTGACCTCGAGCTTGGGCTTCACGTTGTCGAGGGCCTTGCGG
>JAYUKI010000723.1:0-3585 GCA_043764595.1 Myxococcales bacterium | reverse complement strand
AAGGGGCATTGCCCGATGGCGGCGTTTTGCCCCCGGGCCCCGTCCCTTTCGATGGCGCGGTCCCGTTCACGTTGAAGGTCCCCACCGAGCCCGTCGTGGCCGTTCGAGGCCGTACGGCCGGAACGTTCGACGTGACGGTCGAGCCCGCGCTGAAGGGTGACGTCGTGCTCGAAGGGCTCCCGCCGGGAGTCACCGCGAAGTCGGTCGCCTTTACCGTGCAAGGCGTCGCGAAGATGAGCATCGAGGTCCCCGCGGGCATTCGCTCGGGCACGTTCGAGGTCACCGTAAGGGCCAAACAGATGGGCACGCCCTCCACGACCACGGCCAAAGTGAAGCTCGAAGTGAGAGGCGCGCCCGGGGAGGTGGATGAGACCTATGGAGCTACGGAACCCGCTGCTCTTGCTGCGGTCTCGATGCTCGAGCTGCCGGATGGCAGCACCCTTGTGGCCTCTGGAAACCCGGGGACCAGCTTCGACGGGTGGATCCGAAAGTTTGACGCGACCGGCTTGCCCGACAGCGCATTCGGCACTCAAGGGATTGCGACTATTCAAGGAGAGTACCCTCTCCACTTGGTCGCTCACCTATCGAAAGTGTTTGCAATAGCCACGGGGTCCGGTTCTCCGCCGAACCCCACAAAGGTCTATTCCTTGGACGTCACGACGGGCGCGCTCTCCGTGCTCCAATCCTTTCCATCTCAAGACGTGAAGTATGTTTTCGATGCGACGTCTCTCACTGCGCCGAGTCCGGCCAACGGAATCGTCCTTTTGACCGGAAACTTTCCGAACTGGACCGTATTGGCCATAGAAGCGACGACGGGCGCCCCTCTTGCGTGGGGTCAACTCAGCCGCATTGGTGGTCCAGAAAGCGAAGGCGTTTCCTACCTTCCAGGCACTGCGGCGGACGATGTATTCGTTCGCGACACAAGCGGCTCGACCCTCACGCATCTCGTCGTAGGAAAATCCGGAGTGGTGCTGCGCTCCGCCGCTACCGCGATGCCGGCTCCGAGCAGAATCCCCATGAGCATCCTCCGGCGCGGACCCGACGAATTCGTCGCAGAGATGGCGTTTGGTGGCAATCTGCAGACGCCACCCCACGTTCAACTTGTCAATATGCTCGCAGACATGCCAACCGAGATCGGCCCTGCCCTTCCCGTTTATGCGCGCTACTCACGAACGCTCCATGAGACCCGTGATGGTTACATCTTAAAGCGGATCGACGGAATCGCGGGGCGGAGGTATCCGAATCGTGCGAACCAACAAGGCGGGAGCACCGCTCGCCGGATTCGGGCAAAACGGAATGGTTACACTCCCGGCGCCGAACCTGCCTTCGACCTCCCTCACGACGAAGAACGGACTCTTTCTGACCTTTGGAGGAAGCTCCGTCCGGCGAATCTGGCTCTAAGCAAGCCGCGACAAAACGAATGTGGCCACTCGGAATTCCGAGTGGCCACGTTCATTTCAATGCGAAATCAGGGGAACAAAGGCGCAAACTGCGCTTGATCCTGCTTGTCTGCACAGGACTCACCAAGGTCGGCCGAGGGCACCGACGTTGCGGTGGTTTGTGTCGCAATCAGGTTCTTCACGAACTCCGCGAAGTCACAAGGACCGCCATCCCCGCCACCATCGGGACGGCTGGTGTCCGGGGTTCCCGTGTCCGGAATCGGAGTCACGACGACGTCCGGTTTCCCTCCGTCGGTGGGGATGATGACGCCTGGGTCATCGTCTCCGCAGCCCGTAACGACGGCGCTAAACGCGGTGCACAACACACCGATCGCCACGCATGTCAGTTTCCATCTTCTCATGTTGGCTCCTCCTCAGTTCTTGAGGTACGGACCGTTGCCCGGGTTAGGGGTGTTGAGGTACGGAAAGGTTTCCGTGAACTGCTCCGCACCGTTGAAGTTCACGTCGGTGAACGCAACGTTTCGCGCGGGGGCGTCAGCCTGCGTAGCGAACAGAGCTCCCATCGCGACGCGAAGGGTGATATCGAGGACGTCATCGCCGGGACGACGGCCGTTCGGGAACCCTTGCAGGTCACAGCTCGGGAGGCTCGGGTCGACCTTTCGGTCGTCGGTGAAGCAGCCAAGCGCACCCAGCCCATCGAAATCGCCTCCGCCTTTGGCTATCTGCTGCGCGCGCGTGGTCGGAATCGCACCGAGGGCGTCGGCGGTGTTCAGTCGAAGGTACTCGAACACGCCCGTGGTGGTATTCTGCGTGTACTTGAGCTTCGTGTTGTCGAGCAATGTGACTTCGAGGCCCTGGGCAAAGGCGGCCACGAGGTCGGTTCGGACCTTCTTCGGCGCTACGGCTCCGAAGGTGCTGTAGAGGAGCTCGACGATGGCAGGCAGGGTCGGGTGCGTGACATAGTCCGCGATCTTGCCAGTGTCCTTGACCGGAAGCGTGCTGTAGAGGTCCTTGTCCTTGATGCCAACGACCACCTCGTTGACGAGGGGCATACCTAGGCGCGAAACCTGGGTCCAGGCGCCGCCTTCTTTTGCCGGAACCGCATAGCTACCGGTCGGGTTGAGGACGCGAGCTTGGCGCAAGCTGGCGGTCGTCCATCCACCGATAATGGGGTTGGTCGGGGCGCTCGTCAGGCACGCACGCGGCACTTCGAGCGCGATGGTGGTGACGTTCTTTCCATAGAGCAAGCCCGTGTCGTTTGGATTCGTCTTGCGACCGCGGCCAGCAGCATCGCCGCCGCCAGTAATTGCTCCAGCAAATCCAGCATCGCCGCCTTGCAGAAGGTCGAAGATGACGCCGATGTTGCCGGCAAAGCCCTCCGCCCGTTGTCCGACGAAGACTTTGATTTGCCCGGCGGCACAGCCCGGCAGCGCGACCGTGTTCACGAACGAGCTCGCGTACGTGGCGTAGTTCGGAATGCTGGTCGAGCCAACATAGTCGATCGGCTTCTTGAACGTGGCGCCAACCGGGGTCGCCGTCGCGCCTCGGACCACGTTCAGGGTGTACGTCTCGAGCACGTTTTGCTTCGAGCTGTCCGCGGCTGTAATAGCGCCGATGTTGACGAGAGGAACCGAGTTGTTCTTGGTCGTTCCTTCGAGCGTGATTGGCAACGTCAAGCCGTTCGCGCCATTCAAGGCGTTCGAGAACCTGAACTGGAAGCTGATGTCCGCGACACCGTCGGCGTTGTTGTCGATGTTGATGTCGTAGCGCGCCTCGGGATCGAGGGTGAAGTAGTTCGGTCCGCCGTAGGCGTCCTGCAGGGGCAGGTAATTGGCGAGAATGGTGACGTAGTCTTGCCGCCCGGTCTCGTAGCTCCGGAACATGTAAAAGTCGGTGCTATCTACCTTTGGGTTCTTGGTAACGAACGGTGCCTCACGATGGCTCGACGCGTCCGCCGTTCCGACTCTACCGATGATGCATGCGGTAACTGCCGCTGCGAGCAAAAGCCGTGTCTTCATGTATTCTCCTATTTCCCCTGTTTGAATCCGAATCCGCAGCCTAGAGCGTTTCACCTTCGGACGTTGCGCCCGAAGACGAATCGCTGGGCTGGTCGATGACGATCAAACCTATCGGTACGGCGGGCTCCGTGCACCGCTAATTTTCGCCCACAATTCGCCACAATTCG
>JAYUKI010000722.1:0-1060 GCA_043764595.1 Myxococcales bacterium | reverse complement strand
ATCGACGGCGCGGACTTCTACGTCGGCGAGGACGAGATCGGACACCTTCACCTCGAGGGTGAGGCGCACGTGGCCACCGGGCTCGTCCTTCGCAAGAGTCTCGTCGCCGCGAAGCTCGCGTCACCGTTTCGTTGGAGCATGAAGTTCGTCGTCCATCAGGTCGCGTGTGAAGGCGACGTGGAGCATGCCCTGTGGCTCTTCCGTCTCGCCTACGATCACGTGCGCGGCACGAAGGACGACGAGCTCCTCGCGCACATCGATGCTCGTGCGTCGAGCGAGAGGTTGGCCTGACCCGCGGTTCCCGTGCAGTCCGCAGAACCCGACACGACTACGAGGCGTCTTCGGGCTTTTCGGTGGCTGGGCCGTAGGACGGGTCGGCCTTCTCCGTTGACGTCTTCGCGGTCGCGGGCACGGCCACGGCCTCTTTCGTCTCTTCTTTTGCCGGGACGGGAGGGGCCGCGGGAGCTTGTTTTTCCGCGCCTTCGGAGACCGAGTGCATGGTCAAGCGCTGGCCGTCGGCGTCCGCGTCCACGATGACCTTCATGCCTGGAGGCAGCATCGAGCTCGTGGCGTCGAGCTCGTGGGTGTCCGGGGTGAGCGGCATGTTGTGCGTCTCGCGGAGCACGTAGGAAGGTCGCGCCTTCACCTGCTCGTAGATGCGGCCCACGTACTCGCCGAGGATGCCGATCATGAGGAGCTGCACGGCGGCGAGCAGTGCCACGAGCACGGTCATGGCCGTCCAACCGGGGACCGTGGTCTGGAAGACGAAGTGCGCGACGACGGCCCAGATGGCCACGCCGATGGACAAAAACGCGATCATCGCGCCCGCGTAGGTGGCGAGGCGGAGCGGCAAAATGCTGAAGCTCGTGATGCCGTCGAGCGCGAAGCGGATCATCTTGCGGAGCGGGTATTTGGTCTCGCCGGCGAAGCGTCCGGCGCGGTCGTAGAGGACCGCGGTCTGCTTGAAGCCAATCCACGAGACCATGCCGCGCACGAACCTGTGAACCTCGCGGAGCTCCCGAAGGGCGACCACGACGCGACGGCTCATCAAGCGGAAGTC
>JAYUKI010000721.1:0-3593 GCA_043764595.1 Myxococcales bacterium | reverse complement strand
GCCTTTTCGGAGCGTTGCTCACGAGAGAAGATACGTGTAGCGTCCCGCATCCCATGGATCGGTCCGAAATCGACGGCCTCGTCGAGCGTCTCGTGGCGGACCCTCACGACGAAGAAGCTTTGGCTTATGCGCATCGTGAGGGGGAAGCTGACCCCAAGTCTTACGCCCAATTGCTCGAGCGCGTTGGCTCGGACACACGTGATCCCGCGTACGCGAGCCATTGGCTCAGCGAAGCGGCAAACGTGTGGTCGACCACGTTGAACGACGTGCACCGTGCCGCTCGCCTTCTGATGATGGCGGTCGACAAGGACCCCACCCAGCAGGTGGCTGCCGAAAGGCTCGCAACGCTGTATCGCGAAAAAGGCGACACGAAAGCGTTGGTGGCCTTGCTCGATCGGCGCGCCAAAGCGATGGCCCCGCTCGTTGCGCAGCAACCGGAGCTCCGCGACGAGCTTGCCGGGATGCACGAAGAGATGGGACGCCTCTGGGCGGAAGCCCCGCTTTCGCAGCCGAAGAAAGCCATCGACGCTTTCCGTCGAGCCATCGAGCTCGATCCACGAAGTGCGTACGCAATCTACAGCGCGCGAGAGCTGCTAAAGTCGCAAGGTCAGTTTTCCGAGGCGTTGCCGCTCTACCAAGCGGAGCTCGAAATCGAAGCGGATCCCGCACGACGCTCGGGGCTCCTCCGGGACGAAGCGACGACTCGCAAACTGGCTGGCGATCTTCGCGGCGCAACCACGGCCCTCGCCGCCGCACGTGAGATCGAGCCCGACGATCCGGCTCTCCAACAAGAGTACGCGTCTTCCATCGTCGACCGTGTGCAGTCCGGGGAAGCCGTCCCCGACGACGACAAGACGTATGCCGTCGACCTCCTCGTGAACCTCGCCGAGGCGTATCCGGGTGAGCACGCGATGGCGTACACCGGCGGGGCCCTCGACATCGACGCAGGACATGACCGCGCGATGCAGCTGTTCGCGCACTACTCGCAAGAAGACGCGGCCCGTCCGGACCTCGTGAAGCGCTACCGCGCCTATTTGGACGCCAATCCGAACGGCGCAATGGCCCCCGACGCTCGTGGAGCGATCGCGGCCGATGCGCGCGAAGGAGGTCTTCCCGAAAAAGCCGACAAGGTCGACAAAGCGGAGAAGATCGAGAAGGTCGCTCTGCGACCCAAGCTCGAGCTCACGTCGCAGAGTGGGCCGCTCGAGCCGGAGCCTCCGTCGTCGAAGCCCCAGCCTCCAACCAAGCTGTCGAGCCTGAAAGCCACCAAAGAGCGCGCTGCGGCTGCAGAGGCCTCATCGGCGCTCGAGGACTTGCTCGCCGAGGCTCCCAAAAAACCTGGGCCCATTTCCGCCGAGAAGCTCCAAGGCGTTTTGGACGCCGCCCAGATGCTCGCGGGCAAGGGCAAAAAACCCGAAGCCCTCTCGAAGTACAAAGAAGTTCTCGAGCAAGACGCGGCTCACCCGGAGGCCCTTGCATGGGTCGAGGACTACCTACGCTCGAAGCGCGACTACGCTCAGCTCCGCGACGTCCTCCTGTCGAGCGTTCGTGCCGCTGGCGTCGATCGCGAATCCCGCAAAGAGCGGCTCCGTGAAGTGGCGGGGCTGTGCGAAGGAAATCTTCGCGACGTGGACGGCGCCATCGCGGCGTGGCGTCAGCTCCTCGCCGTCGACCGTGCCGACGAGAGCGCGCGCAATGCACTCATGCGGCTTCTCGAGAAGTCGCAGCGGTGGGACGATCTGGCCACCCTCCTCGAGCAGGAAGCCAACATCGAGAGCGACGTCGAGACGAAGGTGGTCCTCGAGAAAAAGCTCGCAAAGCTCCAGGAGGACAAGCGCAAGGACCTCGTGGCCGCCGGCGAGGCCTGGGGCCGAATCGTCCAGCTCACCCCCGACGATGAGTTTGCCATTCAGACGGCTGCAAAGCTGTTCGAGAAGGCCGAGCGAATCGACCTTGCGGCGCGAACCCTCGCGGAGAGCGCGCCCTACCTCGACGATCCGATCGCCAAGGGAAACTTGCTCCAGCGCCTCGCCGAGCTCCGCGAGCAGCTCGGTGACACTGCAGCAGCAGGTGACTCGTTCGCCGAGGCTGCCGACGCTCTTCGAAGCGGCAAGCTTTGGGAAGAGGCAGAACGGCTCTACACCACCGTCGAAGCCTGGGAAAAGGCGGCAAATGCCGCGTACCAGCGCGGGCTACTCACCGGCGACCTGAAGGTCCAGGCGCAGTACCACGCTCGTGCCGCCGAGTACCTGACGAAGGTCGGCGACGAAGACGCTGCGCTCGAGCGCCTCGAAGAAGCGAACAATCTCGACCCGCTCAACGACGACTACGCCGCGGCCATCGTGGCGCGCTACACGGCGAGCGAACAAGTCGAGCGGCTCGTCTCCTTCCTTGCACGCCGTGGCGATCGGTTGAACGATCGCGTGAAGCGCGTCGGGCTGCGTCGCGAAGCTGCAACACTGGCAACCTCGCGTCTCAAGGACAAGGAGCTCACCCGCGAGCTCTGGCTCAAGGTCCTCGAGGACGGCGACGACAAGGAAGCCCTCGAGCGCCTCATCGAAGACGCTATCGACCGGCTCGACCACACCGAGGCCGCCACCTTGCTTCGCCGACTCGGCGCGAACACGGTGGACAAGTCGGAGCGGGCTCGTGTCGCACTTCGCGAAGCGGAGCTGCTCGCCGAAGGCGTGGGCGATCTCGACACCGCCATTTCGCGGTACGAGGTCATCCTCTCCGAGCTCGATCCGACCTGCCGCCCCGCACTCCAGGCGATCGCCAACATCCAGGAGCAGCGAAATGACTTCGCCGCCGCCGCAGATGCGCTCGAGCGAGAGCTGAAGCTCGTCGCGGACGTGATGGAGCGCGGACAGATCGCAGGCCGCCTCGCGCGTCTCTACGAACAACTCGAAGACCCCCGCAGTGCCATTCGAGCGCTCGATCTCGTGCGCAAAGCCGACCTCGAGGACTTCGACGCGCTGACCCGTCTGTGTGAGCTCTGTGAGCTCACCGAACAGTGGGGACGAGTGGCCGAGCTCCTCGTCGAGCGAATCGAAATCGAGGCCGACGAAGACGAAGTGAGCCGCCTCACGATGAAGCTTGCCCAGATGTTGGCGGACAAGCTGGACCGCGGGGACGAAGCGTTGGGTGCGCTCACGGACCTCGCGGATCAAGGCGACTTCCAAGTTCGTGTAGCGTACATCGATCTCGGTGACCGACTTGGCTGGAAGGGCATCGTCGCGACGAAGCTCAAAGAGTGGTGGTTCGACGCGCGCCATGGCGCCGACCGAACGTCTGCGCTCCGAGGTGCATTCGACCGTTTCGCAGAAGTGGGTCGCGACCAAGACGCCGTCTCGGTCGCCATCGAGCTTCTTCGCACGAAGGGTGCCGATCACGAGCTTGCCAAGCGCCTCGAAGACCTGGCCGTAAAGACGGGCGACCACGATGCCCTCGGCGTCGCGCACGACCTCCTCGCCCGGGAAGTTCAAGGCCCGGATCGCGCACACGAGCTCGTGCGGCAAGCCGAAGTCCGCGTCCAAGCAGGCATGGGCCGTGGGGACGCCATCTCGCACGGCGAAGCTGGGCTGACCGGCATC
>JAYUKI010000720.1:0-1063 GCA_043764595.1 Myxococcales bacterium | reverse complement strand
CGACGTCGAAGTTTCGCCAGATCTCGGGGTCACTCGCCCAATCGGGGGTGTGGTTTCCATTGCGGTGGATGTCCACTCCGGCGCGGTAGCGAATGCAGCTCGTCGAGAGGATTCCTGGAGTGTCGGCGGTTTGGCCGAGCTTGTCCCCCATGTAGATTTTTTCGATATGCCAGAACGGGCGCCAGGTGAAATAGCGGCTGCTCGGATCGAGCTTCACGTAGTGAAGGCGCTTTCGTGGCGGCGCGGCGTCCATCACGGCTTCGAGCCCCGCGACTTCGCCCTTCTGGAAAAGGCGCAAAGGCTCGTACCACGAGGCCAGCAAGAAATACGTGAGCGCGCACGTACTGGCGACCGTGACGAACCGCACGATGCGGGACACCCGACACGGGACCGGCGTGAGCAATGCGGGCAAGAACCAAAGGGCCACCGCGGGCTGCCTTTGTGCGAGGACGTCGTGCCCACTCAGGCCGTCCGGAAGGACGAAATACGAGCAAAACGTCAGCACGAACACGAGCTCGAGGACCGGCGCTTGACGCATACGAGCGAGCCGGGAAGCCGCCACGGCGACCCCGACGAGCAGCATGAGCCAGAGGATTCCGTTCGTGTCTTTCTCGCTGGCGGTGATCTCGAAAATGTCGACTAGAGTCGACAAAAGCTGTCGCGACGCGCGAAAGGTTGCACCAAAATTGGATTCGATGCCGGACGTGGCATTCAGCACGGTGCCGCTCGTTCGGCCTTCACCGAATGTTCGCGAGTACCAACGGGCGAACAGGAGCAGCGTTGGTACGACGCACGCGAGGGCGATTCCTGCGGCTTTCAAGGCCTTCAAAAGGCGCTGTTTCAGGCCTTTGCCCGTGGCGAGCCCGTACACGAAGTGTCCGAACGTGAGCAGGAAGAGCATCGCGCCCGTCCACATGAAGAGGTGCGCGTGCGCCAAAAAGAGCAGCGCAATCACGAGCGCCGTGACGAGCGCGCGTTTCCACGAAGGGGTGCGCAGTGCCCCGTGGAGGAGCGGAATGGCCACGATCATCAGCGGAGCGCCGAAGAGCATGTTGGCGAATCC
>JAYUKI010000719.1:0-3602 GCA_043764595.1 Myxococcales bacterium | reverse complement strand
ACATCAACATGTGCCGAAACTTCGTGGACCAGTACGTCTCGCGTCGGTTCATCGCGCGCTCGGGCATCGTGATCAACACGGGCGAGGACAACTACCTCACCACCGCCGACGCGGTCGAAAAGGCCCACACAGTACTCGCGAGCCAGTTCGTGAACGAGGCCTTCGCCCTGCGCGCCGGTGTCCGTGAAGAGCAAATGGGGCTCGGCCACGCGTACGAAATCGATCCGTGGCGCGAGGACAGCTTCCTCTACGAGATCTCGCAGGCCCAGCTCGTGCGCCAGGTCTTCCCGAACCACCCCATCAAGTGGATGCCGCCGACGAAGCACAAAACCGGCGACATCTTCCAGAGCCACGTTCACGACGCACTCTTCAACCTGGTGGGCATCGCGACGAACCAAAGCATCGAGCTGCTCGGCATGTTCAGCGAGGCCATCCACAACCCGATGCTGATGGATCGCTACCTTTCGCTGAAGGCGACGCGATACATGTATACCACATGCAAGCATCTCGGCGACGAGATCGAGTGGAAGAAGGACGGCATCGTGGCCAAGCGAGCCGTGGAGGTCCTCGACGAGGCCCACGAGCTGCTCGTCTCGGTCGGCCGTGACGGCATCTGGGAGTCCATCTCGCACGGCGCCTTCGCCGACGTGAAGCGCACCCGTCAAGGCGGCAAGGGCTACGCGGGCGTCTTCGAGCGCCACGCCGACTACGTGAATCCAGTGCTCGATTTGCTCGAAAACGGAGGCGTCTGATGCACCTTCCCGAAAGTCCGCCTCCCCCCGTCCGTGCCTATGGCGATCGCGAAGGCGACGGCATGGTGCAGATGTCGTTCGTGCTTCCGCTTCCTCCGTCGGTGACCGCGCGAGAGGCCGCAAAGCTCTTCGCCGCCGAGCACGGCCTTCGTGAGCCGCTCGTGGCGACGATGGAAGAGTGCGCGAAAGGTTTCTCGTATTTCGTCGTCTACGGCCACTCGGTCCACTCCGTGGACGTGTCCAAGATCGACGTCCCAGAGATTCGCACCGAGCCCCTCACGCGCGAAGAAATCGAGCACCGCATCAAGGCGCGTCTCGGACGAAAAATCATCGTCGTGGGCGCGTGCACCGGCTCGGACGCCCACACGGTCGGCATCGACGCGATCCTGAACTACAAGGGCTACGCAGGCGACAAGGGACTCGAAAGCTACAAGGGCTTCGAGGCCTTCAACCTCGGAGCCCAAGTCGAAAACGAGCAACTCGCCGAGCGAGCGCGGGCTCTCAACGCCGACGTGGTCCTCGTGAGCCAGATCATCACCCAGCGAAACTGCCACAAAGAAAACGCGCTAGCGTTCGTGGACCTCGTGAAAAAGCAGGGCTTCCGCGACAAGGTCATCCTGCTCCTCGGGGGCCCGCGCATCGACCACAAGCTCGCCCTCGAGCTAGGCTACGACGCAGGCTTCGGGCCCGGCACCAAACCAAGCGACGTCGCCTCCTACGTCGTAGAGCACATCGCCGCCCCCCACCCCGCCCCCTAGGCACGAAACGCACCGCCGCGCAGCCCAGCGCGAGCCGCCAAAAGTCAACAAATGCTCCTGGCGCACTTGATATTGAAAACGGGTTTCAGTATCATCTCCTCACGATGTACGTCTGTTCGTGCTTTGCAGTGACCGACGCCCAAATCGAGAGCCTCATCGCAGAGGGGGCCACCTCGATCGATCAAGTCACGGCCGCCTGCCGCGCCGGAGGCGACTGTGGCAGCTGCCGCGGCCAAATCGCCGACATGCTCGCCGACCAAGCCGAAGGCCCACGCCTAGTGCCCGCCCAGTCCCTAACTCGCAAGTCCTGCGCCGCCTAAGCCACCGGGGCCACAGGCGAGCAAAGCGCAGCCCGAGCCACGGGCGAGCCAAGCGCAGCCCCCCACGCCACCAACGGGCGAGCAAAGCGCAGCCCTCCACCGCCACCAACGGGCGAGCAAAGCGCAGCCCCACGCCGCCACCAACGGGCGAGCGAAGCGCAGCCCCACGCCGCCACACCACACGAGCCCCGAGGAGAAGGCTGAGCGATTTTCGCCGAGACCGAGCCCTGGCCAGGAGGGACGCGCGGAACGGGCTCCTGTCCGTGAGCACGCCCGACGCCGCCAGGGCGAAGGTATCGGCGAAAAGCGCCAGCCTTCTAGGCGTGGCCGGGGATGGGGGCAGGCTCCGCGGGGCGCGGAGTGACGGGAGGCGGAGCTCCGAACACCTTGAGCTCGCCGCCCACGTACTCCATGCCCTCTTTTCGCGGGCCGAACACCGCATCGACGTCGGGGAAACAGAGCGCTTCACGAAGCACGTCGTCCGCGTGATCGACCAGCACGACACGCATCGACTTGAGAACGCGACGAGGGACGTCCCGCAAGTCTTTGCGGTTCTCGCGCGGAATGAGCACGGTGGTGATGCCCGCGCGGTGCGCAGCGAGAAGCTTCTCTTTCAAGCCACCGATGACCTGCACACGACCGCGCAGCGTAACTTCGCCCGTCATGGCGATGTCGTGGCGTACGGGCAGCTTCGTGAGCGCGCTCGCGACGGTGGTCGCGATCGTGACGCCGGCGCTGTTGCCATCCTTCGGATTGGGGTCCGGGAAGTGAACGTGAACGTCGACCTTTTGATAGAAATCGGGCTCGAGGCCGAGCGCCGTCGAGCGTGAGCGGATGTAGCTCATGGCCGCATGGGCGCTCTCTTCCATCATCTTTTGGAGCATGCCCGTAATGACGAGCTTGCCCTTGCCGGGAAGCACGGCCACTTCGCACTGGAGCATCTCGCCGCCCGCGTACGTGACCGCGAGGCCATTCGTGACGCCGACTTCGTCGTGCTCCTTTTTGCGTCCGACGGGAAACTTGGGCACTCCGAGAAGCCGCGGAACGTCTTTCACGTCGACCACGATCTTCTGGTTTTTTCCCTCCGCCACGACCTGACGCGCCACCTTGCGGCAGATGCCGGACACCTCGCGTTCGAGCGAACGAACGCCCGCTTCGCGCGTGAAGTGGTGAATCGTGGTGCGAAGCGCGGCGTCGGTGATGGTGAGGTCCACCCCTTCGAGACCGTTCTCCTTTTTCTGGCGCGGCACGAGGTACTTCACCGCAATGTTCATCTTCTCGAACTCCGTGTACCCGGAGAGCGGAATGATCTCCATGCGGTCCTGGAGCGGCACGGGAATGCCCGACAGCGTGTTCGCCGTCGTGATGAACATGACGTCGGAGAGGTCGTAGTCGAGGTCGAGGTAGTGATCGTTGAAGGCGCTGTTTTGCTCCGGATCGAGCACCTCGAGCAGGGCCGCCGCCGGATCGCCGCGGAAGTCGGCCGACATCTTGTCGACCTCGTCGAGCAAGAAGACCGGGTTGTTCGTCCCCGCCTTTTTCATGCTCTGAATGAGCTTTCCGGGCATCGCGCCGATGTACGTACGACGGTGTCCGCGAATCTCGGCTTCGTCGCGAACGCCACCGAGCGCGAGCCGAACGAACTTCCGATTCGTGGAACGCGCGATGCTGCGTGCGAGGCTGGTCTTGCCGACGCCCGGCGGACCGACGAGGCAAAGCACCGGCCCACGAAGCTTTCCCGTGAGCGCCTGAACGGCGAGGTACTCGAGGAT
>JAYUKI010000718.1:0-3607 GCA_043764595.1 Myxococcales bacterium | reverse complement strand
TCTCGACCCGAAGCAACAGCGTGAGGCCCTCAAGCTCCTCATTGCGAAGGACCAGAAAAACGCGCTGGCGTTCATCGAGCGACTCGTCGTCGGCGAGGGAGACGGCGAAGACCCCGGTGGGGACAGCGGCGGAGACGCCGGCGGCGCCCCTCCGCCCGCTCAGATGGTCCCGACGGAAGAGCAGCCGAAGGCTCGTGCGGCGGACGCTGCAGGCCTCGAGGCGCTCGCGCGCACTGCGCTTGCTCTCACCGGCAAGGCGACCGCCAACGAAGCGATGATCGAGCTTGCTCGCCTCGCGTCGGGCGGAGCTCCCGCGGCTCCCGCTGCAGCGCCTCCGGCTCCGGCTGCGGACCCGGTCGCCGTCGAGCGAAAGGCGCTCGTCGCTCGGCTCGTGAAGATCAACGTCGAGACTCCCGCCACGGCGTGGTCCGACTCGACCGCGGCCGTTCCGTGTGCGCGCCTCGTCGCCGAGCCCCTGCCCGAGCTCCGCTCGCGTGTCGAGCTGCTCGAGAAGAGCATCACGCCTCGCGCCAACCTCACGCCTCCCAAGTCTCCGACGGGTGGCACTGGCGCCGGCATGGCGCGAAAGATCACCACGTCCTTCGGCGAGGTCGAGCTTACCGATCGGGAGGTGCGCGCCGCGAAAGCTCGTCGTCCCGACCCCGTCGAGCTCGAGCGGTTCCTTGCGGACTATGCCGAAAACAAGGCCGGAAACGAGCACGCCCGCGGCGTGCGGAAGGGCGGCTGAGCCATGGCAAACGCGACCAAGAACATCGTTCTCGACTCGATCGGCAACGGCGGAATCCACACCTTCCACCTTCCGGTGGATGGCGGCTCCAGGATCTTCAAGGGAACGCTCCTGTCGCAGCTCACCGCGACGGGCATGATCGTTCCCTATTCGACCGCCTCGTCTGGGGTGTGCGTTGGAGTAGCCCAGCACGAGGCGGACAACACGAGCGGCGCGGACGGCGATCTTCGGTGCACGGTCGAAACGAAGCGGACGTACTGCTTCGCGAACGGCACCGCGGGAGACGCCTTCTCCGAGGCGACGCTGATCGGTTCCGTGGCGTACGGCGTCGACAACCAAACGGTCGCGAAGGTCTCAACGTCCGGACGCAAAGCCGTGGGCTTCTACATGGGTCTCGAGGCCGACGGAAAGGTCCGCGTCTGGATCGACCCCTGTCTCGCCAAGATTGTCGACGTTCTCCAAACCCTCGCGGACGCGCCGGCTACGGCGGACGCACTTCGTGACGGCATCGTCGCAGCCTTCGGCTGAAAGGGAATTCCCAGATGGCATTGCTCTATACAAACCAGGAAATCCCGAAGACCTCCGAAGAGGCGATTCGCCAATTCCGTGAAGACTACATCATGGGAGTCACGGACGGTCCGTTGCCCACGTGGCACACGCCATTTGTGATGCCGGTCGAGTCTCCGCGCACCACGTTCCCGCTCTCCTCGATTTCCACCAAGTTCCAAGAGCTGAAAGAAAAGAGCGGCCGTTTCAAACAAATGGACGAGCGCGAGATCAACGTCACCGTGTCTCCGGCAACGGCTGGCCACGAAGTGGCAGTGCTCGACCTAAAGCTGCAGACGATCGCCGCGCGAAGGTGGGTGACGACCCCCCAGCGTTTCGTGAGGGCGGAGACGCGACACGTTGCCTCGAAGCTCGCCGCGCTTCTCGAGGCTGGACAGTCGACCCCCTGCAAATGGGACGACAAGAACTTCTTCATCGCGACCCACGACTCGAACCCCGCGGATGCCACATCTGGGCAGTTCTCAAACTACAATGCAGCCGGTCTCGACCCTGCAGTCGTCGCGAACATCCAGGCCGAAATGACGTCGATGCGTCTCGTCAAGGACGAGAACGGCGACAAGCTCGGCGTCGAGCCTCGCGAGATCTGGCTTCCGACCGAGAAGTTCCAGCTCGTGAGTGACATGCTCAGCAAGGAATTCCTCGCCAATGGCGAGTCGAACCCGATCTTCGGGAAGCTCAAGCCCGTTCACATTCCGGAATTCACCGACCCGAACGACTGGTATCTCGTCGACCCAGAGCTGATCGCTTCGGGACTCGATCCGATGGTCGCCGCGCAGTTTCGCCCGGGCGACACCCTCGGCCTTCAGTTCCTCGACGAGTCGAGCGACTTCTTCAAGACGAACTTGAAGATCGCCGTCAAGGCGGTCGTTTGGTACGGCTTTTCGCTCATCTTCCCGCACGGCATTCGCAAGGTCCTCGGAGCCTGAACATGAGTTCCAACGAGAGCCAGATCGTGGCCGAAGTGAAGGGGCTCGAGAAGAGCATCGCGGAGGCTCGAGCCGCAGGGCAAGAGCCACGCGCAAAGGCGCTCGAAGCTCGGATGTCGCGCGTTCTCGAGCGCTTCCACGCTCCCGACGCGCCCTCTTCTCCGGACGCTCCGGACGCGCCTCCCGACAGCGAGTAGCCGCTCCACACCGCACTACGCCCAAGCTCGCCCGTTCCCCCGGTGCGGGCTCGAGGCGTTGTGAGCTCCTACGCCAAACGACGAGACCTCTACACCTACGGGCTTCCCCGTGGGTCGCTCGGCTCTGCGCCGAGTCGCGAGGTCGCGTCGTCCAAGGCGTCGAATGACGTGCTCGAGCTCGACGACCACGGGCTCGAGGATGGCGACAAGATCTTTCTGAGGGCCATCTCCGGCGGAACGCTCTCCTCGCCGATCGTTGAAGGAACCCCGGTCTATGCGATCCGGGTCAGTGACTCTCGGTTCAAGGTCGCCGCGTCGCCCTCCGACGCGATCGCCGGAACGCCGATCAACCTGACGACCGACGGAAGCTCGATGGTGCTGTCGGTCCCGATCGACATCGACGCGATCCTCATACGCTACTCGCGCTTCTTCGACGGGTTCATGCCGGCTCACGCCGTGCCGCTACCTGGCCCTACGTATCCCGTCGAAGTGACGGCGATCGTCGCCGAGGTGTCGGCCGCAAAGGTCCAGTTCCTCTCGGGCGTCACGAGCGTTTCGATGAAGGACGCCGAGCTGTCGGCTCGCGAGCAGTGCAAGCGCTACGCAGCGGGTCTTCCGCTCCGAGACGCGGCCATGTCGGCTCCGACCAACCTTTCCGTGGTCGGGCGCAGCGCTGACGAACGGAGGCTCTCTTGAGTCTCCGAGGTAGCTTCTCAAGCCTCCACTCCTTCACCGCGGCCCTTCGCTCGATCGGCTCTGGCCTCGTCGCGAACCGTGTCGCGACCATCGCAGCGCCGAAGCTCTCTGAGCTCGCGCAAGCTTCCGCTTCGGCCTCGCAAGCGTCCGATGGCACGCCTTGGCGCCCGAGCGCCGAAGGTGGAAAAGTCACTCTGCGAAAGAGCGGCTCGATGCTCTCTCGGCTCGTGTACGTGGCCATTGGCCCGAAGCTTCGAGTGGCACTCACCACGCGCTATGCGAAGTACCAAATTGGGCCAAGGACTGTGTTCCCAACGCAGGGGACCGCCCTTCCCAAGCCCTACCTCGAAGCACTCGAAAGCTCCGTCGTTGAAGCCTTTGCCGCGGAGGGTCTCAAGTGATCCGCGAGATCGCCAGAGAGGTGACGGCTCACCTTCGCGCGCGCGGCGTCCCGCTCGAGGTCGTCGTCGACG
>JAYUKI010000717.1:0-1067 GCA_043764595.1 Myxococcales bacterium | reverse complement strand
GTGCCCATTCAGGGGCTCGACGGCTACTACCACCAGATAAAAGAGCTCCTCGGCCAAGAGCTCGACTTCGAGCGCGAAGCCGACAGCGTCGAGCGCATCGCGAAGAACTTCGAAAAGGACCCTAGGGTGCGGTTCCCGGTTCCGGTGCGCGCCTTGTCCACCAAACGAGTGCTGACGAGCAGCTTCGTGGAGGGCATCAAGCTCGGCGACGTCGGGCGTATGGATGCTGCGGGGATCGATAGGAAAGATTTGGCGAATCGGCTCGTTCGAGCCTACTGCCAGATGATCTTCGTCGACGGCGTCTACCATGCCGATCCGCACCCTGGAAATCTGATGGTCGACGCGGAGGGAAACCTCATTTTGCTCGACTTCGGGGCGACGGCGGAGCTCTCGCAGTCGATGCGCGAAGGCATTCCCGAGTTTCTGGAAGGGGTCATTCGCCGCGACACGGATCGTCTGGTGAAGGCGCTACGAAAAATGGGATTCCTCTCGCGCACGAGCGACGAGGCGATGAGCGAGAAGATCATCGAGTATTTCCATCGACGTTTCCAAGAAGAGGTCAAGCTCGAGAGCCTCAATCTGAAGGACATCAAGATCGACCCGCAGCGTGGGCTCGAGAACTTGCTCGATCTCCGGAAAATGAACGTGGGGCTCAAAGAGCTCTCCGGCGTGTTCCACATTCCCAAAGACTGGGTGCTCCTCGAGCGAACCATCTTGCTTCTCTACGGGACGTGCTCGCAGGTGGATCCGGAGCTCAATCCTATCGGCATCATAAAGCCGTATCTGCACGAGTTCGTTTTGGGCAATCGCGACTACGGTCAGATTGCGCTCGAGACCGTCCGTGAAATGGCGATGGGCGCCGTGACGCTACCGGTCGATCTTCGCAAGTTTCTCACGAAGGCTACCCGCGGCGAGATGGAGGTTCGTGTCCGGGGCCTCGAGCCCGGGGCTCGCGCCGTCTACGCCGTCGGACGTCAGGCCATCTACGTGGCGATCGCCATCGCGGGATGCTTTGCGGCGATGGCCTACGACGGTCGGGGCGAGCACTCGCACGCCGTGGCCGCCTA
>JAYUKI010000716.1:0-12848 GCA_043764595.1 Myxococcales bacterium | reverse complement strand
CGTTTCGTGCCGACGACCGGTGCGTAGGCGAACATCACGGCGGTAGGTACTGCGGAGTGCCCGAGACCGAGCGAATGACCGAGCTCATGGAGCGCCGTAGTCTCGAGATCGAAGCGGTTGGAAGCGGCATTTCCATTGCCCACGACGAAGTCGAAGCGATCGTTGAAGTGGAGATCTCCGGACAGAGGCGCGCAACGTGTGCCGTTGCATGCCGCCCCGAATGCGTGCGCTACTTGGTTGTCCGCGAACGGAAATCCATCTCCGTGGTCCTTTCTGGATTCCCACGAAAATACGATATCGGCCTCCGCTTTGGGGCTCTCGCGGAACCTTAGGGGAGAGACGGCGGACCATGACGCGAGAGCGCGAACGACTGCACCGCGCTGAGCCCCGCTTGAAAGGTCTTGCGTCGAATGGTCGAATGCGTACGAGAGGTTGGTGCGTGGCCATCGAGAGCTCGTGACATAGGCCTCCGGCGTGGGAGTCTCTGGATGGGCCGAAGTTCTCGAACCGTCGGGTGCCCCGCACCGTGGTGTGTTGAGAAGCGCTAGAGTACCAACGTCCAACTGTCCGCTGACGACGAGCCCCATGTCGCGCTGGAATCGTTTTATGCCGTCGGAGAGTGTCTCGTCGAAGACACCCGGATCGCCG
Organism: Myxococcales bacterium; assembly: GCA_043764595.1. Taxonomy (GTDB): domain Bacteria; phylum Myxococcota_A; class Polyangia; order Polyangiales; family Polyangiaceae; genus JAAFHV01. The sequence goes on along the minus strand of JAYUKI010000716.1, from coordinate 12,200 downwards.
TTGAATGGCGCGGCATATACCGTATCCCTCCCTGGAAGGTATCCAAAGTGGCGGAGGTACTCCGATAGGGCGAGTACGGCCGGACCACGGTCGCCAGGGACGACGCGTACGTACGCTCGATCTCTGCCGAGCACGAACGGAGGAGCCCCTTCACGCACCTCCTCCGCTTCGGCATGCGGAGCCGGGGCTTGGTCCCCGTCGCTCGCGCACGCCGCCGCCGCGAGAGCCAGCAGGAAAGAAATCAACGCGTGCGGGAGCCGTGCGGTCGTGCGGGGGCGGGCTTCGTTCGAGGTGGCCACGTCCTCTGGAACGGCTCGCAGAGGTCGGTTTCAACCCGACGCGCGTCAGAACCGAAGGTCTCGGGCGCGCAAGACCTCGGGCACGGGCTCGAACGCGAGCGTGCGATCGAGGACGTTGCGCAGCTCGCGAACGTTGCCTGGCCATGGGTGCCCGATGAGCCGAGCGCGGGCGTCCGAAGACAAAAGCGGAGGCTTTCGGCCCGCCGCCTTGGACAGATCGCGAAGGAACCGAACCGCCAGGGGAACGACGTCGACTGTGCGCTCCCGGAGTGGCGTGAGGTGAATCGGCACGACCTGGAGCCGATAGTAGAGGTCCTCTCGGAACGCACCCCGCTGCACGAGCTCGGCGAGATTTCGGTGCGTGGCCGCCACGATGCGTACGTCCACTGCGATCGGTTTCTGGGCACCGAGGGGCAACACCTCGCCGTTTTCGAGAAACCGTAGGAGCTTCGGTTGCACGTCGAGCGGAAGCTCGCCGATCTCGTCGAGAAAAAGCGTTCCTCCGTCCGCTGCGCGAATGACTCCTGCGTGATCTTGGGTCGCGCCGGTAAACGCGCCTTTTCGGTAGCCGAAGAGTTGTCCCTCGAAAAGGTCGCGGGGAACCGCCGCGCAGTTGAACACCGTGTAGGGCTTGTTCTTCCTTTGCGAGAGCGACACGAGCGTCCGTGCGACCACTTCTTTTCCGGTGCCGGACTCGCCGGTGATGATGACGGTGGCTTTCGAGGCCGACAGGCTCAGGAGCTCGGACTTCAATCTTCGCATGCCATTCGATGCGGCGACGAAAGGGCCATCGTCTTCCGATTCCGTCGTCGTCTCTGTCCCTTCGATCGTCGTCGAAGCTCCGCGGTGGGCAAGGTCGAGCGCGAGCTCGGCACACGTGATGAGTATGCCAAGCTCGGCCCTCCTCGATTCGTCGAGAGGCCCCTTCGCGACGAGCTGCATGAGGCTTCCTTGCCCGACGCGAATCTCGAACACCGACCGATCGGCTTCGGCACCGTTCGAGGCGTGGCCCGCGAACGTGTCGGGCCGCTCCAGAGCCTCTACCGAGACCTCGACTGCGCAAAGCTCTTCCGCCGATTCGCGGAGCACGCGCAACACGAGCTCGGGAGCCACGCCACGCACGGCCAGGCGTTCGACCGCGACCGCCAAGCGACTCGGATCGATCGTGGCGGCGCGAACGCGGCCGATCCCTTGTCGCGAACGCTCGATCGTGGCGCGGATCGACTTGGGCGGCAAAATGCCGAGGGTCGAGAGCTCGGCTTCGCTCGCACGCAGGGCGTCCTCGAGGCCGGGCTCTCCGTTCATGAAGGAAAGCCCCAGCAGTCCGTGACGGGTCATGAGCGCGGCAGGCCGGTCTTTTGCCAGCTCGAACGTCGCAGCGGCGGCCTCGAGATGGCGCTTCGCTTCGGCAGGGTGACCGGTGAAGGCGGCGACCGTTCCTTCGACGCGCCGAAGGTGCGCCGAGCCCCAAGGGGAAGGACAAATCTCGAGGAACCGCTGGGCCTTGCGGAGCTCGATCTTCACGCGAGTGACGTCGGTCGCGAAGGCCGCGTGCGCGACCGCACCAAACACGAGCACGTCCCGGAGCAGGAAATTCCAGCGCTGCCCCTCGACCTCGGCGATCGCGAACGCCGCCACGGTGCCTTCCGGATCGTGCGCCGCCACGAGCTCCGCCATGGCCTCGATGTAGGCCGCGTAGGCTCGAACGATGGACCGAAGCGAAACGACCTGACACGAAGAGAACCGCTTCGCGAGCGCGCGCAGTGCGTCTTCGCGGCCCGTAAGAAAGTACGCCCTCACGAGCACGCTCGTGGCCGAGGTCGGAGGGAGACCGGTGTCGACGAGGTAGGCCTCGAGCTCGTGAAGGACCGCCATCGCTTCGTCGATGCGCGCCAGTCGAAGCAGCGCATCGGCCTCGGCGCGCACGGCGAAGACCGTGTGCATGCCAGGACCGAGACGAGCCATTCGAGCGATGTCTTTGACCTTGCGCCCCAGCGCCACCACCTCTTCGGGGTCACGCAGCTCGTCGAGCTGCTTGACCGCCCACGTGCCGAGGGCGCGGGCGTGCACGGCCGGGAACCCGAGCTCGGCGGCCTCGTTCGCGATCTCGAGGAGATTTCGTCGGCTGCCACGCGAGACGCCGTCGATGTAGGTGCAGAAGCTCCGTACCTCGTCGAGGACCAGGGAAAAGAGCGGACGAAGGCCCGAGGTCTTCGTCTCTTCGAGCCTCCTCGCCGCGCGCATCACGAGCTCCTGATCGCCTACGATCGTGGCCGCTTGGATGGCTCCGAGCCATCCTACGAAGAGCGCCTCGCGATCGTCTTCGACGCCGGCTATCGCTTCCGCTCGGGCGAGATAGGCATGGACGCGACCGATGTCGAAGAGCGCGCCGTCCGACATGCCGTGGACGAAGGCCGCGGCTCCGTACACCTTGATCGCCACGAAGGGCTGGAGCGTGCCTTCTTCGGCCCGTGCAAGGGCCGGCGCGAGCGACGAAAATGCGCCACGCGCGTCGCTCCGGTGAAGCGCCAAGACGAGGGCCGCCCCCGTTTGCGCGAGGGCGAGCGCGTCCATGGAGATGTCCTTCGAGGCGCCGAGCCAGTGGAGCAAGTCTCCGTGGGCTCGCGCCCAATCGGACTCGAACACACGATCGAACGCGGGCATGACCCGCATCACGTCGTCGTCCACGCGAGGGCTCGCGACGCGCTCGCGCTCGTGCGACCGCGTCGTGTGCGGCGAGGCGTCTTCGGTCGCCTCGGGAATTGCGCCTCCGGAAGCCATGGCGACGAGCTTCGTGAGCTCCGCGCCGCGTGGGCGTCGCCCATCCTTTGCGCCTTCGGGCAGCTCCCAGCGATAGACGGTGTGCGGAGTCACACCCACGACTTTTGCAAACGCCGCGCGGCTTCGAGCGCCTCGCAAGAGACGGATGTCCGACGAACGAAGCTCACGCGGCGTGTAGGTGTTGGATGTCATCCGAATGCCCTGGATGAAGCCTAGCGGATGAACTTTTGGATGTCATCCGATACCGGGTGGGGTAGAAAATGGCCCCCAATCGCGAAAATCGTTCGTGATTCGATGGCACCGCTCTTGCGACGGGGTGCGTTATGGCGATGCAGACCGCACCCGATTCCCTTCTCGACCTGACGCTCGATCCCTCGCCAGCCGAGGCCAGGAGCCTCCCTCGCGCCTCGACGAACGTGGTGGCCGACCCCGAAGGTGCGGCGCCCGACGTGTACGAAGCACCGAAGCCGAGGGCGTCGCGCGCGAAGATCGTGTTGCTGGTCCTCGCCCTTTCGTCGGCCGTCGGTGTCGGAGCGTCGATGTTCGCGGGGCAGGGGAAAGAGTCGACCGACGACGCTCAAATCGAGGCGCACGTCGCGAACGTGGCGCCACGCATCTCCGGCCAGGTGAAGCGCGTCTTCGTCGTCGACAACCAACTCGTGAAGCCGGGCGATGTCCTCGTGGAGCTCGACGACCGCGACGTGGCGACACGCCTCGCCGCCACACGCGCCGACTTGGCCGCGGCCCATGCCTCCCTTCTTGCGGCCGAGACTCAGCTCACGCTCACGGAAAAATCGGTCGACGGGAACCTTGCAGTGGCGCGCGGCGGCCTCGTTTCGGCAAGCGCCCAGATCGGAAGCTCGCGTGCCCAAGTCGACCAAGCCAAGGCCGACGTCGTGGCGGCAGAGTCTCGTTCGGCCCTCGCCCGAGCCGAATTCGGGCGGTCGCAAAAACTCTTCGCGGATGGCGCAGTGTCCTCCGCGGACTTCGATGCCCGAAAGGCCCGCTTCGACGAGGCCGAAGCCCAGCTCACCCTCGCGAAGGCGCGCATCGTCGGGGCCGAGGCGAACGTCGCGAATGGGACGGGGAGCGCCGAGAGCGCACGCGGACGCATGATTTCCGCCCAATCCGGACCCGAGCAAGTTGCCGCCGCCAAAGCGCAAGTGCTTCTCGCGAAGGCCCGCGTGGATCAAGCCAAGGCGGCGGTCGACCAAGCCGAGCTCTCCAAGTCGTACACCGAGGTGCGCGCCACGGTCGGCGGAACGGTTGCCCGCCGCACGGTGGAAGTGGGCCAGCTCGTCTCGCCCGAGCGCCCCCTTCTGGCCGTCGTCGACCTCGACGACACTTGGGTGGTCGCGAGCTTCAAAGAAGACCAGCTCCGCCACATGAAGGCCGGCCAAGCGGTCACCGTGAAGGTCGACACGTACGGCTCGCGGACCTTCGCGGGCAAGGTCCAGAGCTTCTCTCCCGGGACTGGCTCGCGCTTCTCGCTCTTGCCTCCGGACAACGCCTCCGGAAACTTCACGAAGGTCGTGCAGCGCGTGCCGGTCATCGTGCGTCTCGATGCCGTTCCCGACGTCACGTTCCGGCCTGGAATGAGCGCCGAAGTCGTCGTCACGACGAAGTAACGGCGCCCTCGCCGGAAGCCGTCGGACGGCACGGTCGAACCACTTTTTGCATTGGAGACACCCCATGGATGGCGAAGTCCGAGGCTCGAAAGCGGCCATCACGGCAGTCGTGATGTTGGCGGCGCTCATGGCGATGATCGACATCACGATCGTCAACGTGGCCCTGAGTGACATCCGCGCGAGCTTCGGCACGCCGATCGATCAGATCGGTTGGGTCTCCACGGGTTACATGATGGCCAACATCGTCATCATTCCGATGACGGGGTGGCTCCAGCGTCGCTTCGGGTACCGCCGGTACTTCTCCGCGAGCATCTTGCTGTTCACGGCGGCGAGCGCACTCTGCGGAGTGGCGTGGAGCCTCCCTTCGCTCGTCCTCTTCCGGGTGCTGCAAGGCCTCGGGGGTGGAGCGATCATCCCGACTGCGCAGAGCATTCTCTTCTCGCGCTACCCCAAGTCCCAGCACGGCATGGCGGGTGCCTTTTTCGGCCTCGGCGCCGTGACCGGGCCGCTGCTCGGACCGACCATCGGCGGGTATCTCATCCAGTGGTTCAACTGGCACTGGATCTTCCTCGTCAACGTGCCGCTCGGCCTGCTTGCCGCGTTTCTGGTCCTGCGCGTCGTGGAAGAACCCGGCTGGAAGCGCCCCGTGGGCCCTGCCGCTCGTGTCGACGTGTTCGGCATCGCCCTTCTTGCCATCGGAATGCCGTCGCTCCAGTACGTCCTCGAAGAGGGAAATCGCGAAGGCTGGTTCGAGAGCAAGACCGTGATGATGCTCGCCGTGGTGGCCTTCGTCACCCTCGTCACGTTCGTGGTCCACGAGCTCGAGACCGACCACCCCGTGGTCGACCTTCGCGTCTTCAAGACCGTGTCCTACTCGGCGGGGACCGGTCTCAACTTCCTCATGGGGTTCGCGCTCTTTTCCGGCAGCTACCTCTTCTCGCTCTATTGCGGCGCGGTCATGCACTACAGCGCCCTCAACGTGGGCAAGGTCTTCTTGATCGCGGGCACGGCGAGCATGGTGATGATGCCCATCATCGGCCGAATCGGGAACAGGGTGGATGGGCGCATCTTGCTCGTGATCGGCATCGTGCTCGTCACGGCCAGCCAGCTCGTGGCTTCGCATCTCACGGCCGAAGCGGGCTTCTGGGACCTCGTGAAGCCGAACATGATCCGCAGCGCCGGCCTCGGTTTCGTGTTCATTCCAGTCAGCGTCTTGGCGCTGTCCGCGGTGCCTGCGCCGCAGCGCGGGAACGCGACGGGCCTCTTCAACCTCACGCGCGAGCTCGGTGGCTCGGTGGGCACGGCCCTCATGGGGATGCTGGTGACGGACGGCATCAAACGGAATGGCTCCTATCTCGCGGAGCGCGTGGTGCCCGGCAATGCCCTCGTCGAGAGCCAAATCGCAGACACCGCCCGCGTCCTCGGGCAGGGCACGGCCAGTCGTGAGCTCCTCGGCGAGACCATGATGAAGCTCCGCGTGACCAAGGAGGCCATGGTGGTGAGCTTCGACGAGTGCTTTCGCGTCGTCGCCTGTTCGATCGCCTTGGGGCTCGTGCTCGTGCTGTTCCTCGAGAAGCCCAAAGGTCCGGTGGACGTCGCCGGCGCTCACTGACGCGATAGTCGCGCTCTTCCCTCACCGTCGAGACTTGGACGGCATGTCTCCAGTGGAGACAGTTTCTTGGCATCATGTCTCCAGTGGAGACATGACCACGCTCGCCCTCTTTCCAAAGGCGCTTTCATGAAGGATCGTCGCATCGCAACTCACGGCTCGGGAGCCCTCGTGGCTGCCATCGTTCTCGTCGCTGCTGGAAGCGCCAATGCCCGAACGGGGCGACCCATTACCGCGGAGGACGTGGCTCTTCGAGCGCTCTCGACTTCGCCCGATCTCGAGGCGAAGCAGGCCGATCTCGCGCAGGCCGCGGCCCAAGTGGACCAAGCCCTCGTCGCGTTTGCCCCGCGGATCGGCCTTTTGGCGCGCTACACGCGCCTGTCGGACATCGATGCTCCCCTGCTCGGCGTCTTGCCCGTAGCCCCGACCGTCCCGGAGGGGCCCATTCCTCCGGGAACACCGCTCGTGAACGTGGCCACTCGGTTCCCGGTGATCCTGAATCAGGGAACCTTCTCGGCGACCCTTTTGGTCCCGCTCTCGGACTATGTGTTCCGTCTCGTGCAGCAAAAAGGGGCCGCCGACGGAAACGCGCGCGCCGCGAAAGTCGCAGGGGAGGCCGCTCGGCTTCGCGTGAAGGCCGAGGCGAAGCTTGCGTATTATGCGTTCGCGCGCGCGCAGCTCTCCATTCCGCTCGCCGAGCAGGCCGTCGTGGCGGCCCACGGACACAAGGAAGACGTAATCCACGCATTCGAAGCCGGGCAGGCGAGCCGGGCGGACGTTCTCCGGGTCGAATCGCAGCTCGCCGACTCCGAGCATCTCCTCGCACGGACGAAGAACCTGGCGGACGTGGCCCAAGCGCAGATTGGCGCGCTCCTTCACGAGCCCGTCGGCACCGCCTACGACGTGGCCGAGGACCTCGACCGCTCGGTGGAGCTCGACGTACTCGGTACTTTGGGCAGCCTCGTCGAAGAGGCCCGGTCGGCGCGTCTCGAGCTCCGTGCCATCGACGAGACCTCGCGAGCGCTCGACGCCCAAACGTCGGCCACGAAGGCCGGCGCCTACCCACGCGTGGACGCATTCGGCGACGTGACGGCGGCGAACCCGAACCCGCGCTACGTGCCGCAACAGGCGACGTTCCACACGACTTGGGCGGTCGGGGCGCAGCTCACTTGGGCTCCGAACGACGCCTTTTCGGCGCTCGCGCAAGGGCGCGCAGTGGCCGCAAAAAAGGCCCAAGCCGACGCCGAGGCCAAGCGGCTCCTCGATGCGATTCGCATCGAGGTGGCCCAAGCCGTCGAACATGTGCAGAATGCACGTTCAGCGTTGGACACCTCGAAGCGGAGCCTCTTGGCGGCCGAAGAGGGCTACAGGGTGCGGCGCTCGCTGTTTCAATCCGGCCGCGCGACGAGCGTGGAGCTCACCGACTCGGAGACGGAGGTCACCCGTGCGCGGCTCGCGTCGCTCGGTGCCAAGATCGATGCTCGCGTGGCAACCGTGAGGCTCATGCACGCCACCGGGCGCGATCGAGCGAGGCTATCGCCGTGAGCGGAATCCGCGTGGCGAGCCTCAAACATGCTCCGTTCGGTCCGCCGGCTCGGCGCCCGCGGCCTCTTCGCTCGTAGGAAGCTCGCTGTAGGGGGCATCGTCGCTCTCCGTCACCTGTGCCACACGAGCGCGTGGCCCGACCGTGCCGTGCCTCACTTGAAGCTCGTGCCGGAGGGCCTTCGCGACCCGATCGACGAACGCACCTTCCGGCTGGTCGCGGAGCTCGAGCTCCACGCGCTCGCGTTCGCCTTCGGGCAGGGAGTCTCCGGCGTGCACGCGGAGCATGTCGCACAAGAGCTCTTCCTCTTGGTTCAGGGGAAGATCGGCCGGCCTCGTGCGCGCCATCTCGGCCGCTTCGTCGAAGCGCGACGTGGCCGTGAGGCCGACGAACCTGGCTCGGAAGGTGTCGCGTGCGAGGTAAGGATACGAGGGAAAGAGCGCACGCAGCTTCGCGATTTCCTCCTCGGCGCGTGCGAGCCGTCCCTCGGCGGCGAAGGCGACCGCGAGCTCGCCGTGGAGCTGGGGCAAGAGCACTAGGCGGCTCATCGCGACGGACATAGGGCTCACGTGGGCGGCGCGAATGCCGGCTTCGGCGTGTTTTTCCGCGTCCTTCGGGTCCCCGGCCAAGAGCGCAATCGTCGCAAGCTCGCGCTCGGCCTGCGGAGCCACGAGCAGGGTCTTTTCCCTCGCGAGCTTCACGAAGGCCGCTTTGGCCTCGTCATGGAGACCGCGCAGACGAAGCTCGATCGCGCGGCTAAGCTCTACGGTTAGCCGCTTGGCGCGGGCGTGACGGAAGAGCAGAATCCCTGCCGCGAGGAGGCCCCACGCCGTGACGAGGACGAGCGTGAGCCCCGTGGCGTTCACGTCCGGGGAGGGCTCGTGGAAGGTCGGGGCCGGCGCCGGAACGCGAGCAACGAAGCTCCATATTCCAAGGAACATCACGACGAGAAGCGACCAGAGCGCGGCCAGGCGCTTCCACCTCGACGGGGGCTTCGGGGCGGTCCTTTGGGCTTCCGATATCGCCTCGGGGTCGATCGTTTCCGGCGCGTCGATGCGCCGTCCGAGCTTCGGGGCGCGGGCATAGGACGCGGCCTCCGGGGCGAGCCGCGCGATCCATGACGCGTTTTCGTCGGGCTCTTCGGCCTCGCGTTTGGCCGCTTCTCGGTAGACGCTGACCTTCTTGGCCGCGACCATGCGCGCCAAGGCCCGCACGACCATGCGTTCGCGTGGTCCGGTCGCACCGAAGAGCAGCGCGCGCTCGTCCCGTAGAACTTTGGCGAGCCCTTCGAGGTCCTTCTCCCGGGCAAAGAGCATGGCTTCGGCGAGGCACGCTCGCGCCACAAAAACGCCTTGTCGGTACTCGGCCGTCCGGAGAGCGGCAACATCGCACAAAGACTCGGCTTTTCGCCCGAGGCCGGCGAGGGCGACCGCACGAATCGAGAGGGCGCTCCCCTGGTGGAGCCGGCCAATGGCGCCGAGCCTCTTCCCTTCGCGCGCCGCCTTCGTGGAAAGTGAAACGGCCCGTTCGAGATCGCCTTCGTAGAGTGCCAGTGCGGCCCGCTGCGAGTCGACCATTTGACCTACGGGCGAGGGAAGTACGTCTGGAGAGACGGCGTCGAGCAACGCTAGCGCCTCGTCCGTGCGACCGCGCGCGGCCCGGTCGAGAGCTGCCATGGCGAGCGCAGCGCCGACCTCTTGTTTTCGCCCCCGGACGACCAGGTAGACGAGCCCCACGCAGGGAGCCGCAATCAACGCAAAAGCCGGCGTGCCCGAAACGGCCGAAGCGCCGACGAAAATGACCGCGAGCACGCTGAGGAGTATTCGTGCCGCCCGCGTGCGGTCCGGAGGCGGAGGTGGCAGCGCGATCGCGACTTTCGTTCCCGCCATGCGCGTGAGGCTAGCTCAAAGACGGCTCTGTCCGAACGAGAAGCCGTTCTGCCGCGTCACGACGCGAGGACCACCCGGAGCGGGCGAGGCTCGGCGAGGGACACGTCGATGTCGAGCTCCTTGCGCACCTCGGAAAGGGGAGCCGAAAAGCGGTCGCGCCACGGATACCCGAAGAGCAGGTTCGCGCGCTGCCCCATCTCCCAACCACGCGCCACGGCATCGAAGCGCTCTTTCGTCTTTTGGCTCGATCGCTCGATGGCCGCGTTGAGCAAGATCGCCGACACGAGCGCGGCGGGAAGCATGCCCGGTAGCTGCGCCGCGTACACGGCTTGGAGGCCAGCTTCGCCGGCGGGATCGGGCAAGAACCCAGTCACCACGTGCCAAAGGTCGTGCGTTTCGTAGAGGTGCGCGCGCATGTAGGTCGTCGCGCCATCGTCGTCGACGCGTGGAATGGCTTCCGGCGTCAGATGGTACCGCGTCATGAACTCGCCGTACGCACGTCCTAGGGAGCCTTCGGGAAGTGCAGCCAGCTCGTCCAACGTGAACGTCCCGAGGCGAGCGCGCGTCACGAACGCGGCCTTCGCGGCCGGCTCTTGTCCGAGCCTCTCGTAGATGGCGCGGTTCAGGGTTGGATCGTTTGCCGAGTCCCGGATTTGGAAAACTCGGTCGAGCTCGTTCGGATCGCGCGCCAACCGGAAAAAGTAATAGAGCGGCTTGAACAATCGCGAGAGCTGCATGCCGACAATATGTGAAGCTTTGCTCGCATATGCTACTCGCATCCCATTCCCCGAGAAAACCCTCGCAACAGTCGAGCTTTCTCCAGGTGGGCTCGCGTTCGTGCCGGTTCGGAAGCCCGCCTGGTGCCCCGTCGACCGCTCGCGGACCGGACCCTTCGCTTTCCTCCGTCTCTGACTATCCTCGCTCCCATGACGTCGAAGCCGCGGTCGCAGACCCCAAGAGCGACGATTGCGCCCCGAAAGAGACCTCGCCAGGAGCGAGCTCGTGCCACGGTGGAGGCCGTCCTCGACGCGACCGCCCATGTGCTCCGCGATCATGGCTACGACGGGCTCACGACGAACAAGGTCGCAGACGCAGCCGGTGTCAGCGTGGGCTCGCTCTATCAATATTTTCCAGGGAAGGACGCCCTCGTCATCGCCGTGCTGCTTCGGTATGCGGAGCACCAGCAGGCTGCGTTCCTCGCGGCGCTCACGAAGGTCGCGACGGCCCCCATCCCCGTCGTCATCGACGCGGTCATCGACGTACTGACCGAGCAACAGGAGTCCGATCCCCAGCTCGCGTTCGTGCTCATGAACCAGCTCCCACGTGTCGGAGAAATGGGGGAGGTGATTGCCTACAACGAAGAAAAGATCGCCGTCCCTCTTCACGCTTTTCTCGTGTCACGGAAAGACGATCTTGCCGACTTGGACCTTCGCGCCGCAACGTTCCTCCTCACCCACGCCATTCCTCCCTTGCTCCAGCGCATGCGCATAAGCCGGCCGACCAAGGAGCAACGCCGCGCGGTGTTCCGCGAGCTGCGAAGGATGCTGGTGGCCTACTTTGCCTGTGGTCGCTGAGCTCGCACGAACGGCATGGGGCGTTCACGTGAGACTCGCGCACCCCTCTCGAAACTGCCCCGCTGAGTCGCTCGACGTAAGATTTTCACGAGCTATCGTGCGCCGGCCGAGGCCGGCAGAAAGGAACTTGTGCCATGATTTTCGAGGTCTTTGCCTACTTGCGTGTGAAGGATGCGGCCGCCGCCATCGCCTTCTATGAGGACGTTTTTGGAGCAAAGGAGAAGTTCCGATTGGTCGAGCCCGGGGGCCGGATCGGACACGCCGAGCTCGAGCTCGGAACGACGACGTTGATGGTCTCCGAGGAGTTTCCGGAGGCAGGGATCCACGCCCCGACCGGCGCGGGCACGGGTGTGGGGATCCACCTGCACGTCGATGACGCGGACGCCGTGGTACGCAAGATGGTTGCGTCCGGCGGGACCGTGCTGAGGCCGCTTGCCGACCACTTCTATGGGGAGCGCTCGGGGGCCGTGCGAGATCCGTTCGGGCACGAGTGGCTCGTGGGCCACGAGATAGAAAAGGTCGCGCCTGCCGAGATGCAACGTCGCTACGACGCGCTGTTCGCCAAGTAGACCGACGGCGGCGGTCTCCATGATCGATGAAGGAGGCTCGTCTTCGCGGCGCTTCTCCTGACGTCTACCCACCTATCCTACCTGGCTCCTACCTGGCGGCGCGCAAAGGGGGAAGTCGGTCGTCGCCGAGCCGTGGTGGCGCAGGTCGCGAACGCCAAAGGGCTTGGTTTCGACGCTTTCTCGGGCCGCGTGAATTAGTGCGATGCAGCGCGTTGACACGCCCACCTCACGGGGCTACACCACGCGCAAATCGTCGGGGCAAAATGCACGACGGAGCGCGGGAGACGAGCGTGCAGACCCAGGTCCGA
>JAYUKI010000715.1:0-12872 GCA_043764595.1 Myxococcales bacterium | reverse complement strand
GGTTGGGCGCGGAATACGTCGACGAGCTGGGGCTCCACGTCGACGCGGCCCATGCCATAACGCTCGGCGCAGCTGGCCACGAACGATGCGACAAGGGGCGGAATGTCCTCGGGGCGATCCCGAAGCGGCGGGATACGAATCGGCACGACGGCGAGTCGGTAATAGAGGTCTTCGCGGAAGCGTCCAGCGCGCGCTTCGCCAGCGAGGTCCTTGTTCGTGGCGGCCACGAGCCTCACGTCCACGATTTCGGGTCGCCCGCCCACGGGCTGCACTTCGCCGGATTGGAGCGCGCGGAGGACTTTGGCTTGAATGGCGAGGGGCAAGTCGCCAATTTCATCGATGAAGAGCGTGCCTTTGTGGGCGTCTTGGAAATATCCGCGGTGCGTTCCGGTGGCGCCCGTGAATGCGCCCTTCACGTGTCCGAAGAGCTCGCTCTCGGCAAGCTCCGCCGGAATGGCCGCCGCATTGAAGCGAATGAACGGCTTGTCCGCTCGGCGCGAGTGCGCGTGCAAAGCGGCCGCAAGAACGTCTTTTCCAGTGCCACTTTCGCCGGTGAAGAGCACGGTCACGTCTTTGGTGGCGACGCGCGCGACGACGTCGAGCACACGCTTCAGCGCGGGGCTCTCGGCCACGATGGTGCGGCCCACGGTGGCTGCCGTGCGGAGGCGCGCGTTCTCGACGCGGAGGCGATGGGTCTCGATGCCACGGCGAACGGCGAGCACGAGCTCTTCGGGATCGAAGGGCTTCGGCAGGTACTCGAACGCTCCGGCTTTCATGGCCGCCACGGCGACACGCTCCGAGCCATGGGCCGTTAGGATCAACACGGGAACGGCGGGATCGAGCGCCCGAACCCCGGCCAGCACGGCGAGCCCGTCGACCTCGGGCATGGCCAAGTCGGTGAGTACGACGTCGGCGCTGCGGGCCTCGAAGGCTTCGAGGCCTTCGCGTCCACCGGGGCAACCCTCGACCTCCATGCCGGCGTCCGAGAGCACGGCGTCGAGAGTGTAGCGAATGGAAGCATCGTCGTCGATCACGAGGACACGCGGCATGGGAGCGGGCCTTACCACGGCTAGCCTTTCGATCTCGCGTCCGTGTGCGGGTGCGCGTGCGCTGGAGCGTGCGCGGGGTTCGGCAAGCGAACGAGAGCGTTCGAGCGCTTGGCTTCGGCCGGCATGACGAGCGTGACCGTGGTGCCGCGGCCCACGTGGCTCTCGATCTCCATGGTGCCTCCGTGCTGCTCGACGAGCCCACGAGCGACGGCCACGCCGAGTCCCGAGCCATTCGCCCGAGTCGTGAAGTACGGCTTCTGGAGCCGAAGAAGCACGCTGTGCGGCATGCCTTCGCCGTGGTCGACCACGCGCACGATGGCTTCGGCGTGGGCGTTCTCGGAGACCTCGACGGTCACGGTGGCGCCTTCCGGCGAAGCTTGGAGCGCATTCAAGACGAGGTTCAACAGGGCCTGTCGAATCTTGCGGCCGTCGGCCTCGATCGTGACCGAATTCGAGCCCACGACGGCGAGCGTTTGGCGGTGCTCGGCGGTGCGCGTCTCGAGCAAGAGGGCAAGCTCTCGCGCGACGTGCGCGGGCGCCACCGTGGAAATTTTCAGATCGTCGAGGCCACGCGAGAAGGACAAAAAGCCTTCGACGATGGACTGGAGGCGCGAAGCTTCGGATTCGATGAGGGCGAGTCGCTCGGCGACTTTTGGCTCTGTGGCGGAGCGGGCCATGTGCGCGGACAGGCCCTTAATGGCCGAGAGAGGGTTCTTGACCTCGTGGGCGAGGCGGGCGGCAATGCCCTCGAGGGCTCGGGTGCGATCCTCGTTCTCGGTGCAGATCTCTTCGCGCCGCTCGGCGAGCTCGTGGACCATGCGCTCATGCACCTGGGAAAGGCGCCCGCCCACGCGGTAGAGGGCGAGCGAAGCGCTGCTCACCGAGACCAGCGCCAGAACAATGTATCCTACACCTATGTGGCCGCCGTCGATGGCCACGGGGGAGGGCAGGGCGACCCACGGGTGGAGAGTGACGAAGCTGACCGTCACCAAGCCGAGCACGAACGCCGTGAAGAACGCCGCGCGGTGCTTTGCGTGCATGGCGCCAAGAGCTGCACCGGCCACGAGAGGCACGCCCGCGGCGAGGAGCGGGCTCGCGAGTCCGCCCGTGTTCACGAGCGAGACCATGTAGCCGAGCGTGCCCATGACCACGCGGCCGTGCTTGTGCGAGTGAAGGAAAAGCCACGGTGCGATGCCGAACACGAGCTGTATGGCGAAGTGGCTCCACGATGCGTGTCCGACGAGCATCACGCCGAGCACCAGCGCGTTGAAGCCGACCATGTAGATCAGGTTCACGCGGCTCGCCGCGCGGGTCGGCATAAAAAAGGCATAGGCCCGGAGCGCATCGAGGCGCTCACGAGAGCTCTGCGGTTCGGGGGTCACGAGAACCTTGGATGCCGATGGGCCATCGGCGGGCTCAATTCCCCGAGATCAAGCGTTTCGGCGGCGACGCGCGACGGCCATTCCGATGGCTGCCGCGGCGAACGCCAAGCCACGCCACGGCACGGGCTTCGTGGGGTCCGGAGCTGCCGAGCAGCCAGTGGTCGTGGTGGTGGTGGTTTCGGGGCTGCCTTCGCCACCGGGGATCGGGGCGGCGGGGGCCGTTCCCGAGGGAGTGGGAGTGGGCCCGGGGCCCGCCGTCCCTGGCTTGAAACAGAACTTGTTGACGCAGTCGAAGCCCGTTGGGCAGAGCTTGGCCGTGGTGCAATCTTGACTGCAAACGAGGGCGCCGTCCTCGGGGTGATTTTTGCACTTCTTCGACTCGCAATCGACGGTCCGCTCGCAGCTCTCGCCGAGGCCTTTGGCCACTCCGGTGGTGCCCGACGGCGGCGGGGGCTTGGGTGGCGGAGCAACGGGTGTGGTCCAGCTGGGCTCGGGGTAGAGCGTGAAGTTCGACGACGCCGTGCGTGCGCCCTGCACGATGAAATCGCGCCACGAGTCGACACGGGTGATAGCGCTGCCCTCGCAGTTTCCGTTGTTGTCGTTCGTGCGAACGACGACCCCGAGCACCGTGGGCGTGCCTGTGAGCGAAGCTTGGTCCATCGCGCCCGAGCCCGAGTCGCCAGGGCACACGCCGTCGCCGCCGATGAGCTCCTTCGGGGGGAAGCTCGTCGGGCACGCTTCGCGGTAGCCGTTGTTGGGCGAGCCAGGGATGCAGAGCACGGGCACGTTGGGGCGGAACCGTCGGATGCCCGAATCGTTCGCACCGAACGAGGTGACACCGAAGCCGATGGCCTGGATGGTGGCGCCGTAGCGCGAGCGGTCCCAAATCTCCGATTGCACCGCGGGAACGGCCACTCTCCCTTCGGTGGCCTGATCGTTCAGGACGAGGAGGGCGATGTCGGCGTTGCAGGCTTCGTTCTGTGTGGGACGCAGAATCTGGCGGACGGTGTGCCACCCGATCGTGCTCTGACCCTGCATTTGGTAGTGCGTGGTGACGAAGATCTGGTTCGTGGGGTTCGTTTGGCCGCCGAAGCCCGTGCCATTGCACTCGACCTGATCGGGGGCCTGGTCCACGCAGTGGCGCGCGGTGAGAACCAGGTTCGGTGTGATGAGCGTTCCCGAGCACGAGCCGCGGCAATTTCCACGGGATCCGAAGCAGAGACCCACGTTGAAGCGGTAGGAGTTCGACGAGTCGACCGAGCCTCCTTGGATGCCTTGCGAGACTTTGCCGAGGGAGGCGGTCTCCGCGCCGTCGTCCGTGACCGGGGTGGCGCACGCGGCGAATGCGAGCGCTGCGAGCAAGAGCGACCCGGTGGTCAACAGGGGGCGGACGAACATTCGGACTCCTTTACGAAAAGCACGAGGCGACGAACCAGGCCCCCGCCCGGATGGAGCATACGGGGACAAACGAACTACGCAAGATTCGGTGGCATCCTTCCTCCTGAGGATTCGTTCGGAATTCGCGGACCAGCCGAATCCTCGAGGATTGAAGAAGTCACGGTGCGCTCGACGGGCGTTCAGCTAGCTACTGAGCACTGCGTCACGACAAGGCGATCGGGCAACCTACATGAGGCCTGCAGGGAAACCTTGTCGCGCCCCGAGCTTACAGCTCCGTCGAGTCGCTCGTGCCCACCTCGTGGGCCTTCGGGCGCGTGGATACGACTTTGTTGCGCGCTTTTTTGGCATCGTAGAGGGCCAAGTCGGCGCGCTCGAGCCAGTCGGCGGGAGTCTTGTCGAGCGCGTGATCGAGCTCCGCCACGCCTACACTGATGGTGAGCACCTCGCCCGTGCGTGGGGACGGAATGGCGAGGCGCTCGACACCGAGGCGCATGCGGTTCATCGCGAGCTCGGCCTCCGCGAGGGACTGCTCGACGAGGAGCACCACGAACTCTTCTCCGCCGTACCGATAGAGGCCGTCGGCGCTGCGCAGGGTCGCCCGCATTCCGTCGGCCACCCGACGAAGCGCGAGGTCTCCGGCCACGTGCCCGAAACCGTCGTTGTAGGCCTTGAAGTAGTCCAAGTCGCACATCGCGAGCGAGGCGCGATGTCCATAGCGTTGAGCCCGCGCGAGCAACGTGGCGAGCTCTTCGTCGAGGCGAAAGCGGTTGCCCGTTCCGGTGAGTGCGTCGGTGCGCGAGTCCGCAAAGAATCGCGTTTTGTCGTGCCGAAGCTCTTCGGTGCGGGCGGCGAGGCGCCGGTGGAGATTCACGACCCGGGTGGCCGAGACGAGGCGCGCCTCGAGCTCGTCGACGTCGACGGGCTTGCGCTGGTAATCGTCCGCGCCTGCCGCCATTCCGGAGAGGAGGTGCTCGCGATCCCAGAACGCGCTGAGGAGAATGAAATACACGTACGGCGCCTCGTCGTCCGGGCTGCGGATGCGACGGCAAAGCTCCGCGCCGCTCATTTCGGGCATCTTCCAGTCGGAGATGACGACGTCGGGCCGCCTTTCCATGACCAATCGGAGCGCTTCGGCACCACCTTCCGCGGCACGGCAGGAGTGACCGAACGACAGAATCGCGCGCACGAGACCATCGCGCGACCCAGGCTCGTCGTCGACGACGAGCACCTCGAGTGGGCCCGGGCTCATCGGGACTCGTCGTTGATCGGGCTCACTCCATCACGAGGTCCGTCGAGCAGGCGCACGGTCACCCGGGCGAGGTCGTCCGACGCCTGCCGGATGTGCTCGATGTATTCATTCGTGGACGTGGAGGGTCGGGCGAGAAGCTGCGCGTAGCCCGAGATGGTGTTGAGGGGCTGGAGCATCTCGTGCGCAAACTTGGAGAACCTCGCGTCGTAGCGTTGTTCTTGGCGGACGGAATCGGTCACGTCCTCGAGCTGATGCAGAATGAACGCGAGGGAGCCGTCCGGGCCCAGCACCGGATAGCTCCATCGGGAGAAGAGTCGCTCTTCGCCCGGCTTTCGTTCCGCGGAGAGCGTTCGAAGCCTTTGGACGCCCAAGGTGTCCGGCACGTGGGCCATGAGCACCCGCTCGAGGGACGAACGCACCGTACCGATGCTTTCGCGATCCGCCGGATCTTCGGGGAAAAGGTCGAGAATTCCCCTACCCAAGAGGTCGGAGCGTGCGAGGCCGCTCGTGCGGACGAAGGCGTTGGTGGTGGCGATGACGGTGAACCTTGGCGCGTTGGGCGCGAGGACGAGAAAGAGCGCGGGCGCGGCCTCGAAGAGCGCCTTGAAGTCCGGCGCGAGCTCGGGGCATGCGGACCGCGGGAGCCACAGACTCGCCGTGGTTCCGACGCCCAAGGCCGACTCGAACTGCAGCGCGCCGCCGTGCTTTTCGGCCACCGCTCCGGCGAAGGCCACACCAAGCCCACCGCCACCGTGTGTCGACCGGGCACGACCGCGTACCTCACCGAGCTCGTCGAGCCTCTCGGCGGACATTCCCTCTCCGGCGTCTTGGATTTGCCAGAGAACACCCCCCTCGCGCGTCTCGCGGACGTCGACCATGACGGGATGGCTCTCCGGGCTGGCACGAACGGCATTGTCGAGCAGCTCGTAGAGAGCCGAGGAAAGCCCTCGAGGCTCGGCGTAGACCTTGGAGGCGGCGCAGTGGACCACGACGTCGACGGTCTTCTGGTCCGCGCGGTCCCGTATGCGGGCGACCACGTCCAGCGTGAGCTTGCGCGGATCGAGCGTTACGAACCCGCTCGGCTTCGGAGGAAGGTCCGAAGCGTGATTCGACGGGGGAAGCTTCGAGGGAAGGTTCTCCACGCGTGCCTCCTTCACGGGAACGGTCATGGCCCGACCGAGCATAGTCCTCGGGCGCAAAGCTGCGGCCGTATCGAGCCGAGTCGTGTCTCTTTCCATGGTGTCTCCCCCATCCGGCGTTCAACGTGCTTCGACGCGTCTTCAGCGCCCATCCTCGAAATTGATGAGTGACCCCACGGAATCCGTGGACGACGTCGGAGGCACTCACAAACCCCCGAAACTAAGGCCTAATTCGCTACACGGTGTCGCCTCAGCGTGAGGCGGAAGAGCGAAACCCGCCCAAGCTCCCAAGAACTACGCCGGAACCCACTTCCCGCGGCGCAAGGCGCGCGCCCACACGGGAGGGTTCGCCGCATTCGGTGCACGGCCGCGCTTGACACGCAGCATCCCAGCGGACACTCATCCGTTATCGCGGACGCCCGTCCGCCGAAAGGGTGCCTGGCCATGAGCAAAATTCGAGACGAAGTCCTCCGAGCCAACGAAAACTACGCTGCGACCTTCGGGGAAAAGGGCAAGCTTGCCCTTCCGCCTGCGCGAAAGCTCGCCATTCTCACCTGCATGGATGCGCGCATCGATCCGGCCAAGCTCGCGGGTCTAGCGGAGGGCGACGCGCACGTGATTCGGAACGCGGGAGGCCGAGCGAGCGACGACGCGATTCGGTCGCTTGCCATTTCGCACAAGCTGCTCGGCACGCGCGAGTGGTTCGTGATTCACCACACGAACTGCGGAATGGAGCTCTTCACCGACGAGATCATGCGAGGTCTCTTTGCCTCCAGTTTGGAGACGGCGAGCTTCGACGGGAAAATTTGGAAGGATCCCGGCAAAGGCCCCGGCTCGCCCGAGGCCAAATACATCGATTGGCTCACCATTGCCCATCAAGCCACGAGCGTAACCGAGGACGTAACCCGCATTCGTCGCCACCCGCTGGTTCCGCGAGAGATTCCCATTTACGGGTATGTCTACGATGTCGAAACGGGAAGGCTCGTAGAAGTTTCGGAGGCTACGGAGAGAGGCGCCGCGGGGTGAATGTGGCCCTTTGGGCTCCGATTCATGCGGGCCAGTGGCAGCCCGTACGCTCTCCGGATCGGGGCCATCGCTCGGAAGCAGCGTTGAGCCCGGGGACCTCTCGTCGCGTATCCGTTCGAGTGTAGTGGGATCGATCTCGGCCATCGCCATGGCCCCAACGCCGCACTCTTCGAAGTAGTATACGAGGGTCCACGCAAGGCGCGGGCCGTCGCGGGCGCAGAAGAAGATGCGGAGCTCACGCTCCGTGTCGCAATAGGTTCCGTCGGGTCGGCCGATGCCGGCTGTTCGGCGCCGGCTTTTGCACGAAGCGAACGTCCACCCGCCCCATGCTCCTCGCGCCTCGCCGGCGTAACGGTCACGGTGGTAGGCGGTAGTGTTGTTGCTGAGCGACCTTCTCGGAAGAAATAGGGTAAGCTTTCGTAAGTTGACCTCGGCCTTCCGAGCATCGGACATCAAGATGGAGCGGCGCCGCACTTCCCCCCCTTCCACGCGTGAGCTTGCAGAAACGATGCCTGCACCACGCGGCGTTTACACCTACCAGTCGGGCGACGTCTTGCTCGGGCGGTACCGGCTCGAACGTCAGATCGCCGTGGGCGGCATGGGTGAGCTGTGGCACGCGGTGAACTTGGCGCTCGACCAGCCCGTCGCTTTGAAGCTCCTTCGACGTGCCTCGAGGAATCCGGACGGGGCGTCTCGGCTGCTCCGGGAGGCGCGCGTGTCGGCTCGCCTTCAGCACCGCGCGATCGTCCGTGTGTTCGATGCCGGCAGCACCGCCAACGACGAGCCATTCCTCGTGATGGAGCTCCTGGAAGGTGAAGACGCCGGCGCGCTCGTGCATGACGGCGGTCCGCTCGACGCCGTGCGCGCGGCGCAGCTCTTGATCCCCATTCTGTCGGGCCTCGGCGTTGCGCACTCCCAGGGCATCGTTCACCGCGATCTCAAGCCGGACAACATCTTTCTGGCGCGCCTCGGCGATGGAACGGTCCAGCCCAAGCTCATCGACTTCGGCGTCGCTCACGTCGCGATGCCCATCGCATCGAGCAAGCTCACGATGGCCGGAATGCTCCTCGGCACCCCCGAATACATGTCGCCCGAGCAAGTCGAGTGCCGCGACGACATCGACCACCGCGCCGACATTTGGGCTGCTGGTGTGACGCTCTACTACCTCATCGCCGGGACCGTGCCTTTTGCCGGCGCGAACCTGGGCGAGGTCTTCGACGCCGTGGTGCAAGCGCACGTCCCGTTCCCGACGCGCGCGAGGGGCGTCGATGGGAATTTGTGGTCCATCATCACCGATTGCCTCCGTCGCGAGCGTGCCGATCGTTTGCAGTCCGCGGAGGAGGTCGAACGTGCCCTCACGACGTGGCTCGTTCAGCGCGGTGTCATGGAAGACTATGCACGCCATAGCCTGGTCTCCGGCACCCCCTCCGTCGGACAGGCCGCACCACCGTCCTCCCCTCTTCCTCCAACGGGTCGTGAGCCCGCCGCCTCGACGCTCGATCGCGCCATATTTTCGAGCCTAAAGAAGAAACCAACGTGATCGACCTCGTCCCTCCAGCATCCTCCATCGCGACTCCAACCCCGTTCGATCCGTTCTCGGTCGACGAACGAACGGACGCCGCACTCGACGAGCTGCCGTTCGGCGTCATCTGCCTGGCTGCCGACGGAACGATCCTGCGGTACAACCTCGCCGAAGCGCGCCTCGCGCGGCTCGATCGCAACCAAGTCGTCGGCAAGAATTTCTTCGCCCGCGTCGCCCCGTGCACCGCGACCCCGGCGTTCGAGGGGAAATTTCGGGAGTTTGCGAAATCGAGCGAACCCCGGGACATCCTCCGCTTCGACTACCTCTTCGACTTCAAGTTCGGTGCCCAGGAGGTCGGGGTCGAGATCGTGCGTGCGGCCGGCTTCGACCGGTTTTACCTCTTCGTCAACCGGCGAAAGCTCATCGAAGCGCGCCGCGATCTCCCCGAGGGGTTTGCGGCGCCCCGTCAGAGCGAGCTCGCACCGAACGAAGCCGCAGAGGGCGTGCGTCGCGACGGGGTCGAGCGCCGCGTGCTGGAAGTGCCATGGTCGTTCCTGTCCGCGCTGCGCACGACCTGCGACGAGGTTGCACCCGAGGGGTGGCCGCTTTTCTGCCTCGCGTGGGGTACGCAGTGGGGCCGCGCCGTTGCGGTCGATCTCGAGACCGAAGCACTCGAGGCCTTCGCGCTCTCCATTCGTGAAGTTCCTCTCCGCACCGCGATGGAGATGCTCGCGCTCGGAATGGCGCGGCAAGGCTGGGGCGCCCTACGCCTCGACTTTTCCTATACCGCTCAGTCGGCCTTCGTCGCCCACCTCGATCGCTCTGCCATTGCCGAGTCTGCCGGTCGCAGCAAGACCACTCGCTGCCAAATCGTCTCCGGAATGCTCGGCGCAGTATTTACCCATCTCGCGAGTCGTCGCATTGCCGTTCGTGAGATCGCGTGCAAAGCCCGGGGGGACGCAACATGCACCTTCGTCGCTGTCCCCGACAGTCGTCGAAGCGCGCTCGAGTACTCGATTGGGAGCGGAGTGAGCGACGTCGCCGCCGTCGTGCGCAGCCTAAAGAGGGATAGCCTCCGTGGTTGAGAAGCGCACCGCCATCGTGACGGGTCTCGCCGCTAGAGATATCGACCAAACGGCCGGCGACTTCTTCGCACGCTTCGTCGACGGCGCCGAAGACCTCGATCTCGGGACTCTGCCCGCTGGAGAGGCCTTCGATCTTTTGTTCGAGGACGACCCCTAACCCCGGCAACGGGTCCCTCGGTTCGGGCGCGACACCGAGCGGAAGGTGGGGTCCCGTGATGGCACGATTCCGACCTGGATTCCGTGATCTCCGACGCTCGATTTTCGGACCGAGCCCGTCGGATTTCGGTGTCAAAGGGCTTGGCCGAGTGTGGCGCTCGTGGTTGCAGGCCGAGCATCGGTGGCCGTGGGTTTGCAGGGTGTTCCGAGCGGCACGGTGGGCCTCCGCTTCGGCCATGCAGGCTAGCCCGAGCCTGCATGGGCCAGAGGCTTCGGTTCGTGGCCGTGCCCTACGACGACGGAATCGCCCTGGCGACGAAGTCCACGACGGCCTGGAACGCTCTTGCACCCTCCGGGTGATAGTCGGCAAAGACTGCGGCGTTGTGGGGCATGTCTTTGGCCTCGTGGAGGTCGACGTCGACGCCCTCTTTCGTGAGCTTCTCGGCGAGCGCGCGAATGTCGTCGTGCGGGATTTCGGCGGTGCCGAGCACGACGAGCGACCTGGGAAGCTTCGAGAGATTGGCAAAGAAGGGAGAGATGCGCGGATCGTCGAGGGCAATGCCTTTGGCGAAGGCTTGGGCATGCCGCACGAGGCCTTCGCGCGTACCGAAATCGGTGGCGTCGTTCTCCAGGAAAGAAGCGCCCGGCATGGTGAGGTCGCCCCAGGGCGAGAGCAACACGAGCCCCGCACACGTCACGTTTCGTTCCCGGAGCGCACACGCCGCCGAGAGCACGAGATTCCCACCCGCCGAGTCTCCGGCAAGCACGAGCTCGGTCGGGGCTGTCCCTTCGGTGAGCAGGGCGTCGACCACCGCCAGGGCGTCTTCGAGCTGCGCGGGGTAGGTGTGCTCCGGGACGAGGCGGTATTCGACTCCGATGCCCACGAGACCCGTCTCGTGGGCGAGGCGCGCGACGAGCTCTTTGTGCGTGGTGGTGCACGAGCCGTAGAAGTAGGAGCCGCCGTGAAAATAGAGGATCTTCCCTTTTCCGCGCAGGCGGGGCGGAGTGAAGTGCAGGCACGGGACGCCGCCGTGGGGCTCGCTGGTGATGGCGACGAGGCGGCCGTATTTCGAGGGATACGTCCCCTCGTTGGACGCCGCGCGAATGCGCTCGAGTGGCCAGTCGGCGGCGGAATCCCAGTCGTTGCGCAGGAAACGAACGATCGCCTCGAACGTGAAGCTCCAGGACGGAAGGCGTGGACCGTTTCGCACGCGATGGGCGAGAGTCCGAGCCAGTGCACGAAGCATGAGCCAAACCTGTCTTGCCATGGCGGCAGAGCCTACTCCAAAGCTCGCGCGTGTCAGGCCGCAGCCTCCTTCGCCATGCTCAGCGCGTCACGCGAGCCACGAAGGCGGCCATCTTGCTCCAGTACGTGGGATGAAACGACACGTCGTTGTGTCCGCGTCCGGGCACGAGCACGAGCTCCTTGTCCTCCGCCCCGGACGCGGCGAACGCCGCACGCGCTTCGTTGGCCGAGATGAGCGAGTCCGTTTCGCCGTGGAGCACGAGCAGCGGCACTTTCGACCCCGCTAGCTTTCGCAGAGGGCAAAGAATGGCCATGTCGGCTTCGTCCAGGCTTTCGAAGGCAGCACCACGCCGTCGCGCAAAGGCCAAAACGTCGGTAAAGCCACTCTCGACTATGAATCCATTCACGGGCCGCGGCGACGAGCGCATCAACTCGGCTGCGCACATGCTCCCGAGGGAACGTCCCATGACGACAATGGGCAGGTTTGGGGCTCCTTCGGCAAGGAAGGGCCAGATCGCGTCGAGGGCTTTTGGCGCATCGGATACAGTCGTGCGCAAGTCAGGCGTGCCTTCGCTTCGGCCATATCCGCGATAGTCCACTACGGCGAGCCGTGCGCCAGCCTCTGCAAAATAGGGTGCAAAAGCGTCGTAGTCGGACACCACTTCGCCGTTGCCATGAAAGAGAACGAGCGACACTGTTGCGTCCACCGCAGGGTGGATTCGAGCGTGAAGCAGCACGTCGTTCGCGACGCGAAGGCTCGTGTCGATTGCGCCGCGAGGTGGCGGTCCCGCGTCCTTTCGAGGGAAGAACGCATTCGCCGAAAAGACCGGATCGTCGAGGAGCGAGGGCATCGCGCGAGAGTATCCCCGATGGTCGGGAAGAACCGTCCGCAATCGCCCGCTCCAAAGCTCGGGCGATCGAGCGCGTGCTCTTCAGCCGTCCGCGAACTCCACAGTGGGCTCGCTCGGCAAGAGGCCAGCTTCGTGGGCCCTCCGGAAAAGCTCCACGATGCCGCGCCTCGCGTCGTCGGGCAGATTCAGCGTGTCGGCGTTGGCGTACATGGCGAGGTAGCGGTCGAGCAGTGCCCGGTCGAGAGTCACGTCGCCGCGCGTTTCCTTCGCGAGCAAAGCGTCCATCATGACCTCTCGGTGCTCGAGGGCCCACGCGATCGAGCGCTTGCAGAGCCGGGCAATCTTTTGAACCGTCTCGGCGCCCAGGCCTTTTCGGATCGCGTTGCCACCGAGCGCAATCGGCAGTCCGCCGGTGAGCTCTCCGAAGCCTACGCCCACGTCGGCGACGAGGGCAAATCCCTCCTTTTCGTAGGTGAGGCGTCCTTCGTGAATCAAGAGCGCGGCGTCGACTTCGCCCTTTCGGAGGGCGTCGAAGGTGAGCGAATAGGGCGATATGGGAATGACCACGGGCTCGAACTCGGGAAGGAGCAGACGAAGCACCATGGCGGCGGTGGTCCCGTGACCGGGAATGCCAATGCGCTTTCCCTTGTAGTCTGCAAGGGTTCCGCCGTGGGTGGAGACGACCACCGGGCCATAGCCGCGGCCCACCGAAGCGCCGCTTCCCATGAGCACGTAGGTGCCCGTGAGCTTCGCGTAGGTGGCAATGCTG
>JAYUKI010000714.1:0-1072 GCA_043764595.1 Myxococcales bacterium | reverse complement strand
CCTCTATGGCCCGAGCGGACCGCCTGTATGGCGTCGCACGGCGAAATGAACGGCTTTAGGCAGTCCAATCCTGCAGCTCCTCGTGCACCGCGAACCATAAACCGAATGTTCGACGGCCCCGTCGAGCTCGACCCCAAAACAGGGAGGCCCACATGTGTCGATCCGTGGAAATAGCTCCCGCCGCGCTCATCCGCGCACTGGGCGGCGCACTCTTGGCCGTATTGATCGCGCTGGCACCAGGCTCGGCAATGGCCCAGATCGCGAGGGAACTATGCCCAGCGATTCCCATGTATAGCTTGGAAGACCGCCAACAGCTCGCTGCCGCCAACGCCATTCGCGACGCTCGGCCCAACGCACCGCGCGAACCCACCGAAGTTGGAAAGCGGCTCTTCTTCATTTCCGCCGCCGAGGCCGCCAGCGCCGAAGCCGCTTACCGTGCCCACGAGGCGGGTGTTGAAGCCGTAAAGGCTGCGGCCCTCAAGAAGCGACCTTTGGCAAAAGTCTGGTCGTCGTTCGCGCACGTTGATGTCGATGCTTCGGGAAATGTCACGAAGGCAAAAGGCCTTGTTGGTCCCTCGCCCTTCCGAAAGCGCAAAAAGGCTCCGGAAAACGCAGTCCTCGCGAGCATTGTCGCGAGCATTGGGCAACCCGGAACCGGGCCCCTCACCGAGCTCACCGCGATGGGCGGGGCTCAGTCCGACGAAAGCAGGGCGGAGGGCGAGTGGGCCACGAGCACTCAAACGCTTCCGGAAGGTGTGGAGTGCCCGCATTGCCTCCTTTCCGTGCGCTTCGACAAGGAGAACGAGCAGGTCGTCGAAGTGGTAAACGACCTCGTCACCGTCACGAACGACCTCTATCAAAAACCAGTATTCGACCGTACGCTCGCGCGCGCTCTCGTATGGGAGCGCTACGGTTACACGACATCGGGGGCGGCGCCGATGATGGCGCTCCGAGACCCGTACGGAAAAGGACGGTTGGTGTGGGGAGTCTTCGTGCGCATTATCTGCGCGACCAAAACTGGAATGGAGCGCCTGTACGTCTCCTACGGCATGGACCCTCGGAGCTACGCCAT
>JAYUKI010000713.1:0-12929 GCA_043764595.1 Myxococcales bacterium | reverse complement strand
TCTCGGCGCGGAACACCTCGGCCATACCGCCCGCTTCGAGCTTCTGGAGGACGCGGTATCGCTGCTGGGATTCGGACATTCGAAGAGCTCCGGGAGGTTTGGGAGATATCTCCCGCGTGCCGACGAAGCGCGCACCCCGTCTCGCGCCCCCGAAGAGGGCCGATGATGGTGCGTGAGAAAAACCTCGCCGAATCGACCGCTTCCACGGGCGTCGGCTTGGCTTCGCATGCACCTTTTCGAGGCCGTGCCAGGGTGCCACCATGGAGCGATCGCGGTCAAGGGCGCATCCACCCTGCTTTCCAGGCTCGGGCGGCGAACGTGCCCGTGTCGAGGACCGCGCGCCGCACCGCGGACCTTTCCTGAGTTGAGAAAGGGCCATGGTGCGAGTTTCGGGGCTTGCTTGACCGGCACGAGCTATGCTTTTCGGTCTCGTGGGCCCTTCCGCCCGCGATCCTCGGGAGAACAGCATGGCAAAGCGCATCGTGGTCGGTCGGAAGCTCTTGGTGGCGTCGCTGGGCGTGGCCGCCATCAGCTACGTGGCGTGCACCACGTCTACGACGGTCGGCGACGCTGGCGCCGACGCGGCAGCCGACGCCAAGGCCGACGGACCCGTCACGTCCGGAAACCTCATGCCTCCCCCGCCCGTCGATGCCGCGGCCGACGCTCCAGTGACCTCCGGAAACCTCATGCCTCCCCCGCCCGTCGACGGCGGCGACGACGGCAGCACGGACGGCGGCGCCGATTGACCGGCGATTTGCGGGCAAGATGGGCCGTTTCGATTTGCTCTTCTGGCCCTCCACGATCCCGCTAGTCTCGTGGCCATGAAGCGAACGGTGAGTGGGCGAAAGCTCTTGGTCGCGTCCGTGGGCGTGGCGTCGGTCCTCTACGCTTGCGAGAAGCGGGACTACCCGCCAGGCAACCTGATGGCGCCCCAGCCCACTCCCATCGAAGCGGGAATGGTCACGAGCGGAAACCTCATGGCGCCGCAGCCCACCGACGTCACGGCGCCGCCCCCGAAGCCGTCGGCCGAGCTCGCCGTGGACCCGGTAGACGCGGGCGCTGCGAAACCGCCCATTTTGCCGACCCACATGCCTCCGGGCAACCTCATGCCCCCGCCCCGTCCGACCCCTCCTCCCGCTCCGAAGAAGAAATAAGGCAGGTTCCCCATGGCAGGCGAGCTGTTCGAGCTCGAGCTTTTTGGCGGCGGCGTCGAGCGTCGCTACCGAAAAATGCGACCCGAGGTCGAGGCGATGCCGTGGGGCACGATCGACATCTCGAAGATTCCCGAAGCCGATCTCATCGCGGGGAGGCGCGCGTGGACGGGAGCGGCTTTCCAAGAGCACCGCACGGCCATCGCATGCGCAGCGACGCTGCGGGCCTTGATCGAGTGCCGCGCGCCAGTGGATCTCATCGGGCTCGCGTCGCGCTTTCCGCTCGATGAAATGGTGCACGTGGAGCTGTGCGCGCGCATGGCCATGGAGCTCGGGGGCGGCACCGAAATCATCCACGATCCGGACGTGATGGTCCTCGACGCCAAAGAGGGAACTCCCCCTTTGCTTCGCGCGGCCGAGCTCGTGGTCCGGTTTTTTTGCGTGGGCGAAGCCCTCTCCATTCCGCTTTTGCGCGGTACGTGGCACGCCGCTCGGCATCCCCTCCCAAAGGCCGTGCTCGGTCGCATCGTGCGCGACGAAGCGGCCCACGGCACCTTCGGATTCGCTTTCCTCGACTGGGCCGCAGATCGCTTTTCGGAGTCGGATCTCGCCCATTTGGCCCGCCACGCGAGGCTCGCCACCGACGCCATCGAAGATCAGTGGGAAGACATTCGCAAGCGCCCCTCCCGAAACGAAAACGCCGGCGACGCGCTCGCCTGGATGGAGTCGGGCGCGTACCTGGCGCTCGCGCGAAAATCGATGGACGAAAAAGTCCTCGCGCCCCTCCGCGAGCGAGGCATCGATCCGACCACCGTCATCCCTTGAGGCACAGGACGCTCCTGGGGAGCGAGCACTGGGTTTCACGTGTTGGGGGCGAGGTGCGCGAATAGGCCACGAAAAGGGCGCTCGAACGAAGAAAGGCAGGGGTCCTTTCCGCAAGCTCGTGCATCATCTTCCTCATGGTGCTTTCGCGTGTGCGCTACGGAGTCCTCCTTGCCCTCCCGACGCTCGCGTTCGTGACGATGGCCCACGTCGGCCCCGCCCACGCCGAGGGGGCCGAAGCTTCCGACGCGGTCGCACCAAAAACCCTTCGACTTCCCATCTGCGGGACGAACGAAGCGCTCGCCGCGCGCCCCGACGGAACGTACGCGTGCAAACCTCTGCCCACGGTGCCGGTGCCCCTCGCGCCCGACTGCTCGCTCGGCGGCGGACCGGACGACACCACGGCGACCTGCGTTCCCCGCGGAACGGGCCAAACCGAAGTTTGGTATTCGCTCCGCAAGGATGCCCTAACGAAGTGGCTCGACTCGGGCGCCACGGCGCGCTTCCCGCCCGCCTACCCGCCCAGGCCGGCCCGTAGCTTCGACTGCACCTCGTTCACGAAGGTCTCCCCGGACGTGTACCGCTGCGAGACGAACGCCTCGAACGCGGGTCTGCCCGCCCTGCCGATACCGAAGTGCGGAGCCGGACAGACCATTACGTTCACGGACAAGCGCGAAGTAAAGTGCTTGGACCTGCCCGCGGGTCGCGTGGCCCTTCCATGCATGGACTTCGGGTCCACCCAGACGAGCAACGACGGAAGCACGATTGAGTGCGCCCCGCGGAACCACGGCGCCGTGGACGAGCCGCTGCTCTCTCGAACCCTCGACGTTCTCTACCGGATGGTGGAAAACCAGGCCCCTCGGGAGCTTGGCCGATTCGTGAAGCCCACCCTTCGCACCGGACGAATCCCGATGTGCAGCGACGCACAGTCCCTCGTTTGGCGCGACGGAGCGCTGCTTTGCGCCACACGCGGCGCCGCGGCCATCACGCGCACCGACGCGTCGGTGTTGAAGCTCCTCATCGAGCGCGTCATCGTGAAGCTCCAGCGCATCCAGCCCGTCTCGGACCCATTCCTGCCCGGGGTGAAGCTCGGGGACACACCGGCCGTGCTCTTCTTGGACGCGAAGCCCTGACCCGCCGGCTCCGTACGGTCCAGGTTCGACTCTCCTAACCAGTTAGAAGAGAAAGCCGACGCGCAAGAGATCGACCGTAGGGATCACGGCGTGACCGAAGGTCTTCGCCACGTCTTCCATCGAGCTGCGAACGTCCGTGGGAGTGCCGTCGGGCAAGGTGTCCACGAACGACTTCTTGATGGGCACTTGAACGCCGACATCCAGACCGACCGTGAAGCCGGAGCGGAACGTCCACAAGAAGCCCATGCGCGGGTTGACGAACCAGGTCTCGGCTACGGCCGACTCGGACAGAGTGCCCACGATCGGGAGAGTCGCCGTGGCCGTGGCTTTCATGCGCTGATAGCCGGCGCGCAGGCCAATGAAAAAGGCCCCTTGGAACGGAAAGACACGCAGGTCGCCCGCAACGCCCCAAAAGGAGCCCTCGAACGCGCCAATCTTGAGCGGCGGCATCATTCCGGCTTCGAAGCCGAGCCCCAAGGTTCGCTCGAGTTTGACCATGCCCTCCAGGGCCATGGGCCTCGGAAAACCGAGCCCGAGCAGCGCGCCGACTCTCACGTGGTCGGGATCTTCCCACTCCTTCTCCTCGCCAGTTCCGTCTTTCGGTCGGTCTTTGGACACGACCTCGGACGGCGGAGCTTTGTACGCGTCTTCGCGTTCGTCGACGGGCTCGATAGAGGCAGAAGCCTCACGAGACACCGCCATGGAAGCGAGGGTGACGAACGAAACGACCAGCTTCGAGACCGTGGAACGCCAGGATGACGACATGGGCACCTCACCTGGGTAGGGAGCGCACACCCGGCAAACGGATCACCAAATTCGACGCAGCCAAATTGTTTTTGCGCGCGCTCGAATTCTCGAATGCCGCGCGGCCGAGCCGCATCTCTTGGAGAGGCACGGAGAGTGACGACGCTCGATGCGGCCTCGTCACCGTTGCCGTGCCGCGAGGTCCGACACCGAAAACCGGTCGATTTCCCGCACGGCCCGCGTCCGCGCCACGTCCGGGTCCACCGAGCGGTACACGAGCCAAACGCGAATCTCGCGTGTCCTCTCGGGAGCGCCCAGTTTGCCAAGATCGGCGGCCGCGAACGCACGGACGGCTTCGCGCGAAGCAGGTGTGCCGAACAGACCGCCGATTTGCCACGCCATACCCCACTCGGACTGGCTCCTTCGCGGCCCGGGCAAGCGGACCAAGCGCTCGTCCGTGACGGCCTCGAGGCCAATGTCCGGCATTTCGTCCCCGACCATGTGCGCGAACGTCGGGTAACACGCGAACGGGTAGCTCTGGGTTTGGCCACGTAGGCCTTGCACGAAGGCCCCGAGCACGATCCCTCCGCCAACGACCACTACGGGCCACGACGAACGCGTCAGAGCGCGGCCCCGCGGCCCACGCGATCCGCGCGAACGTGCCGTTCCGACTGGAAGCACGAGGCAGGCATACATGGCCCAGAGACTCGTGAACGTGATGAGAAAGAACACCTGCGTGAGCTGGTGAAACACGAATCCGCAAAAGGCGAGGAGCCGACGGGCACGCGGAAAAAGCGAGACCACCCCGAAGCCCAGCTCGAACCCGACGACACAAAAGGCGCCGAGCGACACGAGCCAAGGCACGCGATCGACCCGAATCGGCGGAAGGTAGCCGCCCCATTGCGCCCACTTCCAGTGCATCTGATGAACCACGTTCGCGCTCGTAATCCAGGCCATTCCCGAGGTCTGGAGCTTCCAGAATCCAGGAAAGAAATACACGATTCCGAGGAGCGCTCGCGCGAAGCCCAGCGCAAGATCGTAGGCACTCTTGCGCTTTCTCGGTCCGAGCAGCCTGCGGCCTCCGAAGACCGAGTCCAAAGAAAGCCCGTCGCCCGAAGGGCTCACGGCGAGCAACGCCAGCATCCACACGAGATGCATGTCGTGAACCACTTCGCCCGTGAGCTGGGCCACGCCAAAAAGGTACAAGGTGGCCACGGCAAAGGCCGCGAGCGAGATGCGCGTGTAGAGTCCGAAGAGAGCCAGGACCCCGCTCACGTAAAAGAGCCAGCGCGCCGAGTCGGTCCACGCCGCCGTGATCGGTATCGACCGAGCCAGCGCGATCATCCCTGGCGGGTAAAAACGCAACGCCACCGGTGCACGCGCGATGCCCGTCGCCATCTCGGGCTCGGGAGAAACGAGGGTGACGAGCACGACACACGCGCGGAATACCCCGAGATGCCACGCGCGTGCGACGAGCTTCATGCGAACACCGCCACTGGCGAACGCAACAGGCGACTAACCCCGAATGGCCTCTTCGAGGCCGTTCACATACTTGGGAAGCGCGACGCTCACGATAAGGCCAAGCTGCGCCTTTTTCTTGTCGACCAACATGCCTGCACGGTATTTTCCGAGTGGAATGACGACCACGAGCTTGTCGCCGGCCAAATCGAGCATGTAGTACTTGTTGAGCGCGGGGAAACCGGACTCGGACAAGGTCTCGCTGATGAGGTCCGTGATCCGATTGAAGAGGGCCGTGGCGACCGGCTGGGAGTTGAAGCCGGCAATGGGCATGCCGTCTTCCACGTTCCATACGTCCGTCGCTACCAGCCCGACTCCGAGCGTTTCGCGGAGCTTGTTCACGGCCGCGTTGGCCTTTTCGACGCTGATGACGTTCATCTCGATCTCCTTCTTCACGGTGACGGGCACGGAGGGCGCTGGCGCCAGCGGGGCGGTGACAGGGACGACCGACGGCAGCCTCGTCGCGGCGCTCGATGCTAGTGCCGAGGCGGCGGGCGCCTCCTCCGGGGTCGGCGGTTCGAGCTTTTCCTCGGATTCCGAACCTGGCCATGCGCGCCGCACGAGGGGCCGTGAACCTGCACCATGCGGAGTAGAAAGAGCCTTGGAGGATTCGGGCGACCCATTGGTAGCCGGGACATCGAATAAAGGAACCCTCGTCGCGGCGAGCGCCGAAACGACCGCCGGCGGGGGCGGAGTGGTTTCGGGATCGGGAACGGCTGGAGGCCGGACCGACTTCAAAAGGTCGAACTCGAGGTCCACGTCGAGTGCGGCGGGGGGCGACGTGATCGAGCCTTTGCCGCGGGCGAGCTCGTCGTGGCTTCGCAGCGCGTCGAGCACGACCTCGGCCAGCGGAACCCGTAGCCCCGTCTGGCGAACGTCTTCGCGTTCGACCATTTCGATGACCGCTTCGGGAAGACCGACGAGAAAATGGGCCGCAGAGATGCCCTCGCGCTCCTCGAAATCGGCATGCACGAGATCCCCGCCGACGATACCCATGTGCCCGACCTTCGCGCCAGAGCGGATGGTGAGAATGCACGAGACCCGCTCCATCGACACGAGCTGCAAGAAGGCACTCACGGCGAGACCTTCAACCCGTGCGCGTCGGGCGCCAAGCTCGGTGACGATGCACTTGTGAACCTCCGCGAGGTCCACCGGCTTCTGAAGCACGGTGAAGACTCCGGAGTCCCGAAGCTGGAGCCGGGCCTCGATGGACGGCATGGCGGTCATGACCACCACTGGAACGGCCTTCTTGTTGGAAATCATCCACGAGATAAGCTGAAAACCGTCCACGCCCGCCATACGGAGGTCGGTCAACACGAGGTCGACGGGCTCCGATTGCATCGCCAAAATGGCATCGCTTCCGTTCGTCGCGGTGCGCACGACGAAGCCGTCGCGCTCTCCGGCGGACTTGAGACCGTCCGCGAGACTACGGACGAACAGAGGCTCGTCGTCGACGACCAGCACGCTTCTTATGGCGACGTCGCTCATCTGGCACACTCCCAACCCATCTCATCCGCGAGCGGAAGGAGCAACTCGAACGAGGTCCCCGACCCGGGCAAGCTCGCCACTTCGATAGTTCCCCCCATGCTCGAAACAAGCTTCTTCACGATCACCAAACCGAATCCCATGCCGCCGGGGCGGGTCGAATAAAATGGAAAGAATAGCCGCTCCTGGCGCTCGCGCGATATCCCTTTTCCATTGTCCGACACACGAACGTGGGCGGAGTCGTCCCCGAGCCACGCGTCGATGACGATTTGCGGAAGGGAAGCTCCAGCCACGGCGTCGACGGCGTTGGAAAAGAGGTTCAAGAGCACCTGCCGAAAGGCCGATGGGTCGACCCGAGCCACGACCGAAGCCCGCGCCGCGAAGGCGGAAACGATGGCGATTCCCTTTTGTGTCGCGTCACGCGCCACGAGCTCGACGACCTTTCGGCACTCGGTGGCAAGGTCCGTCGGCACGGGCTCGAGGGAGGCAATCCCGATGAACCCCTGCATCAGGCGGAGAATCTCCTGCATGCGATTGGTCTCGGAGAGAATCTCGGTCAAATACTCGCGGGTCTTCTCCGGGCTGAAGTCGCCCATATGGTCCCGGAGCACCGTTGCCGCCATCTTGACCGAGTTGATGGGATTTCCGAGCTCGTGGGCCACTCCGGCGAAGGCGTACCCGAGGTTGTTGGCCACGGTCATTCCCTCCGCGGCGCGCTGCAAACGGAGCTTCTCGGTGACGTCGCGCAAAATGATCCATTTCGAGCCGTCGGGCAGATCGTAGACCGAGAACCCGACACACCGCTCGCCCACCCGAACGAAGTCGCCAATGAGCAGCGAGGCCCCGTTTGCACGGGTCAACGCGAGCTTGTGTCCGAAGATGGCGGCCATCGCCGAGGCGGTCACGGGCTCACCTAGGAGCTCGCGGGCTTCGGGGTTCCAAAACAGGATACGTTGCTCCTCGAGCCGAACGCCGACGACGCCAAGCTCGATTCGCTCGAGGACGAGCGCGAGCGACGAAGTGTCCGCAGCTTCCAACGGAATCGTCATGCCGAAAGACCTTGGGAAAGCAGCCGCGCCCGACGCACGATGCGGCAATAGATGTCTTCGGCGACGTGCCGCCTCCGGTCCTGGCTCACGAGGTACGAGACGCGCAGTTGCACCCGCCCGGTGGCACGAACGAGCAAGAGCTCGTGGCCTTCGGGCGCGACGAGCTTCGACAGCCCGGCGATCGGCTGCTCCAAGGCGAACCCCAGCTCGAGCGCGATCGACGTGAAGGCAGCGGCGCTTTCGGGGTGGATCAGGTCCATCCGAAACGCCAAGCTGCGCATGCACGAGTGATCGCGCTCGAGGGGTTTGATCATGACAGCGTGACCACGAGCTCGCTGATGTCATCGCCGCGAATCTGGCACTTCGTCTGTTCGACGCGAGCCTTCAATCGGGCGCCCAAAACTTTCGAATAGAGCTCCCCGTCGAGCCTCGGACGCGCCCTCCAGTCGACTTGCTCGGCCAGCACGCCGATGGCCACGGCTGCACCGCTGAGGAAATACCCACGAGGCTTGTCGGACTTTCCATAGCGCGCCAAATAGAACGGGACTTCGTAGCTGCTCGACGCGCGCACCACGAGGCGCTTTCCCGGCTCGTACTCGTGAAGATACCAGTGTCCGAAGCCGAGCCCCCGCGCAATGGCGAGGCAATAGCTGACGATGTTCGACGGGTCCGACCCAAGAGGACCCACGAGGGCCTCCCATTCGGGCGAAAGAAGCACATTTCCGAAGGTGTTGAACACGCACACGCGCCCAGCTTCCTGGGCGAGATCCTCGGCCACCGGAGCCAGCGCCGGGCTTTGAGCCTCGAGCCTGGTAATCATCTCGAAGATCGACTCGTTGTAGTAGCTCGTCAGGTGGGCGGCGACGAAGACCGAAAAGGCCTGCACGAGCCCTCGTTCGTCCCCACGAACGCCCTTCATGAAGTCCGTGAGGCCAGCGCCAATCGTAGCAATACGGTCTTCGTCGACCCCTCGCTCGGGCGGCGCGGCACGATTCAGCACGGTCGCGACGTCGACGACGGTGGGGAGAGGCTCTTCCCAACCGCCCAAAGGACGGCGGTCGATACGGAAGCGGCACTCGGCAGCTTTCGCGGCAATGCACTCTTCTTCGATGGCCCAGGTGGACCCCGACGGGAGCCCATAGGCGACCTCGGTGACCGCCGAGACAAAACCAGCAGAAACCGCGTCGGCCGGAAGGGTGCGCGTGACGCGGCCGCCGTATTTCTCGCGCCAAGCGAACCCATAGTGGAGAGTCGAGCCCGAGGCGCTTCCGCCGAACGCGGACGTGGAGATGTCGAGCGCGCCGAGACCCATCCACGGAAAGAGCTCGCGCGCGAGCTGGATTCTCTCCACCGGAGTCGTGGCGTGCTGTTGGGCGGACGCGGCTTCGAGCACGGCACGAAACGCGTTTCGCGACGCGCGTGTGCGGAGCTCGACGCCAGCTTCGTCGCCGAGGGCGTCGTCGATGGTCTGGTCGTGAAAGAGATTGTAGTGGTGGCAGTGGTAAACGTACGGAATTCCGGCCAAAAAGCTCAGGCTCTGGGCGCGGTCGTACGTCCGCAACGTGTCGATGGTCATGGGGCTCCTACACGCTCAGCTTGGCAAGGCCGAGCAGTTGACACGCGACGTGCTCGATCGACTCGACTTCCGACGAAGTGAGCGAAGCGGGTTCCTTCAAGCGTTCGAGTGGGAGTCCGGTCCGAAGCGCTACCCGCATGAGCACCGCGTGCGCGTCGGGCGCATAGCGCTCCAAAAACTCGACGATCTTCTCGCCCCGGGTCCGTGGGACCAAGGCCACGTCCGGGAGGGACGTGGTGACGGACTCGACGAGACGCTTCATGTGGAGGCGAACGAGGCCGAGCGGAGCGCCACGATCGAAGACGCAGCCGAGCGCGAAGGCTGGCGTGAGCTCCCGAAGCACAACGAGGGTGTCTTGGGACTCGATGGTGACCTGCATGTCCGCCGACCACGCCGAGAGAGCGCGTAGACCCTCGCGATTCGCGCGAACGAGATCGCCAAAATAGCCGGCAATCTCGTCGGCGACCCACTCGGTCGAGGAACGGCTCCACGAGTGGTAGAGGAGGCAGTCGGGCATCGTGACGACGAAGAGCCCAACGAGTTGCGGTACGTCACGGACGGCATCGTCCACGCGTGGATTCATGGTTCCCTCCGTGGGCCAACTTCGGTGTAGACAACGCCCGGGACAAAGGCCCGTTGCAAGGCGTCGCGGACCTCGACGAGGTCACGCGAGGGTAAGGAGTCCGGTGTGAGGAGCCCGGCGGCGAAACGTCCCCAGTCGCTTCGTACTTCCACGAAGTGCATGACTTGACCGTCGAAGTGCACGCTCACCCACGCCCCCGTGGACTCGCCCACGGCCTGGCGAAACTGCTGGAGCATTCCGAGCACGGAGGACACTGCGGCGATTCGGGCGGCGTCCGTGCTCGCGTGCTCTGCGACGGGCAAGCCGCTCTCGTCGGCGACAAAGACCGCAGTGCAGCCGGTTCGTTCCACCACCCAAGCGAGGAACGCGGCGAGACGGCGGTCGAGCTGGCTTTCTGGCGGAAGGAACGAGGGAACGGCGGCCGCCGCTCCGGTGAGTGGCGGGCGCAAGGTACGGCGCTTCGGGCGTGCGGGTTCCATCGGAACGGTAGGCGGACCGAAAGGCGAATCGCCGACTGCGGCGCCCAGCAGGCTTCCCCAGCGCGTGCGATCAATCCAGGAGAGAGAGCGGTTCGTCGTCACCATCGGTCGATTCCTCCAAGCCGAGTCGGGAGTCCAATTCCGCAGCAATACGGTCGAAGACCGCGGTCACGGGCGGTGGGCGTTTACGAAGCAGCCCAACCGGCACTCCTTTCGCGCTCGCTTCGACGAACGTCGGGTCTTTTGGCACGAACGCATCGAGCACCAGAGACTCTGGAAAGA
This sequence comes from Myxococcales bacterium, assembly GCA_043764595.1. Lineage (GTDB taxonomy): Bacteria > Myxococcota_A > Polyangia > Polyangiales > Polyangiaceae > JAAFHV01. The sequence goes on along the minus strand of JAYUKI010000713.1, from coordinate 2,107 downwards.
GCGACCAAACTTCCTGCGAAATGCCGAGCGAAAGCTCGTCGCGGAATTGAGCCATCGAGAGAATGACCGCTGACAGTTTGACGGGGAATCCTTTGGCGCGAAGGCCCCCGAGCACTTCGACGAGAGACGACATCGAGCGAAGCGCGAGTGGCTCGGTTTGAATGGGCGTGATGACGTGCTCCGCCCACTCGAGGACGGTTCGCGTAAGCCCGGTGAGCCCGGCCGGGGTATCCACGATGCACAAGTCGAAGCGTCTTTCGTAAGGCTCGAGGCACCGCGCGAGATCCGCGCCAGTAGCGAGGTGCGAGAGCCAGTCGTCGATCGAGTGCCAAGGGGGATGCCCAATCGGCACGATCGAGAACCCGGCCACTTTGGTCGAGATGAGGACGTCGGAGCTGGCCGTTCCCGAAGAGAGCTCCACGAGACCGTCGGCCTCTTTGGCTCGCCCAGTGAGCGAATGGCCTATTCCGCCCTGCGGATCGGCGTCCACCAGAAGGACACGCCTCCCGAGCTGCGAGAAGGCGTACGCCAGATTGAGGGCAATCGTGGTCTTCCCCACGCCGCCTTTTGGACTCACGACCGTGACACGAATCATCGTCGTCCTCCCAAGACTCCCGCTGCCGTTGCCATCGTCGATCCCGCCGAGCTTGGATCACGAAGATCCGGAGAAGGTACGAGGCTCGCCGTGGTCCTCGCACGGGAAACTTTCGCCATCCGGCATTTTCGCGCCATTCCAGCAGGTTAGCCACGTGGGCCGGACGTGCGATTCCGCCAGAACCATCCGCAAAGGGATAGCTCCACCCGCTTGCAATCGCTCTGCTGGTTCGCCGGGCGCAACTCGGGTCCGCGACGCGCGGTTCCTCGCCGCTGTCTTCGCGCCGAACACCGAAGACCCGATCGGAACGACGGAAGGAAGCTCGTCTCGTTGCGCCGCTCTGCGCGACGCCATCGGTCGAAAGCAAGCCGTCGACCGCCGCAAAGGCCACCATTTGTTCCAATGGCTCCGCCACAACGCTGCGGGCACGAGCTCGCCTCGAGCCGCTTTCGCACTTGGCGTAGGCGGTTGGCGAATTTTCGCCATCGTGGTGAGTGACGACCGTCGCGGCGGAACAGAGTCACGTCAATCCCGTAGCCGAACCGGGTGCGGGCACGAATTGGGCCTCGGATGAAGGGGACGAAGGCTCCGCACCCTCGGCCCGGGACTTGCTGAGGGGTCGATCCATCGAAATGGTCTTTGGCCACATGGGTGGCCCAAGGAGCTGCCTGGCTTCTAGCGATGCGACGGTGGACTCGGCGACCAATGAGGTCACCCCTTCTACTTGAGGGGTTTTCAGGACTACGAACCGACCTAGAGGAAAGAATGATAAAAAAGAGCCGCCGTAGCTTCCTTCTCGCGACGACGATAGTCTCGTTGTCGGTTCACATCGCGGGATGCACTTCACCTGACGATGATCCAACGAGCGCCGGCCCATCGCCCGATTTTGGAACCAAGATTGGTCCCGCAGGCGGTCAGATAACGCTCCCCTCCATGGCCACCATGGTCGTTCCACCGGGGGCCTTGAAAGAGGAGCTCACCTTCTTCCTCGCCGATGCGACGGAAGAGCTCGGGGGCAAGATAAACGGGGTCGCGACCGGCGTGGGCCGTCACGGGGCCATTCGCGTCAGCGTTCGCGAGCAGCCGTTCGGCAAAATCTCGCTCGAAAAGCCTATTTCGTTGACGCTTCCTTGCGAAAAAAAGGGATGGACATCGGTCGATACGGTTTGGCACGAGGTCGATGCCTACGGCGCGTATTGCGATGGAAGCGTTGCGAAGCTGGAGGTGAAGAATCTTGGTTACTACGCCGTAACGAGCCGAGCCTCGAGCGCCCTGGTCACCCCCACGACTACGGGCGCCGTGGCTCTCGGAAATGGAGTGGTCGTAACTTTCGCTCCCGGAGCTTTGGCAACCGCAACCGAGATTGGCGCGTTCGTGAAGCCAATTGACTCTGGACGCGCCGAGGAAGTCGATAGGTGTCCCCAAACCGTTTGGATGATGGCGTCGTGATCCGACAGGATGATGGCCTTCACGGGGCACGGACGGCCCCACTTTCGTGATGGGCATCGCGAG
>JAYUKI010000712.1:0-1075 GCA_043764595.1 Myxococcales bacterium | reverse complement strand
CTGGTCTCTGACCAACCCTTTGCGGGCATTTGAGTGGCTTGGATTCATGGCTTGCTACCCCAGTGGAAGGCCGCCGTTACGACCGTACCGATGAAAATGCAGGGACCCAGTCGAAACCACGACATGGCTTCCGCCTCGACTTCGCGGCGTTTTTCCTTCGGAGTCACTGCGTTCATCGCGATGAAGAACGTGTTCTTGAAGGTCTTGAAGAGCTTGCCGTCGTAGGCGAGCTTTGCCGGAGCGACGATGACCGCGACGAGGAAGCCGTACATCTCGAGCTCGAGCCCCAAGGAGGGCTGACAGAGAGCACCGAGCGCAGCGAGTAGCTTCAGGTCACCACCACCAATGGCGTTTTGGCGGTAAAGCAGGAGCGGCACGAGTGCAGTAAGCATGGCGCCGGCTATCGAAATTCCCCCCTCCCACGCCACGTCGTCCGTGGTGAGGCCGCGTGCAGACGCGACGACAGCATGTACGATGGGAGCGAGAACGAGAACTGGCAGTGTGAGCCAGTTCGGGATTTGCCCCGTCTTGAGGTCGAAGATCGCTGCGATTGCAGTTACGATCACGGCAGCGACGAGGAAGGGAATCATGAGCTTCAGGACATCTTGATCGGTGGGAATCGTCAACCCCGACTAGGGGTTTCGTCTCACGCCGACCCGATGCAATTCAGAGCGTACCCGCGGCGTTTGCGCCGGCTTGACCGACCTTGGGGCCGATGGACTTCATGGCCGCGGCTGCGAGCAGAAGCACGGCGACCAACAGGAGAGCGTATTCCACCATCGAGGCGCCACGCTTTTTCATGCGAAGGAATCGAGATTTCATGACCGCGCTCCGGTGATTTGTTGGTTACCGCGCGCACGCCCGCTCTGCCATGGGCAGAGCAGGCGTCCCAACGCGACGTGCGAAACCTCAGAGCGTGCCAGCGGCGCCCGTGCCAGCGGCGCTGACCTTGGGGCCGATCGACTTGATAGCGGCGGCAGCGAGGAGGAGGACGGCGACGAGGAGGAGCGCGTACTCGACCATCGAAGCGCCACGGGACTTGTTACGAAGGGTGATCTTTTTCATGATGGTGACT
>JAYUKI010000711.1:0-3645 GCA_043764595.1 Myxococcales bacterium | reverse complement strand
GAAGCATGATCCGGCGGGCCCCGAAGTGGCCTACGACTGGACGGGTCCTGAGGGCGCGCACCACGCGACGACCGAGATGAACGAGTCCACCCATGTCTACACGACGAACCACGAGCTCAGGATCTGCGTCTACGACGCGGCGGGCACCCTCCTCGGGGAGCTGACGGAAGACCACTGGGACTGAAGAGGAGAGCACGTCCACCGCGGGGGCCGCGGCGCCCTTGCGGTGTGTGTTTGGCTCGGGGCGCTTTTGGCGGGGGGCGGGCGCGAGAAGCGGGCAGAGAGGGGCGGGGAGGCACCTGCGGATCTCGTGTGAGGTCTTGGACGTCGCGGGACGCTCTTTTGGCGGGGGGCGGGGAGCGAGAGGCGGGTCGCGCGGGGCGGGGAGCGACCGTGAAGGAGCTATGCTCCTCGGGGTGGTGGCCGTTTGGAGCGGACGCGACGCCAATATGACGGCGACGGTCGAGACCGATGCCTCCAGCGGCCTGACCGTGAACGAGGAGACCGGCGAGCTTCTTCACGGACACTTCTTTCAGAGCGATCCCAAGTAGTGATACCCTTCAAACAAGGCGTTGCTGCGGACGAATGGCCTAGCTCTCGGTCTGGCGTTCGCCGCACAAAGCCAATACGGTTTGGCGAGAGCAGAGAACGTGGCCGTCCTTCTTGAATTCGCGAACGTCCTATTTCGCAAGAGCGCTCTGGAATTTCACGTCCGCGGAGGCGTCGATGCGCTTTCGCGTCTCCGGTTGCCGAATCTCGCCGAGGACGACTACCTGGTGCGCGTTGGCTTCATGTCTACGTCGGAAGCAGAGGCGCTCCTGTCCGACATTGAGGTGCTTGGGATGCCAGTCGCCGCAATGCAAGAGAATGCCGTGCTACTCCAGTGGGGTGTCCTCCCCTACCCGGCGTGGCTCTCGGTCGGCGTGGTTGATGACCGTGCGGCGTGTTGGCTGGCAGGAACGCCTCCTGGACCGTTGGTTCTGAGTGAACACACTAGAACTTTGCTGTGCCCGGACCTTACGGAAGCCGGGGTACTCGACGCGATGAGCGCAATTGCGAACGTTTCGCGTGCCGGACCAGACTCCGACGGCGCACACGCACTCGTGACATGCACTCGCGGCGAAGCGATGGTCGAACTTCGGACATTGATGACGGCGAGCCGAAAGTTGCTTGTCGTGCTGGACCGCGTGCTCGCCCGGCGTCTTCAGCGCATTCTCGATGTCGCTCTTCTCGATGACCTTGCTGAACGGTTACGCGCAATGGGAGCGCAGAGTCTTGACGGATGAGCCCTTCAGGGCCCTTTTTGGACACCCGGCTATCAAGCCCATGGAGACCGACGGGTGCGGTTCATCGGCAAGGCGTTACGCACTGAGGATGGATGGAGATGACGGCGACGGTGGGGACCACAGCCCGCCGGTCTCGGCGTTCGGGGAGACGAGCTTCGTCAAGGAAGACACCGACGGTCGGGTCATCGGCATCGATCGTTCGCACGACGTTCCCGTCGGAGCGAACCTCTCGCTGGGAGAAATGTTCGAATGAAACAGTGGCTCCCCGGGACACTGGCGGTCGTGTGCACGCTCGTGGCGCTTCGAGCCGCGAGCGGGTGCTCGGATGAACCGAGCGTCGCGCCTACGTTGGACGCAACTTCCGATGCCTCGACCGACGCCGCGCGACCTCGCGACGCCGGACGCGACGTTGACGCCGCGCCAAAACCCGGGGAGCGCCAAGGTTGGAACAGGTGGGACGACTACGATCCCAAGTGCAACTTCGAGGTTCCTTCGGAGGCCAAGTACCTCCCGGAGCCGTTCGAGTGGGAGCCCTGCCAAGACAGCGACGTGACAAGGAAGCTCGCTTGTCGGCGCATCAAGAAGAAGTGGCAGGGGAACGGACGAGAGTTCATTGGCCCGGCCACGGAGGTCGTGAAAGCAGACTCCGGGAATCTGATGATCCTCACCGTGCGCTACGAGCCCCCTCATTTCGTCTACGTCGTGGCCGCGGTAGACGGCCCGACGAAAGTTGCCGTGTCGGCGCGAGATAGCGGGGAGTGCATCTTCGACGGATGGTCGGGTTCCGGCTCCCGTTACCTTTTCAGCGTTGCCGAACGAAACGGGGACGGAAAATGGAAGAGGCCTCCCGGCGCGGTGGGGGGCAGCGTCGACGACCTCCGGCCTCGATATCTCCTGCGAAAGACGCCCACGGATTCGCTGCTCTCGAACACGCTAACCGCAGGCAATTTCGGATTCTCGAACAACGGCAATGGTTTGCTCGAGATCTACTCTTGGGAGTCCCCGCCAGCTTTGCTCCACACCCTCCAGGGCAACGGGAGATACAGCTTCGTCGAGGTACGCAACGACTTCTTCTTCTACGCCGCCGACCAGACGTCCTCGACCGAGCGCATCTGGACACCTGAGGGCGGCGACCAGCACTTCGTCGGCAACGGCGCCGACTTCTCCCGCGGCACGGCCGACCTCAACACCGACGGAGTGAGCTCGGTGTGGGGCGAGGGCGAAGGGCGCACGACGGGCGCGTTCCCCGTGGTCAAGATCGCCACCGCGCCCTTCACGCGCGATGCGTCGAAGCTCCAAAGACGTGTTGTGCGAAACGATCTTGGCAGTGGCGGCTTTGCGGGGGTGCGCTTTGCCGTCGGGCACGGTTATGCCGGCCACTTATCGAGTCGGCCCAATGGCGATTTGGGCGCGATGGTCGTTCGCCTCGCAGACGGCGAGGCCTGGTTCCTCCCGGGCTTGCGCGGCGCCCCCGTCATCTTCCAGCATATCCTCGCCTTCACCGCCGACGAGGTGTTCACCCTCGTCCGCGACGAGCACGGCACCAACGTGTATCGCGTGCGCCTGGACTCGCTCGGGGCTTTCGCGCTGCCACCGGCTCCCAATTGAGCTCGTTTGAATGAAACGGTGGCTCCCCAGGACACTGGCAGTCGGATGCACGCTCGTGGCGCTTCGAGCCGCGAGCGGCGCCCTTGCGGCTTGTGTTTGGGTCGGGGCGGTTTTGGCGGGGTGCTTTTGGCGGGGGGCGGGGAGCGAAAAGCGGGCAGAGAGGGGCGGGGAGGGATCTGCGGATCTCGTGTGCGGTCTTGGACTTCGCGGGGCTCTTTTGGCGGGGAGCGAGAAGCGGACAGAGCGCGAGTTATGCCGCGGGCTGCCGACACGCACTCCTCACTTCGGCAGGCGGAACACCCCGGACGCGGTGGTCCAGTAGACGTAGAGGCCATCGGTGGCGATGCCGCCTCGGGGCTGGCCGTGCTGGTTCTTCACCAAGGTCTGCGCCGCGGCCCCGCAGCCGCTCATGGGGCAGCGGAAGATGTCGAAGCTGAGGTCGTCGCGCCAGTAGATGCTCGTGCCGTCGCTGGTGGGGTTGTTGGGCGAGTGCGAAAGACCGAGTGTGCTCGGGTTATTGCCGCAGCCCCCGATAGCGCACGAGACCACGATCTTGGATGAGCCGTTCACCCAGAAGGCCTTGCCCGAGGCCGAGGTGACGCCGGACGCGCCCGGGCCGAGCGTGAGTGGGCTCGTGCACGGGAAGGTCGAGCACGCGTACACGGTGCGCGTGGTGCGACTGCCCCAGATGAGCGTGCCTTGTTCGGCCGCGAGATCGAACACGGTGCCGGTCTTGGCGACCAGCGTGGTC
>JAYUKI010000710.1:0-3151 GCA_043764595.1 Myxococcales bacterium | reverse complement strand
ATTTCGACCGGGCGCCTAAGGGCCCGCCGCAAAATTAGTCGTCGACTCGCCGCCGAAGCATCCCCAACGGCAGCGTTGAAAACGCTAGAGATACCGCAGTATGTCGGCGAATTTTCGCCTCGCCGTAGGGGCGCCTCGACGCCGATTCGATCGACTTCTTTTGCGGCAGTCCCTTAGTCGTTCTGCATCAGGCCGCGGATCGTGCCGTCCGGAAGGAGCCGTACGCCCTTGGCGGCGGGTTCTTTCGGGAGTCCGGGCATGGTCATCATCTCGCCCGTGAGCGGGACCAAGAAGCCTGCCCCCGCCGAGATGCGCACGTCACGAACGCTGACCACGAAGCCCTCGGGTCGACCGGGTACCTTCGGGTCGTCGCTGAGCGAGAGCTGCGTCTTGGCCATGCAAATGGGGAGCGCTCCGTAGCCGAGCTTCCGCGCGCGCGCGAGAGACTTTTCGGCCGCCAGAGCAAACACGACGTCCTTCGCCCCGTAGACGACGCGCGCGATCTTGCGAATCTTGTCTTCGGCCGAATCGTCTGCATCATACACAAACTTTGGAGGAGGCGGCGACGCGTCGGTCGCGTCCACCACTTCGCACACCACCTTCGCGAGCTCGAGTGCGCCCTCGCCTCCTTGGGCAAAGCCAGTGGAACGCGCGAAACGCGCGCCGAGCTTCCGTGCGGCCTCTTCGACCTGGGCGAGCTCGGCGTCGGTGTCGTTCGGAAACGCGTTGACGGCCACGACGGGTGTCAGCCCGAAGAACCGTGCATTCTCCAAGTGTTTCTCGAGGTGGGAGATGCCCTTCGCGAGCTTCTCGGCGTCTGGCTCCGAGGCGACCTTCACGGCCGCTCCTCCGTGCATTTTGAGGGCGCGCAACGTGACGACGAGCACCATCGCACGCGGGAAAATCCCAGCTTCCCGACACTTCACGTCGAGAAACTTCTCGCCGCCGAGGTCGAACCCGAAGCCCGCTTCGGTGATGGCATAGTCCCCGAGATTCATCGCAAGCCGCGTGGCAAGTACGCTGTTGCAGCCGTGGGCGATGTTCGCAAAAGGTCCGCAATGAACGATGGCTGGACCACCTTCCGCCGTCTGCACCAGGTTCGGGGAGAGTGCATCACGAAGGACCGCCGTCATGGCAGAAGCGGCATCCACGTCCTTCGCCGTAACGGCGGCTCCCTCCGTGTCCTCCGCGACCAAAATGCGTCCGAGGCGGGCTTCGAGGTCCGCGTGGTCTTTCGCAAGCGACATGATCGCCATGATTTCGCTCGCCGCGGTAATGTCGAAGCGATCCTCGCGAGGAGTGCCGTGGCTCTTTCCACCGAGCCCAACGACCACGTTGCGAAGAAAGCGGTCGTTCATGTCGAGCGCGCGTCCCCACGTGACCGTCCGTGAGTCGATGGTTCCGCCGCTCGGCATTTTCTTGGCGAAGAAGATGGCGTTGTCGAGGAGCGCCGAGAGCAAGTTGTGAGCGGTCGTGATGGCGTGGATGTCGCCCGTGAAGTGGAGGTTGATGTCGTCCGCAGGAACGAGAGACGCCTTGCCGCCGCCGGTGCCACCCCCCTTCACACCGAAGACGGGACCGAGCGAGGGCTCACGCAGAGCGAGAACCGCATTTTTTCCGAGCCGACGCATTCCCATCGCCAAGGCGATCGACGTCGTGGTTTTTCCTTCTCCGGCGGGTGTCGGATTGATCGCGCTCACGAGGATGAGCCGCCCCTTCCCCCGCGGTGCACGTGCGAGCGCGGCGAGCTCGATCTTCGCTTTGCCGCGGCCGTAGGGGAGAACGTCTTCCGGGGCGAGACCGAGCTCGCTAGCGACCTCGAGAATGGGGCGGACAGTCATGCCTTTCGCTAGCGTGACGCCCGCGTCGTCGTCAATGGTGGCCGCAGTGCAACGTCGTCCGAACTTCAGCCGTAACGCGACTCGAAGAGCTCGCGCACTGCGGGAAGCTCACGCATCATGCGGAGGGTGTGCTCCGCGTGGCCCTTCGCGTAACCGTTGCCCACGAAGAGGTCCACGTCCTTGCCAACGCCCTCCGCACCGAGCGCTGCCTTGGTGAAGCTCGTCGACATCGCGAAAAAATAGACGATTCCGCGATCCTTCGTGGAGAGGATCGCGCCCATCTCGGCGTCCTCCACGTTGACGCAAGAGAAAGCCACGTCCACCTCTTCGCCCGCGTTCGCCGCAACGACGGCTTCGCGCACCCCGACGGGATCGCGTGCATCGGCCGAGATGACCACCTCGCACACGCCGAGGCGTCGCAGTTCTTCGGCGAACGGTGCGTGATTTTCGATACCGACGACGCGCTTGGCGCCGCGCCGTTTCGCTTCGGCAGCGCAGAGAATCCCGCTCTTCCCGCCGGCACCGAGCACGAGCACGGTGTGACCCGGGGACACGAGACGTGCGACCTGAGGGGCGGCGCCAGCCACGTCGAGCACCGCGAGCGCGAGGCGCTCGGACATGTCCGACGGGAGCTTGGCGTACGCACCGCTCGCAAAAAGAACGGCCTCGCCGTCGATGTCGAGTTGTGCGCTCGGCCGACGCATGCCGTGGATGCGGTCGATGCGAAGCGGGGTGAGGGAGAGCGAAACCAATGTCGCGACCCGGTCTCCCGGGGCGAGCGTCCGAAAATCCGGATGCAAATCCGATACTTGGAGCACTTTCCCGAGGAGCATGCCGCCCGAGCCCGTCACCGGATTGTGCTGTTTGCCCCGCTCTTTCACGGTCGCGAGCACGCACTGGCCGACGGCAAGGTCGGAGGGATCGCCGGAAGCCGCACACGCCTCCTCCATTTGCCGAAAACTCGCTGCATCTATGTTCAGCGTTTCAACCGCGAGGAGCATCTCGCCGGCAAACAGGCGCGAAAAATCGTTGTCGACGCGCTTTGCCGGCTGCGGGAGCCCGCCTTTTGGTAGGACACTGCGGTGGGTACCGAAAGGGTCCCCCGACGTCTCTTGCGGCCTAGGAAGCGGGAAAACGTGTAGGTTGGCTGACGAACCCATTCGATCTACTTACCGCGACTTGACCATCTTCGAGCGACCTCGTTAGTCTCTTTCTTGGTTCTCGACTCGGGTTCGGAGTAAGTACTCGAGGGATTTCACGGTGCTTCTACCGTGAAGCTTCACGTCGAGCACGTGCCACCAATGCAGGAT
>JAYUKI010000709.1:0-3647 GCA_043764595.1 Myxococcales bacterium | reverse complement strand
ATTTCGCCGGCCATATTGACGAGCGGCCCGCCGCTGTCGCCGTGGGTGATGGCGCAGTCGGTCTGCACGGCCAAGCCTTGCGTCTTGGACGACAAGGCGTCGGTCATTTGTTTCTTTTGCTCTTCGCAGCTCTTCTTTTGGCGCGCGGCTTGGTCGGCGCTCAAGGCCGGATCGGGATGCGAGCAGTCCACTCCGGCGATGATGCTGGAGTCTTGCGCGCGTTCGCCGATGCTGGCGACGTTGCACGTCTTGGCGGCCCACAAAAAGCCGATTCCGGCGTGGCCTATCGACATGACCTTTTCGGCAATCTGCGGGGCGCTCTTCGCGAGCTTCGCCGCCGTGAGCTTGGGCGGAGGGTCCTTCACCTTGAGGATGGCCAAGTCGCGAACGGGATCGACCTTCACGACCTCGGCTTCGTAGCTCTTGGGCTGGCGGTTCATTCGGCCCGTGGGCGTGAGCTCGCCGAAGGTCACGTCCACCGTAATGACGAAGTCCTTTTTTCGTCCGTCCGCGACCACGTGGTAGTTCGTGAGCACGTAGCCTTTCGGATCGATGACCACGCCGGTTCCGAAGCCACGCTCGGCGCGAACGAGCACGGTGGCCGGGGCGACCACTCGGTACGCTTGGTTCGACGCAAGCTTGGCGCTCTGCGCCACGCTCGTTTGGGGGGCGGGCACGTCCGGGGCGCTCGGATCGGTCGTGGCTGCTTCGGGGGAAGGCGCATTGTGCCCGAGAAGCTGGGCGAGCTTGGTTCGCGCCGCACACGTGCGTGGGGCGATGGCTTCGCGCACGGGCTCGGGCGGGGCCACCGGCTTTTGCGTCGGAACCGAAGCCACCTTCGGCGGAGCCGGGTTTCCGCACGCCACGGCGACAAGCGACGGAACCACGACGGCCCCCAACCAGCGCACGATCGTCCACTTCTTCATCGGCAACGCCTCCGACCGGAAAGCTTAGCCTGGATTCGCGGGCGTCACGTCATGCACCCACGATTCGCACGATGGGTCCTATTTTTGGCTGCGAATCGCGCTCCGAGGCCGCTCGCCCCTCGCGCGGCCGTCCAAAGGTGCGCTCAGCATCCGTAGCGGAATACCCAGCCGTCCTTGTTCACCACGAGCTCCACCGACTTGACGAAGATGCCCGCGCGGAAGATGCGCACCGCGTACGTGCCGGGCGGAAGCTCGAGGTTGTGCTGCACCTTGTTCGGCGCCAGCGCCGACTCCAGGACGGCCTTTCCGTCTTTCATGACGACGAATTTGTCGACGCGGTCGCTCGCGCGGCATGCGTTCGTCGCGTTCTCCATGCGCCCCATGAGCTTGTGCAAAGGGGCACTCGCCGTGGCAGGCGCGACCTTCGGAACGTGATTGAAGTGCACGAGGGTCTGCTTGTGGGCTTTCACTTCGACCTTGCCCGACCAGGTCTCGCCGTCGGCGGCGACGATCTTTACCGTCACGTAGGCGTCTGCGTCCGGCAGCGAAAAGATGGCCGGCAGCGACTCTTCTTTGGTCTCGTTGCCAATGGTGACGGTCACCTTGGCGTGTGCGGGCTCCACGATTTTGAGGCTCGTCTTGGCGGAGTATTCGTGGCTCTCCGATTTGGTCCACTCGGCCGCCGCGGGGACCGAAAACGAAGTGACCAGGGCGAGGGCGAGGATACGAACGAGCTTCATGACGTGGGACTCCGTGGGAAGGATTCCGGAGGCTCCGCGCCTTCCGGGTGCCACGAAGACGGGTCGTCCCGCCGATGGTCGCAACGAATTCGAAGCGAGCGCGAAAACAGCCAAAAAGCGCGCTATTTCTTCGATGTTGGGACGGGACCGGGTTCCACGACGGTCGGCAAAGGAGCGCCCGTCTGCAGTTTGCCGAGCGCGTCGAGTGCCTTGGTGACGTCGCGGTGGCGGCGAGCGGGTTGTGTCGGCCAAGCTTCGAGGCCCGAGATGGCCACACCGAGCTCGGGGAGCGCGCCGTCGGGCTCACGAAGGGCGAGCAGTACCTCGTAGACGTCGCGAATGGGCGTCGAAGGGTGGGCGCTCACGCGAACCGTGCTCGTGGGGCACGCCGCCAGAAGAGCCTGTAGGGGGTGAGCGGGGCCCTCGACCCGATCCTCCTCCGGCTGCCCCGAGACCGAGCCACGCGCTTTCGCGATGCACGAAATGAGCTTCAGGGTCCGCGAAGGGTCCGCCGGGCCGGCCAACGTGAGACCGGGGCCCGTGCCGCTGCAGTCCGGGCCCAAGGGCTTTTCGTCCGAACGGACCGCAACTCCGTCGGGCAGAAGCAAGACGCCGATGGTGACGCGTTCTCGCGACGTGCACCCGCCGTAGCGCGGCGCTTGCCACTCGAGCGCGCCCACGCCCGCTTGGCCAGGACCGCGGGCGAGCAAATACGCGGTGGAGAAGCCCGCCTGACCTGCCGTGTAGAGGACCTCGACCAACGCGCGGTACGAAACTGTCTCGGCGACGAGGAGCCGGATCCGGTCGCCCCGAGGCTCCTCTTCTGCTTCTGCGCGTGAGCTCGACGTGCTCTCGGGAACGAGGAGCTGCTCCGTGCGCGTCGATGCACCTTCTGCCGACGGTGCACGAAGGGCTTCGAGCATGCTGAAAAGCGCAGGAATTTGGAGCTCCGAGCGCCCTCGGTAGTGGTCCGTCGGCCCAGCCCCCGGAGCCGTGGTCACGTACGTGCTCCCGAGGTAGAGGGCACTCTCGGTCAGTGTGACGAGCGGAGAGTCGGTGACGCCTTCCGGAAGCGCGGGCGCAGCTCGCGCGAGCCTCGGTGCTTCGGGTCGGTCGATGGCTGGAGCCGAGGACGACGGTATGGCGCGCGTTCGGTCGAACGGCGGATCGTGTGTGGACCGCGAGAAACCAAAGGCTGCCACGGCCATGAGCGGCAAGGCCAAAACGAACGCGACAAGGCCTCTGCCGTCTTGGTGCACCCCCACGAACGAATCGTAGCAGTGAACCGCGTGCGCGAGGTGCAACCGACCGCCGGGGGCAACGGTCGGCGACCTCGATTTTCCGGAACGGGTGCCGTCGGCAGCGCGCCGACTGGCATTTCGGCGAAACCGTCGGCCAGAGCGAAATCCACGTTCAAGAGTCTTGGCGCTTTCGCCTTCGTGTGGTCTTGGGCACTTTGCCTTCGAGCGGAGACCTTTGCGCCGTGGGCGTCATGTGGAATCGACTTCCCGGACGTGCCGCCACTTCGGCCGCGCGCACCACGTCGCGGGTGAGCTCTTGGAAGCGGTGCTGGGAGCGTACGAGCGGCGCGCCCTTTTGCGGAACGACACGCACGTAGCTTCCGTCGCTCTGCAGCCTCCACGACTTCACGTTGTCGAGGAGCTGGAGCTCGAGGTGCTCGGCGAGCTTGGCGCGAAGAGTGGCATCTTCGATGGGGACCATCACCTCGACACGGCGATGGAAGTTGCGCGGCATCCAGTCCGCGCTCGAGATGTAGATCTCTTCTTTGCCACCGTTGTGGAAGCGGAAGACGCGGCTGTGCTCGAGGTAGCGATCCACGATGGCGCGGACTTCGATGTTGTCGCTCACGCCGGGAACCCCCGGACGCAAACAGCAAATGCCTCGAATCAAAAGCGTAATGGATACGCCCGCTTGAGACGCTCGGTAGAGGGCCTCGATGACGTCCTCGTCCACGAGCGAG
>JAYUKI010000708.1:0-1080 GCA_043764595.1 Myxococcales bacterium | reverse complement strand
GTGTAATTTTTCGTCCCCCCTCGAAGAACGTATCTGCCCGATATTTTTCCCAAAGTCCTGTTGACGGGCGGCGTCCTACCGGCAATTCTGCGCGCCTCAAGGGCAAGCAGGCCCCCTCGAAAGAGGAGCTTGCATCGCCGTGGCCCGTTCAGATAACGTCCGTCGCGCTCGCGCCCGGACGCTTCGGAACGAGGGTTTCGGAAGGGTCTTTGGATGCGAACGACGTCGCGATTTCTCCGCGGCGTTCACGATCGAAACGAACGCGGCGAGTGGCCGCCTGGAGTGGAGGATTCAGATGGCTGGCTTGTGGAAGCAGTTTCAAATGGGCGGGAAGATGATGTGGGTCATCCTCTTCTGGTCGATGGTCACCATCGGCATCATCATCGAGCGCGCCATCTATCTCTACGGCTCCTCGATCAACAAGGACGTGTTCCTCGCCACGATGCAGAAGTGCATCCTCGCGGGTGACGTGGCCAAAGCCGTGAAGATGTGCTCGGCGGCGAATGCGCCCCTCGCGCGCATCGTCCAGGCCGGTCTCGTCAAGGTGAACCGTCCCGACGAAGAAGTTCAAGCCGCGATGGACGAGGCAGCTCTTCGCGAAATCCCGAAGATCGCCAAGCGCACGGGTTACCTCGCTCTCATGGCGAACCTCTCGATGCTCTCGGGTCTCCTCGGAACCGTTATCGGTCTCATCACGAGCTTCGGCGCCGTCTCGGGCGAAAGCGTCGACCCGAGCCAGAAGGCTCGAATCCTCGCTGAAGGCATCAGCGAGGCCATGGCGTGCACCGCCTTCGGCCTCATCATCGCCCTCATGGGTCTGATTGGGTTCGCCGTTCTCAGCGGCAAGACCCAGCAGCTCGAAGACGACATCAACGAGGCGAGCGTCCAAGTGCTCAACCTCGTCGTCACGAACCGCCAAAAGGTGAACCTCACTACGTGAGGTCACGCCGGGCGAAGTTTCTCTGCTCGCGTAACGAGAGAGCAGCTTCGCTCGAACGATTTAGCCAAGCCATCAAGGAAGGGGGCCGTGGAAGGCCACGGCTCTCTGTCCTCAATACTAGTTTCGGTGGAGCAGCAACA
>JAYUKI010000707.1:0-1081 GCA_043764595.1 Myxococcales bacterium | reverse complement strand
CGCGCAGGGCGGCGCGTGGCAGCTCGATCATCGTGCCGAAGGCGTACGGAACGGCGTTGCCGTCGGCGAACACCTCGGCCGCCACTTGTTCCACGAGCGCCTTCATGCGCACGAGCTCGTCGCGACTCATGGCGAGCGGGATCATGATCTCGGGGATGCACGTGATGCCTGCCGCGGTCACCTCGCGGGCCGCCAGCAAGATGGCGCGCACCTGCATCATGTAGATCTCGGGGTATGTGATCGCCAGGCGGCAGCCACGGTGGCCGAGCATGGGATTGTACTCGTGGAGATCCTTGATGCGCTGCTCGAGCCGAAGGGCCGACAGGTTCATGATCGTGGCAAGCTCCGCGATCTGACGCTCGTCCTGGGGAAGGAACTCGTGAAGCGGGGGATCGAGCAAGCGGATGGTCACGGGGAGCCCGTCCATCTCCTTGAAAATGCCCGCGAAATCGTCCTTTTGAACGGGCAGGAGCTTGGCGAGAGCCTTCTCGCGCGCTTCGAGGTCGTCGGCGAGGATCATCTCGCGCATGGCACGGATGCGGGCCTCGTCGAAGAACATGTGCTCGGTGCGGCAGAGTCCGATGCCTTCGGCGCCGAAGGCTCGGGCGGTCTTTGCGTCGAGCGGGGTGTCGGCGTTGGCCCGCACTTTGGTGACGCGAACGGCATCGGCCCACTCCATGAGCTCGGCGAACTCGCCTGTGAGGGCGGCCGGTACCGTCGGGATGCCGCCTTCGAAGACCTGTCCGGTGCCACCATCGATCGTGATGAGGTCACCGCGCTTCAACTTGACCGTGCCGGTGATGCGGCCGGAGGGATCGTAGATGGTCACGCTCATCGTGGCGTTGGCGTAGCTCACTTGGATGGCCGAGCAGCCGGCGACACACGCCTTGCCCATGCCACGAGCCACCACGGCCGCGTGGCTCGTCATACCGCCCCGCGCGGTCACGATGCCGCGCGCGGCCTTCATTCCGTGGATGTCCTCGGGGGAGGTCTCGACGCGGACCAAGATCACGGCCTTGCCTTGGGCCGCGAGGCGCTCGGCTTCGTCCGCGTGGAACACGATGAGGCCTTGAGCCGCACC
>JAYUKI010000706.1:0-1039 GCA_043764595.1 Myxococcales bacterium | reverse complement strand
AGCTCGGTCTTGCCGACTCCAGTCGTGCCGAGGAAAAGAAAGCTTCCGATGGGTCGCTTTTCGTCGCCGAGGCCGGCCCGTGCGCGACGAACCGCGTTCGACACGGCCTCGATGGCCGCGCGCTGGCCGACCACACGAGAGGCGAGCGCCTCCTCCATGCGGAGAAGCTTGCCCATCTCTCCTTCGAGCATCTTCGCGACCGGAATGCCGGTCCACTTCGCGACGATTTGTGCGATGTCTTGGTCGGTAACCTCTTCGGTGAGGTAGGCGTGTTTTTCCTGAACTTTCACGAGCTTGGCTCGGAGCGCTTCGATCTCGCGTTCGGTCTCGGGAAGCTTGCCGTAGCGAATCTCGGCGGCCTTGCCAAGGTCGCCCTTGCGCTGCGCGGAGTCGGCTTCGGCGCGTAGGGACTCCAGCGTGGGTTTGGCTTTTCGAATGGCGTCGATGACTTCCTTCTCACGCATCCACTGCGCCTTCATTCCCGAGGCCTGCTCCTCGAGGTCCGCAAGCTCTCCTCCGAGGGTACCGAGGCGTGCCTTCGAAGCCTGGTCGTGCTCCTTCTTGAGGGCCTCTTGTTCGATACGAAGTTGGGTGATCTTGCGCTCCACTCGGTCGATGTCGGCCGGCATACTGTCGACCTCCATCTTGGTTTTGGCAGCCGCTTCGTCGATCAGGTCAATCGCCTTGTCGGGCAAGAAGCGCTCGGTGACATAGCGGTCCGAGAGCGTTGCTGCCGCGACGAGGGCCGCGTCTTGGATACGGATTCCATGGTGCACTTCGTAGCGCTCCTTCAGTCCGCGAAGGATGGCAATGGTGTCTTCGACCGAGGGCTGAGCCACCACGACCGGTTGGAAGCGACGCTCGAGAGCCGCGTCCTTTTCGATTCGCTTTCGGTATTCGTCGAGGGTCGTCGCTCCGATGCAGCGGAGCTCTCCACGGGCGAGCGCGGGCTTCAAGAGGTTCGCCGCGTCCATGGAGAGCTCCGCTGCATCGGAGCGACGACCCTCGACGAATACCGAAAGCGAATCGAAAAGGACGC
>JAYUKI010000705.1:0-13004 GCA_043764595.1 Myxococcales bacterium | reverse complement strand
ACGGCTTCGACTCCGAGTGCTCTTGCCCAGCCTTCTCGAAAATCCATGGACATTGCAAGCATGTGGCGGCGCTTCTCATCGCGCTGCGTGACCAAGTGAGACCCCGACAACGCCGAGGTTTCGACGATCCCACGCCGGCGTCCCAAAAGTCGTCGACGGCCGGCTACTCCACCAACGTTCCCCAAGGCGGGGTGCCTTCTTCGGAAGGCTCGGGAGAGCCGCTCCCTGGCCAGGGCCAGAGTCGGCGCGCAAAACGCCGTGCCGCAAGGGCGATGAAGCTCGGGCAGGGGCCCGCTCCGGTGCAGCAGCCCGTACGGGGCAACGCTCACGCAGCGGGGCCGCCCATCCGCCCAGGGTACTCGGTCGGAGATGGCCGGGTGGCCACTGGCGTCGATGCCTGGCTCCCAGAAGCCATGCCGCCGGCTCCGAAGAAGGTGGAGTTTCGCATGCAGGTGCGGCCGACCTCCCTCGCGATCTCCGTGCTCGATCCGGACTCTCGCACCGCCCTCCTACCAAGCCAGCTCATGGCGTTCTTGGCGCAGAGCCCCACTGGCGATCGCGATGCCCTACGCATGCTCGCGAGGCTCGAAAATGATGGTCCACGGCGTGGCTCCATCGAAGTCCGCGGCGAAGATGCCGCCGACCTCTTGCCCCTGCTGAAGGGTCGACGCGTCATCCTCGAGCCCCAAATGATGGAGCTTCGCTTCGGCGACGAGCCCCTCCGTCCGCGGTTCGATCTCGAGCTCTCCCAAGACGGCACGCAGGTCGTCGTCAAATCGAGCTTCCAGCGTCCCGGCGATCCGCGCCGGTTCACCACTGCCCAAGGCGCATGGCTCGAGGGAAGCCCGGGTTGGCACGTCGATCCCCAAGAAGGCTTCGCGCGCCCCATCGATCGCCGTGTTTCGCCGGCGGCCCTGCGTCGGCTCACGCGCGCTCCGTTCATCCACGAGTCCACCGACGACCTGCCGCGCCTCATCGCGCAAGGCCTCCCGCGGGTCGCCCTCGAGGTCGGCGCCGAGCTCCCGGAGCTCTCGCAGGTCGCGGACGTGGTCGATCTCGTTCCGACGTTCCGCATGCGGGCAGGGGGTTCCCTCACCGAAGCCCACGTGTCGCTCCGTGCGGCCTACGACGATCTCGAAATCGACGTTCGCGCCGACGGCATGACCCCGCCAGTGCTGCTCAAGTCGAATCCCGGATCGAAACGTGCAATCTGCATCCGTTGCGACATCGCCGCCCAACAGGACGCTGCGTCGCAGCTGCGCGATGCAGGTCTTTCGCCCGACGAAGAAGGTGCGAGCTTCGTGGCGCGGGGGGACGACGCCATCCAGTTCTGGACCGAGGGCATAGGCGCCCTCCCAGAGGAGTGGGACCTTTTCGTGCCCGACGATCTCGTCGACGTGCAAGTTCGCAACGAGAGTCTCTCCGCCAGCGCTCGCGTGTCGAGCGGCGTCGACTGGCTTTCCCTAAGGCTCTCGTTCGAGGCGGGCGGCGTCGCCGTCACCCAAGAAGAGCTCGGGCGCTGCCTCGCCGAGGGCCGTCGCTATGTCCGTCTCGCGGACGGCTCGTTTGCGCGTCTCGACGCCGAAAAAGTACGTTCGGTCCTTCAGCGACAAGCCGAAATTCTCGCCACGGGTGGAGGGCAGGGCGGCAAGCTTCCGCTCTCCCAAGCCGGGCGCATCCAGGAGCTCTTGGAGCAAGTCGGGAAGGCGCAAGTCGCCGACAGCGCAAAGGCCCTCTTCGGCAAGCTTCGTGACATCGAGGAGATCAAGGGCGCCAAGAAGCCTCGGAATCTCAAGGCGCAGCTTCGCCCCTATCAAGAAGCAGGCTTCCAGTGGCTCTGGTTCTTGCACGAGATCGGCTCGGGCGGTGTCCTCGCCGACGACATGGGTCTCGGCAAAACCGTCCAGACCATCGCTCTTTTGCTCGCGGTCAAAGCCGCAGACGCCAAGCTCGAAGACAAGGGACCCTTCAAGGCCCTCATCGTCGCGCCCACGAGCGTGGTGACCAACTGGATGCGCGAGCTCGACAAGTTCGCGCCGTCCCTCAAGCACGTCGTGTGGCACGGCGGTGACCGGAAAGAACGCATCGAAGAGCTCGAAGGCACCGACATCGTGATCACGAGCTACGCGCTCTTGCGTCGCGACGAAGAGCTCCTATCGAAGCTGAAGCTCCGGTACGCCATCTTGGACGAAGCGCAGAACATCAAGAACCCACTATCGGCCACCGCCCGCGCGGCCAAGCGCCTGCGCGCCGATCGACGGCTAGCGCTCTCTGGCACGCCCATCGAAAACCGTCTCTCCGAAATCTGGTCGATTTTCGACTTCGTGAGCCCCGGTCTGCTCGGACCTCTCGACAAGTTCGAGGAGCGCTATTCGCGCCCCATCGACGCCGGGGACGCCAAGGCGGCGACGCGTCTTAGGGCCACCATCCACCCGTTCATCCTTCGCCGTACCAAAGGCGAGGTCGCCAAAGACCTTCCGGAAAAGATCGAGACCGACCAAATCTGCGAGCTCAGCGGCGAGCAGGGCTCTCTCTACGCCGCAGTGCTCAAGGAGGTCCGCGCCCAGGTCATGGGCGAAGTGGAGCGTCAGGGCTTGGCGAAGAGCCAAATCCAGATCCTCGCCGGCCTCACGCGCCTCCGTCAGGCGGCGTGCGATCCCCGTCTTTTGGGCCTTCCTCGCGAGTTTTCCAACGACGATTCGGGCAAGCTCGCCGCGCTCCGCGAGCTCGTTCAGATGTCGGTCGAAGGCGGACACCGGGTGCTCGTGTTCAGCCAGTTCGTTTCCATGCTGACGCTCATCCGCCGTGCCCTCGAGGAAGACCGCGTAAAGTACGAGTACCTCGACGGCTCCACCAAAGACCGCCAAGCGCGCGTCGAGAACTTCCAGCGCGACGACGGCCCGCCCGTCTTCCTGATT
This sequence comes from Myxococcales bacterium, assembly GCA_043764595.1. GTDB lineage: Bacteria > Myxococcota_A > Polyangia > Polyangiales > Polyangiaceae > JAAFHV01. The sequence continues at coordinate 10,086 of JAYUKI010000705.1, read as the reverse complement.
TCCCTCAAGGCAGGCGGATCGGGCTTGAACCTCACGGCCGCGGACACGGTCATCCACTTCGACCCATGGTGGAATCCTGCGGTCGAGGACCAAGCCACCGACCGTGCCCATCGCATCGGTCAGACGCGCGTCGTCACGACGTATCGCCTCATCGCCAAAGGCACGATCGAGGAAAAAATCCTCGAGCTCGGCGGCAAGAAGCGCGAGCTTGTGGGCGCAGTGTTGACCGAGGACGCCGGCGGCGCGAAGAAGCTCACCAAGGGCGACCTCGAGGACCTCTTCCGGGACGACTGACCTTCGAGGGCCGTCGTCCTCTGCGTGTGTGGCTTTGTCCGCCACGTTCGCAGGCGGCGGCCTTCAGCGGAGGCTTCGCTTAGGGCCCGCTCAGAAATAACTTGCCCATCTCGGCGAGGACCGCGCGGCGGAGGCAAGGCGCGGCGACGACGAATACTGCTGTATTTTGAGGAGCGGCAACGCCGCATCTGGCGTGCGGGACCGGCGAGATGGGCAAGTTATTTTTGAGCGGGTCCTTAGCGAAGCACTTCGTGAACCCGCGGAGAGGAGCCGATCCGGCGTGCGTGGATTGCCGAAAGAACTTGGGCGCACTCGTTCGGTCCCGATACGCTGATGGAGCGCGTGGAAGGCAAGCAGGACCCCCTCGATCGACTCGGTGGCTACCGAGTGCTTCGTCGCATCGCGACGGGAGGCACGAGTGACGTCTTGCTCGCGAAGGCCGAAGGGCCCCTCGGGTTCGAGCGTCAAGTCGTCCTCAAGCTCCTGCTCTCGCAGTACCGAGACGACGAGCAGTTCGCCCGCATGTTCGCGCGGGAGGCTGCGGCGTACGCCCGCTTGTCCCACCCGTCCATCGTTCGCCTCTTCGACTTCTTCTCGCAAAATGACCAGCTCGTCATGGTGCTCGAGTTCGTCGACGGCCTACCGCTGAACCGCCTTCGCGCGAGCCTGAAGGACGTCGGCAAGAAGCTCTCGGACATGTCCGCGCTCTACGTCGCCGACCGCATTTTCGATGCTCTCGCCTGTGCGCACGGCTACGTCGACGAGACCGGCGCGAAGTCTCCAGTCATTCATCGCGACGTGAACCCTTCGAACGTCCTCGTTGGATGGAACAGTGAGGTCAAGCTCGCCGACTTCGGCATCGCGCGCGTGACCGGGGTTCGCTCGGACACCCAGGCGGGGCTCATCAAGGGCACGTTTGGCTACATGGCGCCGGAACAGGTCAACGGCGGCGATATTGGGCCCCACACCGACGTGTACGCCGCAGGTGTTCTTTTGTGGGAAATGCTCGCCCATCGGAAAGCGATCCAGCGCGGCGCGCTTCCCGAAATCGAGATTCTTCGGGCCATGGCGGAGCCGCAGATCGTATCGCTCGACGTTCTTCGGCCCGATCTCGATCGTCGCCTTCGCGACGCCGTGCGTTTCGCTCTCGAGCCCGACCCGAGCAAGCGAAAGATCACGGCCGAAGAGGTCTGCCGCACACTCCGTGACATCTCGTCCCCGGCTGCGGGACGCGGAGAGCTTCACGAGCTTCTCAAGCTGGCGAAAGAGCGCGACAAGGTCAAAAAGAAGCTTCTTTCGATTCCGCCACGAGAGTCGGAGCCAGACATCTCGGCGTCGGCGCGGAAGATCCCGACGCTTGCGCCGCCGAAGGCGAGCGCGTCTGCCCCCCCGTCGGCCTCGCCGCCGCGCAAAGGCATCGAGCTCGTCCCTGCGCTCTTGAAGCCGCCTGCGGCGGAACCCGAGACCGATGCGGACGCGACCAGCGAAAATCTCGAGATCGACAAGCTCTTCGACGGTCTAGCCCTGCCGGAAGAGAGCTCGCCTCTGGCTGCCGCTGTGTCGCTTGCGCCGTCCACGCAGCCCAACGACCGAACCGGCTCCGAGGTCGACGCGATCTTGCGTTCGTCGTCCTCGCGAATCGCACCCGAGCCCCCACGGCCAGCTCCGCCGAAGGTCCCTCCAACCCCACAGCCTCTGGCACAGACTCTCGCAGCAGAGGGGCCCCGCCCCGAATCCGACTCCCGCGCGACGGTCGCGGTTGCTCCCATTCAGAGCCAGCGGAAACCGGAATCCCAGAAGCCCCCACGGCCCGGCCCAACGCAGCTGCCAACCGGTACAAAAACGGCGCCCTTGGCCGTCACGGCCCCGCTTTCGCCCGCCGGTTCTGGACCTCAAAGAGGGGGTCCGACGCCCATTCTTGCCGGGTCGCCTGCGTTGCCTCCTGGCGCGGGTGCGATTCCTGCTGCTCCCGGAGTTCCCTCGGCTTCGGAGCTCGCCGCGACGATCGCTTCTGGATGGCCGGAGCCGAACGACCCACACGCGGGCCATACGGACGTGACCGTCACGCGCGCTTCGTCTTCGAGCGACCTCATCCCGATCACCTCGGCGACCACCACGTTGATGATGGGGTCCGAGCGCCCCCCACAGGTGCCCGAGGGCGCCACGGTGCGTGTGCCGCCGCTTTCGCCCGCGACGTACACCCCGACTCCACCGCCCATTCCGCCCTTTCCAAGGACTCCTGGCGGGCCCATGGCTCCGTCTGCACCTTCCAGCGTCCCGCCCGCGCCATCCGCTCCGCCCGCGGCCGCCTCCCCGACGCGGTCCGAACCGCCAATGGCGCCACCGCTTGCCGCGCCCCCCTATGGGAATACATACCCAACGCCTCCTGCTGCGAAGAAGTCTCACCTCCCGAAGATCGCGCTGCTGCTCGTCGTCGCGCTCGTGTCGGCCGGTGGTGGGGTCGCCTACGTGAAACGTGCTCGGATTCTCGCGGCGCTCGGCGTGGGCGCGGTCCCGAGCGCATCCGCCGTTCCCTCGTCCTCCGAGCCCACACTTCCTCTCGCTTGGGGAAGAACGGAAGCCGGCGCTCCAGCAGAGCTCGTGGATGCGTCCCTCGTTCCGCTCCCTTCGTCGACGCCGAGTGCCTCTCCATCGATGCCTGACGCCGCGGCGGAAGCCGGGGCGAGAGATGGCGGGAACGACGCCGCGAAGCCCGAGGCGCCGAAGCCAAGCTCGGGTCCAACCGCCCGTGCCGGGACGACCCTCTTGAGCACCGCGAACGCGTCGCCAAACCACCGGATCTTTTTTGACGGCCGGGTCGTCGGGGAGACCCCGACCGCCATCGAGGTCCCTTGTGGGAAGCACACCGTGCAGCTTGGCAGCGCCGGAACGAGCCGCTCGCTCGACCTGCCGTGCGGTCAAGAGCTCGTCATCGGGGACCGCTAGAGCACGGGATTCAACCTGTTCGGCGCTCAAGGACCAGTCACCTAGGCTCGACCCGAGCGCCGGCGTATCGCTCCAGAACCACGAACGGGTCGAAAATTCTATTGAATTTCGATGGTTTAGCGAACGACGCGACGGCGACGGCAAGCCTTTTCCAGATGGCAGACTGCCGAGGATGAAGCTCGCGGAAGCGGAAGGCCGCTCCCCTCCGGCTGCCTACTCGAGCCGATTCACGCGTCTCACGGCGCGGCGTCCGGGATGCCCGCGTCCAAGAGCCCGGGCGCCGACGGTCCGCGGCCGTGGAAAAACGCCCAGAACAGCTCGGCCCAATCCGCTCCGCCTTTTTCGGTGGGATGAATGTGATCGCCGGCCCGCCTTAGCGTCAGGTTGCGCGAATCGAAGAACTTGCAGGGAGCCGCGTGCTCTTTGATGACGTCCACGATGCCGCTGTCCGGCTTCCACGTGGGAGGGCTCATCCAGTAGCACTCGCGATCGCCGATCTTCTTGACGATCGCTTCGACATGAACCCCGAACGTCTGAGGAAAAGGCACGAAGACGTCGTTGGCTCCGAGCGTGAGGATGACGATGTCCGGCTTGTGCTTCTCGAGGAGGTTCTTGAGCCTCGGGGTGCGCGCGTAGGTGCTGATCGAAACGCTGACTTCGTAGTCGCGGACGAACTTTGCGCCTTCCGCCTTGAACTTCGTGGCGAGCGCTTTCGTGAGACCTCCGTCGCCTCCCACCATCGAGTCGCCCGCGTGCAAGACGACTTTGCCGTTGAGGTCGCGCGCCGGGATCTCGGGGGCGGCGTCTTTCGGGTCGGTTCCGGCGTCGGGCTCCGCGGGCGCGGGTTTTGGCGCGGCGTCTACGGTCTCCGCGGCCTTCGGCGGGTCCTTCTGGGAGCACGCCATCGTGAATCCCACAGCCGCCACGGCCAGTGGCCAGAGAACTTTCGAGCGCCGCATCGCCACGCGCTTATGGCAAACCCGCGCCCCGCCGTCGAGCCCAAGTCGCGCCTGCACGGCGAGCTCGCCTCGCTCGGCAGAGACTCCCTTCATTGCTGAGTGGCGCTCGCTCCGATGCGAACCGTGCCGCCCCGTCGCAACGTGCGGTCGTCGGGCTCCGGCTCGAGCACGTGGGTCTTCGGAATCGGCGGCTTTCCCTGGAAAAACGACCAAAACTGGCCAGCCCACTCGGCCCCGCCCTCGTCGTTCGGGTGGATCCGGTCTTTGGCGCGCGCGATGTCGAGGTGGCTCGAGTCGAAGAACTTGCAACGGCCCGCGTGCTCGCGAATGACGGCGACGATACCGGTGTCTGGCTTCCACGTCGGCGGGCCAACCCAGTAGCACTCGCGTTCGCCAACCGCTTTGACGATGCTCTCGACGTAAGGGCCATACGCCTCCGGGTAGGGGAGGAACACGTCGTTGGCTCCGAGCGTCAGAATCACGATGTCGGGCTTGAAGTGGTCGAGCAACCGCCGAAACCTGGGGGCTTGCGAGTACTTGCGAATGGAGACCGACACCTCGGCGTCGCGAACGAACTTCGCACCCTCCGAGCGAAAGTGCTCGGACAGGCCCTTCGCGAGCCCACCGTTCCCTCCGACCATCGAGTCGCCGGCGTGAAGCACGATCTTGCCGTGCAGATCGCGCGGTGGAGGCGAAGCCGCTGCAGCCACCGGTTCGGCTTCGACTTCGACTTCGACTTGGGCTGGGGCCTCGCGGGGGACCTCTCGGTGGCGCACAAAAGCGACCGTCCGTGGGGGAGAGGGCTCCTCCGCGGGCCGATCGACACACGCCAACAACCCGACGCCCATGAGGAGGGTCAGCGCCGCAAGACGCCGGTCAGGACCGAAAGAGGCAGCCGTAGTTGCGACGTCGCTCACGGGCCCATTCTTTCTCAGTCCATCGCGCGCTGTCGAGCGAGAAGCACCCTCTCGGTTTGGATCTCAGGGCGCGGATTCGGCGTCCGAGCAGCAGCGGAAACCGGTCGAGTAGTCGTGGTAGACGGCGTTGTGCGCGGTCGTGCGGTACCCGCAGCCGTCGCCGTTCAGGTGCGTGTCTTGGTAGTACCCGCCCTGAAACGTGCCCTTCGGATCGTCGACCCACTCGTGAAGGTTGCCGACCATGTCGTAGACGCCGTAGCCGTTCGTGCAACCCGAGTGGGCTCCGGTCTCGGCAAGGGTGCCCTCGACTTGGTTCAGCTTCTCGTTGTTCAGCTGATCCCAACCCCACGTGTGACCTGCGGCCGTCGGGAAGATGACGCCGATTGGGCTACGTCCGTGGTCGTTGCAGCGGGCTTCTTCCTTCTTCTCGCCGTAGCCCCAGGTGGTGTGCTCCGGTCCCATGCAGGCGGTTCGCCACTCTTGGGGCTTGCAGAGGCGCTTGCCAGAGGCTTGGCAGGCAGCGCCGGCTTGTTTTTCGCTAATGTGGGCCTGGGGCTTCACGCCTGGGACGCTGACCGCGCGAACCTCGTGGCCTTCGATTCCGAGATAGAAGGGGAAGGGACGCTGCTCGCCCGAGGGGAGAACCTCGACCAGCGAGGCCTCGTAGCGGTCGACGCAGAATCGCCCGTCGATGCTGGCCATCCCGGCGGGGCAGGGGCCCCGACCCGCCAAGAAAGAACCGGCTTGGCCGTTCGGAATCGCGACGTTCGCGAGGAGCGAGCCGGAAAACGCACCTTCCGGAACACGAGTCTCGGGCACGAGCTTCAAACCGTCGCCGAAGCTGGCCGTGCGTGCATTGCGCTCGCTGTGGACCTGAGCAGGCTTCGCGAAGGAGCGGTGCAACGCGCTCTGGGTGGGGAGAGCGGGACCTTCACTGGTGGAGCCAGGGGCCGACTTCGCGCAGCCGGCCAAACCGAGCGTCAAACCGAGCACCGTGGAAAGGGCCGCGAAGGCCAGCGGAACCGCACAAAAAGACCGGGCCGAAGACGGCAGGCTCGTTGAAGCGGAATCGTTTTGCCCTCGCAGGGCGTTCCGGGAAAGTTCCAAACTCAACCTCCAGGATGCGACCACCGGTATGACCCGCTGGCCCTATGCCGCGAAAAGATTTTCGCGACCCGGGTAGGTCTAGCGGTGTCTTTTCCCGCTTGGAACCAAAAAAGGCTTGCGCACTTCAATAAGGTGGGACCCCACGGCACATGGACTTTCAGTGTCGTTGGAGTGCCGAAGCGGGCAACTGCTCAAGACTACGAAGGAATCAGGGTTGACGCAGGAGGCCACGTACGATCGCCTCCACCATGGTCTGAAAGGCCGGTCGGTCGAAGCTCGCGCCGCTGGTGAGCCAATCGGAATGAAGCATATGCTCGGCGGAGCTCGAGAGCTTCGGTCCGTGGAAATGGCCAAGAACGTCGAGATGATCGGCGTGGCCCGCCCAAACGACGTCGCCCCAAACCTGCGAGAGCACCGGCACGACGCCGTCGTTGGAACGAGCTCCCGGGAGGCGTCCGATGCCTTCGTCGAGCATCCGTTCGGCGTCGGCCGAGAGCGTGGGCGAAGCACACGGGTACGTGTCGTCGTAGCGTGCGGTGAGCCCATAGAGAGTCGTGAAAAGACCGTGCGAGACTATCCGCCAGGGGGAGAGCGCGTGCTTGGCTAGGCCAAGCGCAGTCGGAGGTGGAGCGGCCGCAACCACGCACTGGTAGCGAACTCCGGGACGGTCCTCGACTCCGGCAAGGAAGAGGTCCATCGCCTCGGGCGTAAGCTGGATGACCGCGCCTTGATCCGCCTTTATCGCGTCGAGATAGCTGCGAACTTCGCGACTTTTGGCGGGCTCGAGCACACCGAGGAGGGAGTCGGTCATGCGGCCAAGCATCCGAATCTCCACCCCCACGGCTTTGTCCATTCGTCCGAGCGCGAGGACCAGCGCACTGGCGACCGTGAGGGGCGGTGCACTCAACGTGAGCGCAACGAAGGTGAACGCACTCACTGTGTAGAGCATCTGCTGACCCGCCTTGGTCGCGAAGAAGCTCGCCAACGGCGTTCCATAGTGAGGCGTGTTCATCGTCGTCACCGAACGAAGCTGCGGAAGCCAATCCCGCATGCCTGGCCCAAGAGGCAACCGCGACGAAGGGCTCGCCACGAGACGCGCGTCCAGGCCTCCGGTCGAGTGTCCCAAGAGGTGCACCGCGTCCCCAGGCAACACGGTCTCGGCGACGGTCTCGGCCAAACGTGCGGCGCGCCTACGTATGGACGCGGTCGGAGGAACGTCGACGACGTGCACCTCGACCTCCTGGCCATCGGCTCGGAACTGCTCCGAGATCGCGCGGCTGAAGTGCGCGAAGTATCCGAACGCGCCGAGCTCGGCAAAGCCGAACATTCCTGGGGAAAGGTAGAGCCGATGCATGGTCGCCGAGCATAGAGCCTTCCCCAACGTGCTCTCGCCGCTTTCGGACGTTCCCGGCTGGGATCGGAGCACCGACCAGCACCCGCGCCATGGGCGAGTCCGCCTGGGTGCTCGTGTGTTCAGTTTGAGCTGAAATTCAGGCGGATTTCCCTTCGCCTTGCGCTCCTGGGGGATAGTGGTACAACTTTCGCGTTCACGAAGAACGTTGCCGCATCGACGGACGCCCCCCACCCGGTACGCGCCGATTTCTGCGAACTTTCGTTGTTGCGTGGGTGCGTGCATTTCCACGCACCGCCTCGCCTTCCGCAGAATCAGGAAGCTCCCATGGGCCATCGCCTCTTTACCGAAAACCTTTCGCACGAGGCCACGCAGGATGGTCTCCGTGACGAAGCGGGAGAGTGTTCTGTCGCCCGCCGGCTTCCACGTGCGGCTACGGCTACGGCTACGGCTACGGCGACCGCGACCGCGACCGCCGCTCGGTTGACCGCTTGAGCACCCTAGGCGAGACCCCCGTCGTTCTCGATCCCCGAAGCCTGGTCCTCTCCGAAGCCGCAGCGCTTGTGGGCGGAAACTGGGCTCGCGCGGTGCACGCGGCGGTGTGCCTCGAAGGCCGCCCCGCGTCGGGTGGTTGGCCCGGAACGCTCGGCGAAGCCCGCGCGCGCGTCGCTCCTCACCTTCGAACCGAGCTCGCAAGGCTCGGCATGCCGGCCCTGTCCGGCGACGAGATCACGACCACCGCCCGCGAGGCATACAGAAAGGCTAAGCGCGCATGGCTCGATCTTCAGTGGTGAATTCGGACGGCTCACCGAAGCTGTCCATCGCCAACCAGTTTCGTGACCGTGGTTCCATGGTCTACGACTTCATCCAAAGCGACGCGAGGCTCACCCTCCGCATCACGTCGCGAATGAACGAAGACGATCCCGGGGAGTTTCGGGTAGATGCGAGCGAGGGGTCCCGTGGAGAGGTCTTCGTGACTGCATGGGGTGCGACGCGCGCAGCCGCGTTGGCGGCCGTGGGAACGTCCTGGCAAGAAACCCATGTCGGTCTTGGCCTTCCGATGTTCGACTGGGAAGCCGTCGCGACCGCCCTCAACGCCGTCCGGGCTCTACGTTGAAGCCTTCCGAGCGCGCCAAGCTGTTGGCCAAGATAGAAGCGTCCAGAGTCGCGGTGGAAGCCGCTCAATCCGCGCTCGAAGGCGTCCTAAGCACCCTGAAACGACTGCCTCGCGCAGAAAAGGTCACCGTCGGGCACGTCGTCGAGGGTGCCTTTGCGAGCGTTCAATCTGCCCGCGCCAACCTGAACGCCCTCGAAGCGCTGCTCACCGTTCCGCCGGTCTGAAAAGCGCCGACGGGCGTGGCCTCTAGCTCAAAAGGGCGATCGCACTCAAAGGGCGCTCGCGCTCGAGGGGCGCGTACGGACTGAAGCCTGTGCCGTTGACCCCTGGGCCCGCCCGCAGCGATGCCTGCCGGAACCGAAGTGCGCTCGCGCCCGAGTCCTCTCGCTTTCGGCGAGTCAGTCCCGTTTTGCGAAGCTAGTGCGAGTCGGGGAAACCACGGAGCACCGAGCACACGAAGTGCTCGGGCTCCGCCGTTCGTTTGGTCACTCGGGCTTCTGGAAGAGGACCACCTTGTAGGTGTCGATCCCGTTCACCATGCGCTCGTACAGCATCGTGCCAGGATTGCGGTAGAAGTTCTTCATGGCGAGCTCGGCCTCGCGGCGACGCTTGTCGCCGATGACCGGGATCTTGAAGCCGGAGAACTGGTCGATGCAGTAGTCGACATACGCGTCGACGCGAGCCTTGTCCTGGTCACGGGCCCAGATGGCCTCCTTGGTGACGTCACGGACTTCGCGCTGCTTCATTCCGATTTTGGCGAGGTAGTCGAAACAAGGCTGCCACGTCGAATCGGGAATGGCGTTGCCCCATACGAGGTAGCCGCCCGGCTTGAGGAGGCGCTGCGCGGTGTCGAAGAAGCGCTCGTCCTCGGCTGTGACCTTGCCGGTCTGCTCGGTGACGTGGGTCTCGTTCACGGCGACGAAGTCGCAGGTGGCCGAGCGAATCGGCATTTCGGTCGCGTCCGCGCAGGTCCCGACGAGTCGGCCGCCGAGCTCGGGAACGAACTTGCGCCGGCAGGTCTGGATGGCCGCCCGCTGCATGTCGAAGGCCTCGTAGGTCGCCTTGGGGAGGACGTTCGTGCAGACGTGGTGTGCGCCGGCGCCGGTTCCACAGCCCATTTCGACGACGTGAACCTTGCCCTCGCGGGCCTTCACGTACTCTTTGACGGCATCGAACTGGTAGAGGCCGCTGTAGGCGTTGCGACCGAAACGCTGCGGGTCGTCGGCACGGTTGGGGCAGGGGCCCCACGACTCGGGCCAGGTGTAACCCCAGGTATTGAACGTCAGCTCGTAGCGCGTCCCGTTTTCGCTCGGGACGTCTCCCATCGAGCGGTAGAGCGAATAGAAGAGCGAATAGATGGATCGCTTGTCGTAGTCGTCTTCGGAGATGTCGCCG
>JAYUKI010000704.1:0-1082 GCA_043764595.1 Myxococcales bacterium | reverse complement strand
CCGAGCCGAGCGTCGCGCGGCGGTCGTCCTGGAGATCGCGGCTGTAGCCTGCATGCAATCCGCGCACGAGCGTGAGCATTTGCACGACGTTTCCCACTCCGAACGAGGCCTTCGAGCGCACGAGCTCGAACACGTCCGGGTTCTTCTTCTGCGGCATCATCGACGAGCCGGCCGAGATGGCATCGCCGAGCTTCACGAAGCCGAACTCGCTCGTCGCGTAGTCGATCATGTCGGTGGCGAGACGCGACAGCGCGAGCAAGATGCGCGCGCATCCGAACGTGAAATCGAGGGTAAAATCGCGGTCGCCGACCGTATCGAGCGCGTTTTTCGTGGGGCCGTTCGGAAAGCCGAGGAGGTTCGCCGTGAGCACGCGATCGATGGGCAACGACGAACCCGAGCACGCTCCGGAACCGAGTGGGCACTCGGACACGTCCACTTCGGCGAGGCGCTTCGTGGCGCGCAGAATCCCGTTCGCCCACGCGGCGATCAGGAACGCACCCGAGATGGGCTGAGCCCGCTGACGGTGCGTGTACGCCGGGAGCACGAGGTCCACTTCGCCGCGCGCACGACCGACGAGATCCAGCACGAGACTCGAGGCTTGCGTCACGAGCTCGCCGCGCACGCGTCGCACGTGAAGCCGGAGTGCGGTGGACACCTGGTCGTTTCGCGAGCGCGCCGTGTGGAGCCTCTTGCCCACGTCGCCGAGCGCCGCGGTGAGATGCGACTCGATGGCCATGTGCACGTCTTCTTCGCCCGTGGGCAGCCGAAGCTCGCCCTTTTCGGCGAGCCCGTACATGGTCAAGAGCTCCGCCCGCAGGGTCGTTGCATCGGCCATGGAGACGAGGCCCGTCTTGCCGAGCATGGTCACGTGCGCAGCGCTTCCGAGGAGATCCTCGCGCACGAGGCCCCAGTCGTCTTCCATCGACGAGCTCCACGCGAGGAGCTCGGGGAGCATGCCGCCCGCTCCGGTGGCCGCGGTCCGCGCGATGCTTCCCTGCCCTGGATTTTCGGTGCTCATGCTCAGTCTTTCCGCACGAGCGTGCCGATGCCGCGATCGGTGAAGAGCTCGGCGATGACGCCGT
>JAYUKI010000703.1:0-13029 GCA_043764595.1 Myxococcales bacterium | reverse complement strand
CTCGGCACCGAGACCGTCAAGGTCATCTTCAGCGTCACCGAGTCTCCCGCCGGCTTCGACGAACGCTACTTCAACGTGCACTCCATCGAGTGCAAGGTGAGCGAAGAAGTCGGAGCCACCGAGGTCTACATGATCGTCAAAACGCCGTCGGGCGAGGTCCGCTTCCCTAGCGAAAAAGACGAGTACGTGAGCCTCGGCAACGGAGCTCGCATCGACGCCAAAATAAGCTTCCCGTTCGACGGAGAAGCGACGGTCGAGCTCTGGGACGAAGACAGCGGCGAGGACGATCCGCTCGGCACGTTCGCCGTGGGCGCACTCACCGACCTCAGCCGCGCCGAGCTCCGGATGGATGCGTTTTTCGTCGTCGACTATTCGGTGACCGACGAAATCCCCGCAGAGTTTCAGCACGTCGCGACCGTCTGACAGCAAAAGCCACGCACGCGGACGGACCTGTGGCTTCGACCGCTGGCGCGGCCCAGGAGACTGCGGCGGCCGCGAGTGTGCGCGAAGTACGAACGAGGGCTCGGCACCTTCTGCCGCGCGAAGCCGACACGTGCGCGACCCACGAGCAGGGAAGGGTGCCGCGAGGCTTCGAAAACGCAACCGGTTGCGTTTTTGTCCCTCCTGAAGGGACCGAAACCGCAACCGGTTGCGTTTTCTGCCCTCCAGGAGGGGCGCGGCACTGGCTCGCCGACGAACGGCCGAACGGGCTCGCGACGATGTTGCTGGAGACATGAGCGCACGGAGCTTCGTCTCGGAAGGAGTGGCCGTCGCGCGCTCACGACGACCCGATGCGGTACCTCTCGAGCTAACCCCTCGTTGAGGGGACGCATGGACAGAACACCACGAGGTTCGGTGGACCCCGAGTGGTCCACGTCCAGACCATTGAAATAACTAGCCTTTTCAGGCAATCAGCGACCACCGTACGGGCTCGAAGATTGCAGCGCCGAGCTCATGCGCTCCCTTCTGTTCGTCCCGATCGTCCTCCTCGGCCTCTTGCCCGTTGCGTGTGGCGACGACGCCGTCGTTGCCTCCGACGCTTCGGTTCCTTCGAGCTCGACGGACGGAACCGCACCACCACCGCCGGAGGATGCCAGCACCGACACGACCGCCGCGCCGGACGCGAGCGCTCGGTTTGCCGAGGTCGACGCGATCGCGAGCGCTGCCTTCGCGGGGGAAGGTTCGGAAGCCGGAGCCCAAGGCTTCACGCTCACCATCTACGACCGCACCCACGCGACCGTGTTCAAGAAGGCCTACGGGGCGTTCGCCACCGACCAACGCGTAGCCATCGCTTCGGCGTCCAAGCTGGTCTCCGGGCTCGTGATTTTGCGGCTCGTGGACAAGGGCAAGCTCTCACTCGACTCGACCACGGGCGACGTGCTCGGGTGGACGGGACCCAACGCCGCCATCAAGCTGTCCCACCTTTTGAGCTTCACGTCCGGGCTACCAAAAGAGGCCGATTGTACCGCTCGAATTGCCATCTCCCTCGCCACCTGCGTCGACGAAATTCGCGACCTTTCCGCGGTCGCGCCACCGGGCACCCGCTACGACTACGGCTCGACACATCTCCAAGTGGCAGGGCGAATGGCCGAGATCAAAGAGGGGAAACCTTGGGCGACGATCTTCCAAGACGAGCTCAAGGCTACACTCGGCCTCCCCGCAGAGGTCGCGTACTTCACCGCGCCGCGCCAGTCGATTGGCCAGCAGAACCCCCTCATCGCCGGAGGAATGCGCGCCTCGGTGGATGAATACGCCAAAATCCTCGGTACGGTGTTCGCAAAAGGTCTCGCTCCGAGTGGCTCGCGCATCGTCTCGGAGGCCCTCGTCGACGCCCAATCCAAGGACCCCTACCCCGCTTCGATCGTCGCGTATTCGCCCCTTAAAGCCGCAGCAGGGCTCGACTACCGCTACGGCCTCGCGTCCTGGCTCGAATGCGAAACGCCGACCCAAGGATGCGCGCAGGTCTCGAGCCCGGGGGCCTTCGGCTTCACGCCGTGGCTCGACCGGGACGCGGGCTACTACGCCATTCTTGGAATGGAGGTCGAGCGCTCCGGGGACGTGGTGTCTTTTGCCGTGGGTCTCGAACAAAAGCTGAAGCCTGCCATTCGTCGCGCGTTCGGAAAACCGTAACTCCCCGGCGCGGCACGGCATTTCCAACTTCTACCGGTGCACATCGTGCGCCGTGTGTGGCATCGTGGCGCGCCCGGCTCATGCCTGCCCCGATGCCCCCCGAGTTCTATCGCGCCGCGTTCGAGCACGCGGCCGACGCCGTCGTCGCCGTTTCGGACGACCGGACGATTTTGGCTGCCAACGATGCCGCCGTAGCGCTCTTCGAGACCCCGCACGAGAAGCTCGTCGGCCGCTCGAGCAACGACCTCTACGGCCCGACCGACGACACCGAAGACGCCATGTGGCGGGCCCTCCGCGATGGAAGAACGGTTCGCGGCGAGGTGCGCGTCGCCCCGAAAAACGGCCCCTTTCGGGACATCGAAGTGACCACGAAAGGCCACGTCGTTCCCGGCGTCCACATCGCCATCCTCCGGGATGTCACGGACAAGAACGAACGCGAGCTCACGAGCCGGCGCTACGAGCTCCTGCGCGAGCACACCGAGGACGTGCTGCTCTTCATCGCCCGTGACGGTCGCATCGTGGAAGCGAACCGAGCCGCCGAGACCACCTACGGGTACTCGCGCACCGAGCTCTTGCAGAAGACGCTCCGCGACCTTCGCCACGAGTCCACGTTGCCGGACCTCGCCGAACGTTTCGCGCAAGCGTTCGAAGAGGGTGTCCGCTTCGAGACGGTTCACCGCCGAAAAGACGGGGCGCCGTTCCCGGTCGAGGTGGCCTCGCGCGTGGCGACCGTGGGCGGCCAGGACCTCCTGCTCAGCGTCATCCGCGACGTGACCGAGCGACGCGAGCTCCACGCCAAGCTCCTCGAAGCCGACCGCGTATGGACCTTCGGCATGATGGCCGCTGGAATCGCCCACGAGATCAACAATCCCCTCGCCTACGCCCTAGGGAACGCCGAGGTGCTCGCGCGAACCCTGCCGACTCTCTCCGTTGTGGCGAAGGCCACCGAAAAGGGCGAGGGCTCGGCCGCCGATCTCCAGGAGCTCGTGCGTGGGCTCGCGCGCTGCGAAGCGATGCTCGGCGTTGCCACGGAGGGCCTCGAGCGCGTCCGCGCCATCGTGCGCGACCTGAAGATGTTCTCCCGCAGCGACCCCGAAGAAGGCGTTTTGGTCGATCTGCACCAGGTGCTGGACGCCGCGCTCAACGTCGCACACGGGGAGCTGCGCCACCGGGCCACCATCACTCGGGCCTACGGCGAGCCTCCTCCCGTTCGGGGAAGCACGTCGCGCCTCGGCCAGGTGTTCTTGAATCTGCTCGTGAATGGCGCACAGGCCATTCCACGCGATCGCAAGACTGGGGGACACCTCACCGTGGAGACGAGCTCGACGGACGCGGGGTGGGCCAAAGTGGTCATCTCGGACGACGGCATCGGGATTCCCAAAACCTCCCAATCACGCCTTTTCCAGGCGTTCCAAACGACGAAGAGTGGAGAAGGCACCGGGCTCGGGCTCTACATCTCCCGCACCATCGTGGAGGCCCACGGGGGTCGCATCTCGATCGAGAGCCGGGAAGGTCACGGGACTCGCGTGAGCGTGCTTTTTCCCCCTTACGCCGCGAGCCGTCACCCCCCCTCGGCCCCCGCGTCTTCGGGTTCCCGCGCCGAGAGGCGTCGTGTGCTCGTGGTGGACGACGAGGGCGCGATCGGGACGAGCATTCGCGCGTTGCTCGAGCCTCACCACGACGTCGAGCTCGAGACGAGCGCCTCCGGCGCAGCGGCCAGGCTCGAACGCGACGCGCACTTCGACGTCGTGCTCTGCGACGTGATGATGCCAGGCGCCTCGGGGCTCGATTTGCTCGATCTCGTGGCGTCGCTCCATCCTGAGCTCGTCCCACGATTCGTCTTGATGAGCGGAGGAATCCTCGACGAATCGCTCCGCGAACGCGCGTCGAAGAGCCGAGCCCCTTGCCTCGAGAAGCCCATGTCGGCCGCCGAGCTGCTCGAGGCCATCGCTCGCGCCCTGCGCCCCTCGAAAAGCCCTCCAAGCTGAGCGAGTTGCTCTGCCGCCCGAGCTCCAGGCGGAGAAGGTCACCCACGATCGAGCGAAACGCGGCCCGCGCGCGCGTTGGGACTATCATTGGAAGCCTTGCACCCCCCGAGCCCGTTTCCGCCGAGTCCTTCGACCGCACGCGTCCGGCGCGTGCTCGCGGGAGCGCTCCTCGTCGCCGGACTCGCCGGATGCCAAGGCCTGCCGTTCGCCGGAACACCCGCAAAGCCACCTGCGACGGCATGCAAAGACTCCCCGTGCCCGAAACCGGCCACCAAAAAGATGCGGACTGCACGTATCGAGTACGAGGTATCCGGGCGGCCCTTCCAGTTGCCCGTGGTGCAGGGCTCGGTAGGCGGCGTGCGCACGCTCTTCCTCGTGGACACCGGGGCCAACGCACACGTCGTCACACGATGGCTGGCCAAGAAGGCGAAGCTCGCTCTCGAGAGCCACGGAGACAGCAGCACGGACCACGTGGGCAAGCCCATCGCGACCCTTCGCACGGCACATCCGAGCTTCGTGCTCGATGGCTGGGGGCCTCTGCCGGACCGGGACACGATCGTGATCGACGTGCCCGAAGCCCTGGAAAAGCTGGGCATCGGCGCGTTCCTCTCTCCGCAAAACCTCGACGCGAAGACGACGGTCCTCGACTTGTCCCGTGGGGAGCTGCGTGAGAGCGAGAGCCTCGGCGAAGAAAAAGGGGCGCTTGCCGAATGGGCGAGCTTCTCTCGTCCGGAGCCACGTTCCCTCCCCGAGCCGACCGCCTGCACCGACCCAACGAACCCGATCGGCCCCCTTTCGTTCCTCTTGCCCGCCACCATCGACGACCAAACTGTGTCTCTGCTCGTCGACACGGGAGCCCAGCGCACGGACCTCTTCTTCACATCGAACGCAGGAAAATCCCTCGCGCCACGCGCCGAGCCTGGCGAATCCCTCCTGCTCGCATCGGGGAAGGTCGACACGAAGATGCTGCGCGACGTGACCATCTCGGTCGGCGACGTTCGGGCGCACCTCGATGTTGGGCTCGTGCCGGGCAGTGCCGACGCCTCGTGCCCACGGGACGGCGTGTTGGCCATGGACGTGCTTCGACGCTGCGTACTGGTGTTTGGCGAAGGGACCTTCCACGCCCGCTGCCGGGGGACCGACGGTCCTCCCCGTTGAGCGCGACACCGAACGCTCCCGACTCGGGCCGAGGTGTGCCAACAAGCGCGCGAAAGCCCTCCAAACTCCTTGAATCCTTGAGGTTCGGAAGGGCACACGGTTTGCTAGAGTCGCGGGCATGAAGAAGGCGCTCGGAGCTGTGCTGTGCGTGTTTGGGCTCTGGGGCTGCACGACGACGCCGACCAGCGGCGCCGCTGCCGAGGACCAAGCGGCCGCGGTCCCCCTTTCCTCCAGCGAGAGCTCCCTCCTCGGAAGCTTCGAGACCAAGCTCGCAAACACCAACGGTGGTCGCTTCGAGGCGCGGGTCGACTTCGTGAACCAAGGAGGGAAGCTTGCTCTCTTTCTTCAGGGCTCGCGCTACGGCTTTCCGTTCACGCGCACGATCATCGAGTCCGTGACCGACACGCAGGTGACGGCGTCGCTCACGCTCAACAACCAGCCTGCCTCACTCGTCGTGAATCGTAGCTCGGTCGACGGTTCCGCCGAGGCCATGGTCCTGACGGTGAGCTACGGAGGTCCGCTGGGCACGACCCGCGACTACGTGGGCGCGCTCGGAAAAGACACGACCGAGCCCACCTTCACGCAGTCCAAAACCGAAGTACCGTGGGAGACGTCCCAGATCGGTTTCTCCGAGGGCCTTCTGGAAAAGGACGTGAAGCTGCCGGTCAGCGGCGAGTTGGCGTTCTCACTCGTCCCGATTGCCGACACCCCGTGGATCGGTGCCCTAGGCTACCGAAAGCCGCTGTCCTCCACGTGGGACACTCCCCAGAACACGTCCGGAGCCCCCTCGGCCATTCCTGGGTTTTCCGCGACCGATCCATCGGGAAATACGCTCGAGAATCGCGGGTACTACTTCTCGACCATCCCCGTCGGGAAAGCGACGAAAGCCTACGATTTTGCGACCGACGCCCCTGCGTTTCCGAGCCAAATCAACCGCCTCGTGGGCGATTGCGACGGAGCTGCGGCCTGCATGCGCGTGTCCCAGGGAGGCAAGGTGGGATTCCGAATTGCCGCCGGCCAAAAGGTCCTTCGCTTGCGCTATGCGCTGAGGGCGGGCACGTTCGAGGGACAAGCTCCCAAGAGCACGGTGAACCTTATCGCGTTCCTAGCACCGGGAGACGGCTCGGCGACCGTGACGACGAAGCCCATCGAGGTCGCGTGGGCTCCGACCCCGAATCCGACCGACACGCGCGCCTTTGCGACCGCCTTCGCGGACCTCGAAATCCCGCTCCCGAAGGTCGACGCCGAGACAGGCATCAGCCTTCGCTTCGAAGGCGAGCCCCGCGAAAACGTGGCCATCGACCCGAAGAACCCGACGAGCCCCATCAAGGCTCGCCACATGGTCCTGCTCGTGAAAAACGCCGTGAGTCAGTGACCTAGTCCGGAGATTCATGGGCCGGGTGGCGAATGGCGTGAGGCGCGGGAAAGACGGGGTTGTCGCTCCTAGCGATGCTTGCTAACCGAGCGAAATCCTCGGTCCGAAAACCTGATCGGCGCTCTCGCGGCGCCCCTGCGGAAAGGGACGTGGCTCAGCCTCACGCGAACAGGCTCGGGAGCACACGACCACTCTCGCCCGTGACCACGTGCTCGAACCCGCTCGCGTTGTCGGGCGTTTCGAGGTTCACGAGCCACGTTTCGGCATCTCGCGAACGCGCATGACGCACGAGATCGGACGCCGGAGAAACCCGGCCTGAGGTGCCGACGGCAAGGAAGACGAGCCGGTGCTCACGAGCACCAGACAAGAAGGACTCGATGCGAAGCAGATTTTCTGCATCGAGAGACTCGCCGAACCAGACGATGTCCGGTCGAAGCAGGGAAAATTCGCCCTTTTCGTGGCACCTTCCACACGCAGGAAGGCTGGCGTCGTAGGTTGCCGTGTCGTCGAAGGCGGGCCGGGCGCAACGGGAGCACCGCGAGCGAAAGAGGTTGCCATGCATCTCGACGACACGCCGCGAGCCAGCCCTCGAATGAAGGCCGTCGACGTTCTGTGTGGCGAGGAGAAGGCGATCGCCGAGGCGCTCCTCGAGGCGCGCCAAGGCCTCATGTCCGGGGTTTGGAGCGACCCCCTTGGCCCCAGCACGACGCTCCGAATAGAAGCGCCACACGAGAGCTGGATCGTCCACGAATCCCTGGGGCGACGCGACCTTCTCGACCGCATGGTCTTCCCAAAGGCCGGAGGTGCCGCGGAACGTCGGGATCCCGCTCTCCGCAGAGACTCCCGCCCCCGTGAGGACGAGCACGCGCGTGCCGTCGTCGATGCGAATCGTTTCCATCTACCTCATATAAAGTACAAAGAACCTCATGTCAATTTGCGGCCCGCTCGGGCACCCAAGTCCCGTGGAAACCTGGAGGAACGCCGTGCGGGAGCTCGCACACGGCGACCGTGCCGAGATCGTCGGCGCGCAGCACGAAGAGGGCGCTTTTTTCGCGCTGGCCTTCGAAGCCGAGTGTGAGCACGAACCCTCCCCCTGGCGCGCTTGCGACCGGAACGAAGAGAGGCTCTCCTGGGAGAACGGACCCGAGGTCCTTCACGCGCTCGGTGCCGGCGTGTCGATCGAAGCGAGCCACTCTCGAAAAGAACGGTGCAACGTGCGTCGTGCTCGCGTCGAGCGGGTCGCCTGCGATGGCAAACACGAGCCCATGGTCCCGCGTGGCTTCGGCACGGGACGACGTAGGAAGCTCGCAGGGAATCCGCGATGCGCAGGTTTCCTGGACCTTCCCGGAGCGAGGGTCGAGCTCGTAGCGCGTGAGCAGCGGCGCCGGATAGAACGCACCACCAGATAGCAGCTCGGCCGAGCCCGGCATGGCGGGAAAGCGATCGGTTCGAATGGCGTCGATCACGATGGTGCCGTCGTCGCGCTCGAAGCCGTTCACGAAGTGGAACACGAAGGCGCTGCGCGCCACGAAAGTGAGAGGCTTTTTCCCGGGCTCGCGCGGGTAGCAGCGAATCGTCGTGGGACCGTCTCCGAAACGAATGGCATCCGCAGGCGACGAGAGGCCCGAGAGCGCACGAGGAACGTCGAACGCGGCGGGAACGTCGAAGAACACGCGGTAGCTCGGGGTGAGGACGAAATCGTGAAGGAAGGTCAGCGCGGGCAGCTCCACGATTTCGGGGACGGCCATCTCTCCTTCGGGAGACACGCGATAGAGCAGAAGTCGATTCTTCGGGCCGTACGACGTACCGAAGCCGAAGAGCTCCCCCGTTCGAGGACATATCCGGGGGTGCGCAGAAAACGGCAAATGCGGCGAAATGGCGCGTTCGATGCGGGAAAACGGGCTCACGAGCTTCCCTTCGAAGTCGTAGGGGCCAATCGTCGCCAAGGTGTCCTCGGCCACCGCGTGAGGCAATCCGCCCTCCCATAGGGCCAGGAGCACGCCACCGTGGCGCACGACCGACGTGTTTGCGGCGTTCTTGAACGTCGTGCGAAAGAGGTTCTTCGCGAGCCCTCCTGGGAGGTTCGTGCCAAACCCTCGGTAGAGCATGCGACCCGCGCGATTCTCGGCGAGAAAGTGCGACGTTCGTACGAAGCGGTTTCGGTAGTGGACGCGTCCACCCTCGAAAGCAAACCGAAAGATCATCCCGTCGCCATCGAACGGGTGCGTATACGGCACACCGAACGCTTCCTGTTTTCCGGGACCATTGCGAAAGAGCACGCCGCGGAGGTCCTCCGGGATGCGCCCTTCACGAACGACGAGCTCGGTGGACACTTCGTCGGGACGCGCCCGGGATGCACGCGCGTGGAGGTCGGCAAGGTCGCGGCGAGTCTCTGTCGGCATGGCCATCGCAGCCTAGCGGAATGGCTTTGCCCACCAAGGGCCACGTATGCACGAGCTTCGTGCTCGTGATTGTCAGTTTGGCAGAGCGAAGCACGAACTCGGTCGGAATCGAGACAAGATTGCGGGGAATATCCGCGGAGCTCGCAATCGAGCGGGAAATTGGCCCTCTTCGCGATTGGCTTCGTCCTTGCTGTACGGCTCGGTATGAAACACGACGAACACGACGCAAACACGAACGACGCCGAAACCGTGGTCTTGGTCGGAGGATGCGGAGGTCTGGCCGGGCGGTACCGCGACGTACTCGAGGAACGTGGGCTCGCCCTCCGTCACTTCGAGACACGCGTTCCGAACGGAACACGACGAACCCTGGGTCGCATCGCGGCGGTGTTCGTCGTGGTCGGCATGGTGTCGCACTCGCTCCGCGACCGCGTGAAAGAGCTCACGCCGAGTGACACGCCCGTCGTTTACCTCCGAACGGCGTCGGTCTCGGCGTTGCGCGCGGCCGTGGACGACCTCGAGGCGTCGCGACCAACGAAGGCGTCGAGCCGCCGTACTTCCTAGCCCGGATTGCTCAAGACGCTTCCGCGGGAGCCATCTCGATTTTCCGCTCGACTCGTATTTCGTCGAACAGCCAACCCTTACCTGCCCAGAGCGAAATCCACGCCTTAGTCGCCGCAGCCGATACCAATATCGGTCACGTCGACTCCCGGTGTGAGCACGATGGCCGAGGTGGCCGCCCGATTCGCCACCGCCAGTTCGTGATCGCCCATGTTGTTGCCTGGCCCACCGAGCCAAAGCATGGCGTAGCGACCGTCCGGCAGAGTGCAGGGACTGACCGCATTGTCGAAGACCTGGTTCGGAACGGGCCGTCCGCCGTCGTTCGGAAGCCTCCAAATGGTTTCCGGTCGCAACACGACCTCTGGATCACCCGAATCGACCGGCCACGCCGCTTCGAAGAGGAGCCCGTCCAGCCCGGCATGGGGGTTTTGCACGTAGGTTTGGCGCGAGTTCGGAAGGGCATTCGTACCGAGGATTCTGCGGTAGCCGGTACCGTCGACGTTCACCTCGCAGGCGTCGTTGTTGCCCGTCTCGGGAGACGGATTCTGGCCGCAATCGAAGGTGACCTTCGTGCCATCGAAGCTTAGCGCGGGCATGTTGTTGTACGGATAGGTCGACGCCGCCGTGAGCAGCACGGGGGACGCCCAACCCCCACCACGACGACGCGTGGCGAAGAGGTCGACCAAGTGTGGCCCTCCTGTGGCGGGATACACGATGAGATCTCCCGTCACGGATTTGATCGCCGCGACCCCTTGGGGCGCGAAGACCTTTCCGCCAGGACGCACGACCTCGACCCGCGAAAGATCGCTCGGAACGAGCACGAGGCACGCCGTGGAGCCGCAGCCGAAGCGGGCCGACGACATCAGCATCCACCGCGAGTCGTTGCTCGACGTGAGGCGACCGTCGTTTCCAGGAGTGCCGAACTTGTCGAGCGCCGTCGAGATGTTCTCGGGCCTGGCTCCGAAAGCCGCGGCAATGCGCCAAACGTGCTGGTCGAAGGTGTAATAGAGATGGCCGCCCGTCAGCGGAGGCGGAATGGGAGGGACAGGCCCGGCGTCCCCTTCCGACGGATCGGGAGGGAGCTTGCCGCCGCCGTCGCGAACGGGCTCGCCACCGGCTTCTGACGTGGCCACGTGCACTGGGGCAGCATCTTCCTCGAGCACCGCAATCACAGGCTCGGCCTTCGCGGGCAAGGGCGGCTCGATGTAGTCGGCGCAGGCCGCATACACGACGGCCAACGCACAGAGCGACCCCGCGACTACGCGCGAAGGGCGGCGGAAGATACTTGTCTTCATGCTCCCATGTATATGCGAGCGCCGTCCACGATCGGAAAAAATACCGCTTTTGAAGCGAGAAGTCGTGGCCGTGGTGCGCACGCGCGAACGCGTGAACGCCTGTGTCAGCGTCAGTCGCCGCAGCCGATGCCGATGTCCGTCACGTCCACCCCGGGCGTAAGCACGATGGGAGCCGCGCCGCCGCGTGCTTGGACGGCCAGCTCGTGGTCGCCTCGCGCGTTGCCGGGCCCCGCGAGCCAGAGCATGGCGTAGCGGCCATCCGGCAAGCCACACGGAGACACCGCGTTGTCAGCGGGTTGCACCGGAACCGGGACGCCTCCGGACTTCGGGAGCATCCAGATGATCTCGGGGGGAACCGCGCGCCCCGGGACGGGCCACGCGGCTTCGAAGTAGAGGCCGTCTGCCCCTTCGTGTGGATTTTGCACATACGACTGCCGTGCATTCGGAAGCGTGGTCGACGTGACGATGCGACGAAGCGCGCTGCCGTCCACGTTCACTTCGCAGCCGTCGTTGTTGCCTGTCTCAGGGTACGCGTTCTGACCGCAGTCGAAGGTCACACGCGTTCCGTCCAGCGTGAGCGCGGGCATGTTGTTGTAGGGGTACGTGGAGGCGCCGGTGAGCAGCACGGGGGCGGACCAACGGCTGCCTTGGCGACGCGTCGCGAAGATGTCGACCATGTGCGGGCCGGTGGAGGCCGCATAGACGATGAGGTCTCCCGCGCCTGGCGAAATGGCCGCCACCCCTTGGGGCGAAACGGCTTGTCCGCCAGGCCGCACGACTTCGACCCGAGAAAAATCGCTTGGCGCGAGGACGAGGCTGTCGTTCGAGACGCCACCGAAGCGGTCCGACGTGAAGAGCATCCAGCGCGAGTCGCGGCTCGCCGTGATGCGCGTGTCCACACCGGGCGATCCGAGGCGATCGAGCGCGGCCGACACGCTCTCTGGGCGGGCACCACGCTCCGCGGCGATGCGGAAGACCTTGTTGTCGAACGTGTAATAGAGGTGCCCTCCGGTGAGGGGTGCCGGCATGGGATAGACTGGACCGTCCGCGTCCACCATCGGTCCGCCATCCCCGGGACGACCGGCGTCACGACGGGGCGGCTCGCCCGAAGCGTCCCGAGAAGCCGCACGGGGCGCTTCGGCGTCGTCTTCCAGCACGGGATCGATCGGCTGCGCGGCAGTGAGCAACGGGGGTTCGATGTAGTCCGCGCACGCCCCGTATGTGAGGGGTATGGCCCCCAAACAGAGGACCGCTGCGCAAACGGAGAGCCGAGATGACGCACCAAGACGGACGCGGCGTGCCATGAGAGGGTGACCTATGTAGGTGAAAGTGCCCAGAGCTCACTTAGCCGACGATTTTTGGGTTCGCAAGGCGGTCCGAGAATGTTTTCGGAGATCTTATGAACCTCTAAGGTCCTCACATCCGAGGGAGGAACGGTCGATTCCTACGTTCTACGCCGCTCTGCGCTATTCCTTCCCAACGCTTTGCGACATTGCTCGGAAGGGTGCTGTGCGACCCTGTCGAAAAGGGCAGCGCGCCGACCGCTTGTTCGTATCCTGGCGCCCATGTCCGCCGACGCCGTCGCCCTCTTCCGCCCCAAGAATCCGGACGCCCTCCGTCCACTGCTTGACCTCGACGACGACGACGGCAGCGACGGGCTCTACGCCGAAGAGCTCGAGGACGGCTCGTTCCTCGTGCACACCTTCCAGCCGTTCGCGGTCTTCCAGGCCGACGTGGACGAGGGGCGTGCGTGGCTCTCGCAGCTCGGCGAGTCCGAAGGCGACCCACGCGGGGTCCTCTTTTTCCCGGACACTCGTGATCCCGAAGGCCGAACCTACGACGCCATCGTGAGCGAGATGGAAGACGACGGCGTGTGGATTTCCTCGACGCCTCTCTCGCGCGACGAAGCCTCGGCCCGAAAAGCGGAGCTCGCCAAGCAGCTCGCCGAAGCCCAAAGGATGGTGGAGGCGCTGACGTCGGGAGGCGGGCACGGCGCGATCGACGCGATCGACGAGGGGCCCGTACAGGATCTCGCACGGAAGCTCCTTGCCCAGAACCCCGAAGCGTCCACGTCGTTCGGCGCGGCGAAGATGATCGAAGACGTGCAAAAGCAGCTCTTGGCC
>JAYUKI010000702.1:0-47913 GCA_043764595.1 Myxococcales bacterium | reverse complement strand
TAGAGGCCGAGCGCCACGACCAAGGCGAAGACGCCGATGCCGATGGCGGAATGGGGCAGAAGGTCCACGAAACGTATGTTCCTTTTGAAGGGACGACGGAGCTCGAGGCGCCGCAGCATGCAGAGCGCCATCCGAGGTCCCGCGTACGGTACGGCAGGGTGTAGGGGGACCTATTGGGTTGGCCAGAAACGAGATTTTCCGGCCGCGGTCAAGGGAGAAGAGCGCAAAATGGGGGATATGGGCCCGGGAATGGCCCTACTCGATGGTGCGAGTGCGGCGCCGCACCGCCTGCCGGGGCTCGATTTGGACGCGGTTGCCCCGTCATCTGAGCTCGAACCGGGTCAGCCGTGCGAGAGCGAGCCGACGACGATGGCCGCTGCGATGAGGAAGAGCACGATCGACACGACGATGAGGGGCAGATTTCCGCTGTCGGGCGCCGTGGGCGAAACGGAGGGGGCCGATGCGGCTGCGCTTGCTGGAAGCGCGGGAGGCGCGTCCAGGTTGGCAGGAGGCACGATGGCGGGAGGCGGAGGTGCGAGCAGGATCGCCGTGTCCGCGCGCTCGAAAGGCGCTTCGTGCATCGGTGGGAGGAGACCCGGAGCGAGGATCTCGGTGCGGGCACGTGCATCGGTGAGAATGTCGTCCGCCACCAGCGAAAGCGTGCCGTCCTCCTTGGGATCGTCCTTCAGGCTCGCGAGGGTGTCTTTTGATGGCTTCTGAACCACCGTCGCGGAGGCTCCGGCTTCGGCGACACCCTCCGAACGCAACGAAGGTATCTTGCCCTCGTTCGGGGCATCGCGGCTAGTCACACGTCCAGGCTATCGACCGTGTCTTGAAGCGTCAACCTTTCGCCAGGCATCGAAGTCAGCGGAAGGCGAGTCTCAACCGCGTCGCTGACATGGTCGTCCATGTGCGTGCGAAACCTCTCTTTTCAAAGGGTTTTCCGCGATACCTCCACTTGCGTCGGCCCCCCCTGGCACGATAAAGTTAAGTATGGCTCGCGGAGGCACTAGCTGGCTTCCAACGAGCGTCGCCCTTTCGGACAAGTGTCGGGAGAACTGCCCTTGAAGCGGATTCGAGACGTATTCCGACCCGACGGAGCTCAATCGTGAACGACACTGGATTTCCGCCCTCGCGACAAATGCCGTCTGCTGCGCCGACGCCACCTCGCCACACCTTGCTCGCCGAGCTTGGTCGGGGAGGCATGGCGACGGCGTATCTGGCGGCCGTGCAGGGGCCAGGCGGCTTCAACAAGCTCGTCGTCGTCAAACGGCTGAGGCCGGCGCTCGCGGAGGAGCCCGAGTTTCTCCGAATGTTCATGGAAGAGGCGCGCCTAAGCGCAAGAATCGATCACCCCAACGTCGTTCACACGAACGAAGTGGGCTTCGACGGCGATTACCACTTCATAAGCATGGAGTACCTCGACGGGCAGTCGCTCGAGTCCGTCCTCCGTCGCATCGTCAAGAACGCCCAAAAGCTCAAACAGAACGACGACGGATCCCCGACGTCCGAACCGTCGGCGGTGGGAATCGAGGAAACCCTCCCTCTCAAGTTCCACCTGCTCGTCCTTACGAACACGCTGCAGGGGCTCGACTTCGCCCACGAGCTGAAGGACTTCGACGGTGCGCCGCTAAACGTGGTCCACCGCGACGTCTCGCCGCACAACATCATGGTCACCTACGACGGTGCCGTGAAGGTTCTCGACTTCGGCATCGCCAAGGCGGCCGACTCCTCCGGCGATACGCGGACGGGAGTCATGAAAGGCAAATGCGCCTACATGCCCGCCGAACAGTTCGGGGGCAAGTCGGTCGATCGTCGCGCCGACGTCTTCGCGGTCGGCGTGATGATGTGGCAAGCGCTGACCGGGCGCAAAATGTGGCGCGGTTTATCCGACGCCGAAATCTTCCAGAGGCTTGCAACCGGACAAATCCCGACGGTCGAGAGCATTCGTCCCGAAGTCGATCCGGCGCTCCAGGCGATCTGCATGCGTGCGCTCGCGGCGAGTGCGGAGGACCGGTACGCCACGGCAGCGGACTTCCAATCCGCCCTTGAGGACTACGTAGCCGCTCATCCCGAGATGAGGACGTCGACCCGTGAGCTCGGAAAGTACATTAGCGAGCTTTTCGCCGAGGACCGTTCCCGCATTCGCGGCATTATCGAGTCTCAGCTCGGCAAGGAATCCCAGCTCGGAAAGTCGAGCCGAGGTGCGGCTTCGCTTCCGCAGCTTGCCATCGGAGGAGGCACTCCAACGAGCGCATCGGCGTCGTTCGAGGTGTCGGTGGCCATGCCGATCTCGGGCACGCCTGTTTCGGGTCCCACCCGACCTTCCGAAGAAGCGAAGCCCGCTCCCGCAAAAACCCGCCTCTTTGCGCTTGGCGCGGTCGCCCTCTTTGCCGTCGCCGCCATCGTCGTGGCCGTAGTGAGCCAGCGCGACAAGGGCGGCGCTTCGGCGGGAACCGACCCATTGCCCGTCCCGTCCTCGTCCGCGGCGACTCCAACGGAGATCCTGAGCAAGGTGACGATCTCGGTGAAGCCGCCCGAGGCCAAAGTGCTCTTCGACGATGTGCCATTGTCGAACAATCCCGCGACAGGAACCTTCAAACGAGACGGAGCCAAACACCGTCTTCGCGTCGAGGCTCCAGGGTACGTTTCCCACTTGGAGTGGGTCGTCCTCGACAGCTCGCAAATCAGCCTTGACGTGAGCCTCGACCACGAAAAGGTGGAAAAAAAGGCAGGAGGGGTCGTTTGGCTTCCGGCGCATCCAAACGGTCCGGCCCCCTCGTCCGCGCAGCCTCCTCCGGCCTCTCCACAACCGACGGCTCCCCCGCCGACCCCGGCAACGGCTGCGGCGAGCGGAAAAAAACCTGGGCTTGACACCGGAGACCCTTGGGCACCCGCCAAGAAGCCATGAGTCGATCTTGGACCCCCACGCTACAATCTCGTCGCGGCAACTCGTCGCGCCCAGCCCCGCGAGTAGCTAGTGCCCGCGCGCAAGCCGCCAAGACCAAGCCCTCGCTAGGAGCACCTGGACCCAAGCTACTGCCTCGTCCGGAAGAGCCGGCAGCCCCCCGTCCAACGAGGAGAATCGCTCGATGGATGCTGGTGGGAATCGCGAGCTTGGTGACCATCGTGACGGGCTTCTTCGCAGGAGCGCACATCAGCCGGGGGCGTGCAAAAGCCCACGCGCCACCCGTCGTGGTCACGCCGTCCGAAGAAAGCTCGATCGTTTCGGTGCGGGCGACTCCCGCCGACGCGACCCTCTTTTTCGACGGGGTAGAGCTTCCGGACAACCCTTCACGAGTCAGTCATGTTCGCGACGGGGTGGCCCACTCGGTTCGCGCCGTGGCTCCAGGCCACCAGCGCAAAGAGGTTAGTGTCGCCCTCGATGGTCCAACGGTGAGCATCGACATTGCCCTCGATGTGGATCCGGTGGCGGTCGCGGCGCCCTCGCCCCGACCGTCCTCCAGCCCTCCCGCCATCCGGCCCTACCACCCGCACGGCACGGTGGCTGCCGCACCTTCGCCAAACGCCGAGCCATCCGGGAAGAAGAAGCCGACGCTCGACACCACCGACCCCTGGCAACGCTGACGAGAACACCGTGCCCATCACCCCTATCATTTTCATCGCGGGGCTCATTCTTCTGGTCGCCATCGTCCTGATGGCGCGGGAGCTCGGAAAGAGTCGCGAGGTCGCTCAGCCGCCGGCCGAGCCGAAAAACGAACCAAAGAAGGTCGAGACTCCAGCGCTCGCCAAAAAGGCAGAGCCCGTCGTCCCGTCTACAGTCGACGAAGACGACATCGACGTCACCAAAGTGGGTGTGGTGCCTGCCAAGGCGCTACCCACGCTCTCGACGACCGACGGTGACGAAGAAGCCGTTGCGAGCGAGTCGCGCGCGGTCATCGTATTCGAGGATAGCGCCGACACCGACGAGCCGACGGGGCCGGTCGACCTCATCTTGATTTCGGCCGTTGGCAAGACCGATTGTGGGCTCAAGCGCCGCAAGAACGAAGACAGCCACCTCATCAGCCCACCCCACTCGCTTTACGTGGTTGCGGACGGCATGGGCGGTTATGGCGGTGGCGACATCGCCAGTCGTCTCGCCGTCGAGACCATCCAGAAAGCCTTCGACCGTGCCGAGTTTCACCTCTCGAGCACTCGAAACGGAGTGCCTCGCAAGGCACTCGAGTTCGCATCGGCGATCGAGTCGGCGAACGCCGTGATTTTCGGGGAAGCAAATCGAAACTCGGAGCTCCACGGAATGGGGACTACGGTGATCGGCGCGCGCTTCTCCGAACGGAAGCAACGCGTCTTCATCGCCCACGTCGGGGACAGTCGATGCTACCGCTGGCGCCGAGGTCAGCTGAAGCTCCTGACGGCGGACCATACCTTGGCGGCGCGAGGGGTGGAGGGGCCGATGGCCGATCACATCCGTCGTGCGGTGGGGATTGCCCCCTCCGTCAAAGTTGACCTTTTGGTGGACAAGCCACTTCCCGGTGACGTGTATCTGCTCTGCTCCGACGGTCTCACCAAGATGGTCAACGATTCCGTCCTCGAGAGCGTGGTCTCGCACCACACAAAAGACTTGGACGCGGCCGTCGGCGAGCTCATCAAGGCCGCGAATGGGGCGGGTGGCAAGGACAACACCACCGTGATTCTCGTGGGAGTGAACGACGGGCAACGCGCTCGGGCAGCACTTGCGGAGCCCTCTCTTTCACCTTCTTGAATCCTGATTTCGGAGCCTCTCGCGGCACTCCGCCTTCCAACGGCTGGCGTGTTCGTGGGCAGGCGCGCGAGCACGACGAAACTCAATCCAACTTTCGAGGATGGACGCCATGCCAGGTACGAAAAAGCAGCCCGTTTCGGAGATTTTTGATCCGAAGCTTTGGGTCCCGGTTCCGGGGTTCGAGTCGTTTACGGATGTCACGTACCACCGCGCCGTCGAGCACGGCACCGTACGCATCGCGTTCAATCGTCCGGAAGTGCGCAATGCGTTCCGACCGCGTACCGTGGACGAGCTCTTCGACGCGCTCGAGCATGCGCGCAAAGAAACCGACGTCGGCTGCGTTCTTCTGACCGGCAACGGGCCGTCCGCAAAGGACGGAGGGTGGGCGTTCTGTTCGGGCGGCGATCAACGGATCCGCGGCAAACATGGCTACCAATACGAAGGGGCAGACGGAAAGCCCGTGAGCATCGGCGCGGCGGGCCGACTCCATATCTTGGAGGTGCAAAGGCTCATTCGCTTCATGCCCAAAGTGGTGATCGCCGTCGTCCCTGGTTGGGCCGTCGGAGGAGGGCATAGTCTCCACGTGGTGTGCGATCTCACCATTGCAAGCAAAGAACATGCAGTGTTCAAGCAAACCGATCCTGACGTTGCCAGCTTCGATTCGGCGTACGGCTCCGGTCTGCTCGCGCATCAAGTGGGTCAGAAGCGCGGACGCGAGATCTTCTTCATCGGGCTGAACTACAGCGCCCAAGAAGCGTACGACATGGGCATGGTGAACGCCGTGGTTCCCCACGCCGAGCTCGAGACCTTCGCGCTCGACTGGGCGAAGACGATCAATTCCAAGTCGCCGACGGCAATGAAGATGCTGAAGTACGGCTTCAATCTCCCCGACGACGGAATGGTCGGTCAGCAGCTCTTCATGGGCGAAGCGTGTCGTCTCGCATATGGCACCGAAGAGGCCGACGAGGGACGTACGGCGTTCGTCGAAAAGCGCAAGCCGAACTTTGCCAAGTTCCCTTGGCGCTACTGACCTGAACGGATTCGATCCGAGCGCGTGCAAATCCGGCACCGAAGGGAGATCGTGACATGATTCCGAACAACGCGCTCACCGAGTCCGCGCGTCTCTTCGTCGCCACCCTGGCTGCTTCCGGCGTCACCGACGTGGTGGTGAGCCCAGGCTCTCGCTCCACGCCACTCGTCGTGGCGCTGGTGCGGGAGGCGCGTATCCGCTGTCACAGCATCATCGACGAGCGAAGTGCAGCCTTCTTCGCCTTGGGGCAGGCTCGAATCCACGAGCGGCCGAGCGCGGTCTTGTGCACCTCCGGCACGGCGCTCGTCCACTACCTTCCGGCTCTGGTCGAGGCGAGCCTCACCGGACTTCCCTTGGTGGTCGTTAGCGCCGACCGGCCCCACGAGCTCCAGCACTGCCACGCTCCACAGACCATCGATCAGGTGAAAGTCTTCGGGGAGTACGTCCGGGCGGAGTTCGACGTGCCGGCTGCGGACGGGACCACTTCGTCGCTCGTCGGCGTTCGGCGAATGGTGGCCCAAGCCGTCGCATCCTCCATGGACCCTCGCCCTGGGCCGGTTCATATCAACTTCCGGGCAAGAAAGCCGCTCGAGCCGCGCGCTCCTGGTACACCCGAAGAGCTGGAGCTCGTTTCGCGAGTCGATGCTCTTTTGGCACGTCGATTGCCAGTTCCAGGCCGTTCGATGCGCTTCGCCAGCTCCACGTCCATCGAGGCCGCGAATGCCGAGATAGAGGCGTCCAGACGGGGAATCATCGTCTGCGGACCAGCGCTTCCCTCGCGTATCGCACATGCCACGGCCATAGCCGCGCTCTCACGGCGGACGGGCTTTCCGGTCTACACCGAAGCGACGAGCCAACTCCGCTATGGGCCTTGGCCTGCGGACGTTCCCCGCATTGCTCACCTCGATCTGCTCGTTCGCAAGCTCTCGGCGGACACTTTGCCCGACTTGGTCATTCAGGTCGGACTCCCACCGACGTTCGAGCTCTTGCCAAAGCTCGAGTCGATGGGGCCTGCACCCTCCGTCGTCGTCCTCTCCGAAGACGACTTTTGCGATCCGTCGGGCCTAGCCACGACAATAGTCTTCGGCGACATTGGCGAGAGCTGCCGTCGCCTGTCAAGGACGTCGCCTTCCGTGTCGCCGTACGCGGCGCTCGACGAAGTCGCGAGGTGTGTGGTGCGTTCGGAGCTGCAAAAGGTGCCCTTCGCCGAAGGACAAGCGGTCCGTGCTTTGGTCGATAGTCTCGGAAGTGGCGACACGCTCGTCGTGGGCAATAGCCTCGCCGTGCGCGCGCTCGACACCTACACTGACGTCGGCACCTCCGACATCCGGGTGGTTTCTCAGCGTGGCGCCAGCGGCATCGACGGAAATGTCGCGCTGGCGGCTGGCGTATCCGATGCCCAGGGCGGAAGGACAACGTTGCTCTGCGGGGACGTTACGCTACTCCACGACATTGGCTCGTTCATCCAGGCGAAGGCATTCGTGAAGGATCTACGAATCGTCGTCGTCAACAACGGTGGTGGCAGGATATTCGAACAGCTTCCAATCGTCGCCGTCCCCGACCTCGAATCCAAAGTGCTCGATCTCACGCTCACACCCCACACGACCGAGTTTGCTCTCGCCGCCGCCGCTGCGGGGTCGAGCTACGTTCGCGTGACGGACGAAAAGGCACTGCGCGAAGCACTCGCGGAAGCTCCGTCGGGTCTTCGGCTCATCGAGGTCGTCGTCGAGGCGAGCGGAGCGATCGCTCAGAGCAGGCGCCTGTGGGAGGCGCTTGGCGGGCCCTGAGGCCTGTATTTCGGGGCGCCCAGTCGTCCCGAAGGGGCCTTCTGATCTGGACAGCTCGGCGTTCCAGGGCGAAGTCCCCAAATCCAAGCCCGCCCTTCGGGCTGCCGGCTCTCGTGCGATTGAGCGAAGTCCAGGCTCAGACGGCGGAGAAGGTGCGCGTACGCACTGTGCGCTCGTCGATGCGTGACTCGACGGGCCGGTAGCCAATGCCGGGGCGGTCCGGCACGACGATGCATCCTCGATTGGCCCGGATCTCCGGCTCCACGAGGTCTTCGGTGAAGTACTTGTCGAACCCGCTAATGTCGCCAGGAATGGAGAAGCCAGGGAGTGTCGAAATGGCGATGTTTGCCGCACGTCCGACGCCATAGTCGTGCATTCCACCGCACCAGACGGGGATTCCAGCTTCGTGGAACAGGTCGTGAACGGCCTTCGCCTCGAGAAGGCCTCCGACGCGAGCCACCTTGATGTTCACGAT
Source organism: Myxococcales bacterium (assembly GCA_043764595.1). GTDB lineage: Bacteria > Myxococcota_A > Polyangia > Polyangiales > Polyangiaceae > JAAFHV01. The sequence goes on along the minus strand of JAYUKI010000702.1, from coordinate 39,898 downwards.
TTGACATGAACCTAGCTTGAGCGCCGTCTTTGCGTCGTTCAGCGAGCGAATGCTTTCGTCGAGGCATACCGGCGTTCGGATGAGCGACTGCAATTTGGCGTGGTCGACGAAGTCGTCGTACGGCAGGGGCTGTTCGATCATCGTGAGATTGAAATCGTCCAGTGCGCGCAAGGCGTCGACGTCTCCGAGCGTGTATGCCGAGTTTGCGTCGGCCATAATCGGTAGGGTAGGGAAGCGTTTTCGCACCCCCTCGATCACTTTGACGTCCTTGCCGGGCGCAATCTTGAGCTTCACCCGGTGATAGCCCTGCTCGACGTAGTCGGAGATGAGCTCGTAGAGCCGGTTTTCCTCCTCCATGCCGAGGGCGACGCCGGACGTAATCTCGGTGCGTGTTCCGCCAAGGGCACGCGAAAGCGGGATTCCAGCCGCCTGGGTGACGACGTCCCAGGCCGCAGCCTCGATACCGGCTTTCGCGAACGTGTTGCCCTTCACGACCGAATAGAGTGCACGAAATTCTTCGATGCTGGAAAAAGCCTTCCCGACGATTCGAGGTACGATGAAGTCCGACAACATCTGCCACGCGCCCTCGGTGGTTTCACCGAGGTAGTACGGATCATTGGGGGTTGATACTTCTCCCCAGCCGACCACGTCACCGCAGCGCATGCGGACGAGCACGTGCAAAAGCTCGTCGGCTCCGTGGGTGCTCGCGCGGAAGGGCACTACGAGGCGCATGCGTACGATGGAGAGGCGGACTTCGTCGACTTTGAACACGGTCATGAAAGCATCATCCGAGGTTTGCTCCTCGATCCACAAGAGCGGACTTCAAAGCGGCGATGTCGACCCCGGAGACAGGCGTATGGCTCCGGAGCGACAGGGCACACGCCGCTCCAGCGGCCTCGCCCATTTGGTAACAAGGTCCCGAAACGCGAAGCGAAGCTTGTCCGTCCTGGGTCGTCGATGCGCATCGTCCCACCACGAGAAGGTTCTGGGAATCGACGGGCACGATGGCTCGGTAGGGGATCTGGTGGAAGCCGGCCGGGTCGAGCCATTGCCAGTCCACGTCGCCACGTACGTGCTTTTCCACGGGCCATCCGTTCACTCCGATGCTGTCGGGAAAGCGACGGCATCGAAGAACGTCTTCGCCCGTCACGACATACGACCCCACGATGCGGCGCGTCTCACGAACTCCGATTTGCGTGGCGATGTCCAAGAGGTAGGCATTCTCGAAGCCTGGAAGGTCGCTCCGTAGAAAGTCGAAGAACTCGAGCACCTGCCTTCGGCCTTCCCGTTCGGCGAATCGGAAATGGTCGTGCCGACTCGCATCGAGAGGCCCGCCATCCCATGAGATTTGCGTGGCGTTCACGCGCCACTCGGTGTCGTGAGGTTGTGGGTTGATGTATGCGGCAATCCGCGGAAACTGGACTCCCGTGCGGGCGGAATAGGCGGCCATTTTGGCCCGAACTTGGGGCTTGCCTTCGGCCTTCGCGCGCGCCCCGTCCACGTTGCCTACGCGGAACATCAACGTTGGATATGCGAGATATCCGTCGTCGAAGCCGTTCGCGGTCGGTACGCCCGCCCAGCGCGCCAGGTCGGCATCGCCCGAGCCGTCCACGAAGGTTCGTCCCTCGAGGAACCCTCGACCGGACTTTGTCTCGACAAAGACTCCATGCACACGACCGTCCCTCATGGCGCAGCCGACGGCAAGGGCGTGGAAGTGTAGGTCGACCCCTGCCGCCACAAGAAGCTCGTCGAGGATGCACCGATAGACGCCCGAGTCGTAGGCAATCGCGGACGTTTTTCCGAGCACGCTGTGCGGGGTGGCCAGCGCGTCCCTTTTTCGGAGTGCAGAGAGAAGGCGGTCGGCGATGCCATGGACGACCTGGACGACCTCGCCACCCACGTTGGCGTGAAGACCGCAAAAGTTGCTCACGGATGCGGCCGTGGCCATTCCGCCCAGGAATCCGTAGCGCTCGACGAGCGCCACACTACAGCCCATTTCGGCCGCGGCGAGGGCCGCGGAGACACCCGACGGACCACCGCCGAGGACGACTACGTCGTACACCCCCCACACGGGCGTTCGTCGTGGTTCTTCGACCACGAAACCTCGTTCCTCGCCGTCACGAACGTCCGATCGCGATGCCATGTCCTAAGGTAACATGATGGCAGGCTTCGCTTGACTACCTCCTCCTTCTCCATTTTCGATTCCACATTCGACGACGAGAGTCTCCTCTGCCTGGTGATCGGTTCGGTTGAGCTTTCTTTCGCCGAAGTGCGGCGTCGGGCTTTCCGGATGAGGGTGCTCGTCGGCGAGCGACTTGGTGCCCGTCCGGTCGCGGGGGCACGAGTTGCGTATGTGGCGCACGGCGATGAAGTCGTCCACGTCCTCTTGTTGGCTCTCCTCGGAATGGGCGCGACGGCCGTCCCGATTCATCCGAAGCTCACCGCAGGCGAGCGCGATGTCCTCCTGGAAGTGGCCAATCCCGACCTGTTCCTCGACGAGGCCGAGTTGCTTTCGGCGGTCGCCGACGGGTCGCTCGATGCCGTGGCTCGTGCGCTTCCTCCCATCGCGGCTCGGGACGAAGAAATGCCTCTCGCGATCGTGTTCACTTCTGGGACTACGGGCCGACCCAAGGGGGCCCTATTGAGTCTGCGCGCCTTCCGCGCCTCGGCGGTTGCCAGCGCGAAAGCGCTTGGCTGGCACCCCTCCGACCGTTGGTTCTTGTGCATGCCTCTCGCCCACGTCGGAGGTATCGGAGTGGTCGTGCGCTGCTTGCTTGCCCGCAAGACCGTCGTTCACTTTGGCCGACGCCCGTTCGACGCGACGGCTGCCCTAGCCACCATGGAGCGTACCAAAACGACGATCGCGTCGCTCGTACCGACCATGCTCGCGCGCTTCGTCGAGTCCTCTGCCCCGCCCCCGCCTAGCTTGCGAATCGCCCTCCTCGGTGGAGCCGCGGCGTCGCCGTCCTTGCTGGATCGTGGGCGAGCGCTCGGATGGCCGTTGGTCGTCACGTATGGGCTCACGGAAGCCTGCTCCCATGTCACACTCGGGGAGACCGCCGACCGCTCCCACGACGTTGGCGCTCCCATACCGGGAACCGAAGTCCGGGTCGTGGATGGGCAAATCGCAGTGCGGAGCCGCACGCTGTTCTCGGGATATTTGGATCAGCCGTCTCCATTCGACGCCGAGGGCTTCTATGCCACGGGAGATCTTGGGGCGCTCGACGCCCACGGTCGCCTTACGATTCACGCCCGCCGCACCGACCTCGTCGTCACGGGGGGCGAGAACGTCTACCCGCGCGAAATCGAGCTCTGCTTGGAAGAGATCCCGGGAGTGTCCTCGGCAGCCGTGTTCGGAGTGCCGGACGAAACATGGGGACAAATCGTGGCAATGGCCGTGGTCGTCGCAGAAGGCGGCCCGACCCTCGGGCAATTGACCACGGTGTTGAGAGCTCGTCTGGCCCGCCACAAGCTTCCCCGCCGCGGAATCCTCGTGGATGAGCTTCCCACGAACGCGCTGGGCAAGCTCCTCCGAGGGCGTCTTCTCGATCTCGCCGACCGCCTCGAACCGCTCTCTTGAGCCCCAAGGCCTGTCAAACGCTCACGATGCGTGCCCACTAGGAGGTGGTTCGTCGAGCAATCGGGCGAGCCGCATCGCTGCGAGGTCGAGGTCGACCACGATGCTGGTCTCTTCGATGGGGGAAAGCACCCCGAGCCGAACCAGCCTTCGCGCATTCCGAACCGTGGCGAGGAGCTCGAGCACTTGCGGCACCTGGGGGAGCTCGGCCAGACGTGCGCCCAAGTCTTCGAGGCCACCGTGACCCGAGCGGTTGAGGCCTATGTTTGGAGGGAGGCTCGATTGCATTTTCTTTCCTAAGTTTGACCTAATTAGGTATTATGACAAGTTCGTGGTTCCACCTCCTACAGAGTCCGTCTCGATTCAGTCTCTCATGGAGTGGTTCGAGACCGAGCTTCGCCATGTGGCGGCCGAGCCGGGGCCAGCCCTCCGCGTCGTCTCCATGGGCGCACCTGTCGTTCCGCTCGAACACGTCCTGGAAGGTGCGTTTCTGAAGGACGGTGTCCTCTGGAATGACGCTTCGCTCGACGAGGGCTTTGCGGGTTTTGGGGCCGCAGACCGCATATCGGCGTCGGGCGTCGACCGCTTCGCGGTCCTCGCGGCGGCGCAGAAAGCACTTCCGCGTGTCGTGCGTGGGGGGGCCGTCGTTCCTCGAGCCCTCGACGTTCGATTCTTCGGAGGCGCATCGTTCGTTCCAGGAGCGGCTTCTTCCGAGCCTTGGGCCGATTTTGGCGACGCCGACTTCGTGCTTCCCCGGTGGAGCTACGCACGCACCTCCACCCACGCCTTTTTGCACTTCGCTTCGCGCGCGGAAGAAGATCCTCGCGCTGTTTCACGCGAGCTCGCAGGACTGTGGATTCACCTTCAGGAGCCCGAGAGCGTCAGCTCTCCAGCACTCATTCCGGCTTCGGCCGTCGAGATGACACCTATCCAGAGTTGGGTGGACTACATTCAGGCCATTCGCTCCGAGTTGAACACGGGGGCCTTCCACAAGCTCGTGGCCCATCGGCGGACCATTGTCGCGCTTGGTCGAGACGTGTCCGACTTATCCGTGCTGCGGCGGCTACGCCAGGAGATGTCCACTTCGCTCCGCTTCGCGTTCCGCCGCGGTGATGCGACGTTCGTCGGGGCAACTCCCGAAACCCTTTTTCGACTCGAAGAGGGCATTCTCCACACCGAAGCCCTAGCTGGAACCATCCGCTCCGCGGGGACCGATGCTCCGCTGCTCGAGGCACAAAGCAGCCGCTTGCGAGCCAGTCCAAAGGATATGCACGAGCATGCGCTCGTCGTGAATCAGATCGATAGTTGTCTATCGCCGCTTTGCGAGCGAATCGACCACGCGGACTCTCCCGGTATCAAGAAGGTGCGGAACATCCTGCATCTGAATACCCCCATCGACGCGTCGCCCAAGCCGGGGGTCGGGTGGGCTGCGTTTTTGGACGCACTCCACCCGACACCAGCCGTGGGTGGGCTCCCCAAGCTGCACGCGGCAGAGTGGCTCGCCGCGCACGAGACGACTCCGCGCGGGTGGTATGCGTCGCCGATCGGGTGGTTTAGCCCCGACGGATCCGCTCACTTTGCCGTGGCCCTCCGATGTGGTCTTCTCAAGTACCCTGAAGCGTTTCTCTTTTCGGGCGCAGGAATCGTCCCAGAATCCAACCCGATCGACGAATACACGGAAACGTCTTTGAAGCTCATGCCCATGCTGACTGCGTTGTCCGTCGAAACAGCCACTCTTAGGAGCACGCTGCTTCCGGGGGCGCTCGGCATGAGAGGTTGACGAAGTGCCCATGGCGCGCTTGGCGGTCGGCCTTGCCATTGGTGCATTCTCGCTCGCCTCGTGCGGTTCGCCTACGACACCGCCAAGCCCGGTTGGCTCGTCTGGAAGCAAGCTGACTCCTTCGCTCGGGGCCCGGAGCGTTCCGCTCCTTCGAATTGGGGCGAACCGCTTCAAGGACCTCGACCGAAATGGCGTGCTTGATACCTACGAGGACTGGAGACGTCCGATCGAAGATCGGGTCGCCGATCTTCTCGGCCGAATGACCCTCGAAGAAAAGGCGGGTCTCCTCGTTCACCCCATGCTTCGTGGCTATTCCAGCCCGGCTGGGGAGGTCCTCGAAGTGCGAGCTCCGTCTACGTTTCGCGTCCCCGACGTGCCCTACCTCAAGCGCATCGAACCACTCGAAGACGTCGCTCCGGCAAAGCTCGTCGCGGATCGGCACGTGAGGTGGGTGCTCCTGCCGGCTATTCCGGAGCGGCCCGAGGTGACTGCACACTACTCGAATGGGCTGCAAGAGCTCGCGGAGAAGAGCCGTCTCGGAATCCCGATGGTGATGAGCTCCGACCCTCGGCACACTCGGGCGAGCTGGCACCCGAAAGACCTTCGACCACAGCAGATCTCGCGCTGGCCCCACGCCCTTGGTTTCGCGGCTCTCGGCGACGCCAATCAAGTCAAGCGGTTCGCCGAAGTGGCAGCTCACGAATACCGGTCCCTCGGGATCCATGTTGCGCTCTCCCCGAGCGCCGACGTTGCAAGCGAGCCTCGGTGGAATCGAATCGAGGGCACGTTTGGGGAGGACGAAGCCGTCGTCGAGCGACTCGTGGCCGCCTATGTATCGGGATTTCAGGGGCCCGATCTCGGGCCCGATCACGTGGCGACGGTCACGAAGCACTTTCCTGGAAACGGCCCGATGAAGGGCGGATTCGATTCGCACAACCACTACGGAAAACTTCAGGTCTATCCAGGTGGGCGCATCGATCTTCACCAGCGCCCATTCGAGGCCGCCATTGCTGCCGGCACGGCGGGCATCATGCCCGGCTACGGGATTCCGGTCGGATTCGACACCGTGGGAATGGGGTATTCCAAGGTCATCGTCGCAGAGCGGCTCCGCAACGGCTTGAGGTACGACGGCCTCGTGCTCACCGACTGGCTCCGGTACATGCCGTGGGGAGTCGAGGACCAATCCCAAGAAGAGATCCAGAAAAAGATCCTCGATGCCGGCTGCGATCAGCTAGGCGACAACAACCAACCCAAATACCTCGTGTCCCTCGTCCGCAAGGGGGTCGTGTCCGAGGCCCGCATCGATGCTTCGGCAAGGCGGGTCCTTCGCCTTATGTTTCGCCTTGGACTTTTTGAAAACCCCTATGTGGACGAGGCTGCTGCGGGGCGCGAAGTGGGTCGTGCCGACTTCGTCTCGGCAGGCCGCGAGGTCCAGGCTCAGTCGACCGTGCTTTTGCGGAACGAGCAGGGGGTTTTGCCGCTGTCGAAGCACACGAAGGTCTACCTGGAGAACGTCGACCCAGAGGACGCCGCCGAGTCCGGGACGGTGGTTCCCAGAATCCAAGATGCCGACGTCGCATTGGTGAAGATCGACACGCCATACGTAACCCGCAAGGATGGGACCTCGTACTTCCGAATCACCCGCGAAGGCCCGCTGGTCTACCAAGGTGCCGACAACGAGTCGGAGCTCGCCACGGTGCGACGCCTCGTCGCGTCCGGAAAGCCCGTGGTCGTCTTCGTGCATCTCGAGCGACCAGGCGTGCTCGCGGAGCTCGTCGGGACGACGGGGGCCCCACGCGCCTTGCTCGCCCACTTCGGGTCGAGCGACGCGGCCCTGCTCGATGTTGCCTTTGGACGAATCGCGCCGCGAGGAAAGCTTCCGATCGACCTGCCTCGCGACCAGGAGTCGGTGGAACAGCAGCTCGAGGACGTTCCGTTCGACTTGAAGAGCCCCCTATTTCGGCATGGGTTCGGTCTCTCGTTCAGCCGTTGAAGCTCGCCGAAGGCGAAGGTCTGAGCCAGAGCCATCTCGCCGCGTGCCGCGCTTCGTCGTCGAGATCGCTTACGAGATCGGGTCGAGTCCGGCGCCGCTTGCCTACCTTGCAAAGCCGCGGCTTTTGATGTGCTCGGGGCCTTAAGTCTTTGGACGGTTGGCCTGCGCCAAGGCCTCCATCTCGGGAATCGAACGATCGACGGTTGGAAGTGCGGCCATCGAGCGCATGACGTCGCGCGCTCGCTCGGCGTAGTGCGGACTATCCAGCACCCGGCGAACGGCAGCACGAATGGCGTCGACGGTCCACGACGGCCGGGTCACGACCTCCGCGAATCCGAGGTGTGCGGCTTGGCTGGCGTTTCGGGGCTGGTCCGCTTGGATTGGGACAATGACGGACGGAAGCCCATGCGCGAGGCTCGCCATCAGCGTCCCATAACCTCCGTTGCTGACGACGACCGTGCACCGCGGGAGGAGAGCCGCATGGTCCACGTACCTTTCGACGCGCACGTTGCCAGCGGGTGCGCCCGTTTCGTCCGGCGCGAAGTCGCGGCCCATGGAGACGACGACCTCGTACGGTTCTCCACGGAGCGCGTCAACGAGGGTTCGGTAGAGGCCAGGAGTGCGGTTCGCTTCCGTCGTGCCCAAAGTTACGTGGACCACGGGGCGTCCTTCGGGAAGCTCCGAGATCCACTTCGGAGCGGCTTTGGAATTTCCGCCATCCGCCGTTTCGGGACGAACGAAATGCGTGGTCTTTGGGACCACCTCGCCGTCGGCGACCCATTCCGGCGGCATGGCCGCATAGACCGCATGGCGGAATGGAATGGCCATGGCCTCCGAAGGTGGTAAACCGAGGTCTTCGCAAGCGCCCTTCAAACTTTCTTCTACCGAAGGCTCGCCGCGAAACCAGACCGGGCCCGCCACGACGTGCGGAAGCCCCCGCTTTTCGGCCGAAAAGCACGCGCCATACTCGAGGTACTCGCGGACGAGGAGGGCGGGACGGAATGCCTCGACGATTGCTTCCAGGTCGGGAGCCATGGCCGTTGCCGTCATTCGGCACCAAAAGGGAATCATCCACGGCATGCGCAGTGGACCGGCTGGCGGCATGTTCGGAAACGCCTTGGAGGCTTCTCCGACGAGAAAGTCGTAGCCGGCGGGAATCCCCACGAGCCCCTCGCGCTCGACCTCGGGAATGAAGCTCTTTGCGCAGGCCACTCGTACTTCGTGGCCACGGGCGATGAATGCCTTTGCCAAAGGAACGAGGGGACGAAAGTGACCCATCGCCGGTTGTGTCGAGAAAAGTACGCGCAAAGGACCCCTCATTCTGCTCGCGGTGGGCTGGAGCGCCGTTGACGTTCGCCAATTGACGAGTGTACCGTAGGAGCCTCACGGTCGTGTCTCGAAATCCAGGGTACGCACGAGGGCTCGATGGACGAAACCTTGCTCGAAGACGTCGTGTTCAAGGGCCTCCTCATCGCCGGCACCACACGAGGCGTCGCGCTGACTCAGATTCTGTGTGTCGCGCTCAAGCTCGATCTCGTCGAGCACGTCGCAAAAATGCCTCGTACCACGGCGGAGCTCGCGGAGCTGAGCGGCGCCCATGAGCCTTCGGTTCGTCGGTTGGCGCGGGCGCTTGCAGGGTGTGGCGTGTTCGTTCGCCAGGGCGATCGCTACGCGCTCGGTCCGAGCGGTCCCAGGCTCCAGAAGGGCACACCGGACTCCTTGCGCGCCCCGCTTCTCGGCGTCTCGGATGCGTGGAAAGTCTGGGGAGAGCTCGAACACTCGATTCGCACCGGCGAGCCAGCCTTTGCAAAGGCTTTGGGGGCGCGAGAGTGGGAGTTCTTGAAGCAGAATCCCGGCTCGAACGAGGCGTTTACCGAGCACATGAGCCGCCTCGCTTCAAAAAAGGTCTCGGCGGTAGCGGCCTATCCATTCCCGGAAACGAGCCTCGTCGTGGACGTGGGAGGTCGGGACGGAACCCTCATTTCTGCCATTTTGGCAAAGAATCCGAGCTTGCGCGGACTCCTCTTCGATCGCCCCGAGATGGTCGACATCGCAAAATCGGCGCTCCATTCTCGGGGCCTCTCCGAGCGATGCTCGGTGGCAGGGGGAGACTTTTTCGCGGCCGTTCCGGAAGGGGGCGATACCTACGTGCTGAGCTCGGTATTGCACGATTGGGAACGTCACGATTGCGTCCGAATCTTGTCCAACGTTCGGCGTGCAATGGCCGCCACCGCCCGTCTCTTGCTGGTCGAGGTCGTCCTGTCCGACGACGATTCTTGGTCGGATGCGACGATGCTCGACATCAACATGATGGTGGTGACCGGAGGGCGGGAGCGAGCCCTTTCCGATTGGCGCGAGTTGGTCGAAGCGAGCGGGTTCACGTTGGCGGGACAGTCTTCTGGCGGGGACTACAGCATTTTGGAGTGCGAGCCACGGTGACCCGAGCCCGGCCTTGCTGTCCTCGATTTCCTGCCGTCGGCCGCAGGCGCGTCGGGACCATGTTGCGATCCAGCGGCGCCTCTTTACCTAGAAAATTCGGCTCCGCACGGTCTGCTTGCTCCGTTCGGCGAAAAGAAAGCGTGAGGACTTCATGGAACGAGGAAAAACCCTGAAAGTGGCCATCGTTGGTGGTGGTATCGGAGGACTCACCGCCGCTCTCGCGATGCTCCGTGACGGTCACGAAGTCCACGTCTTCGAGAAGGCGCGCGAGCTCAAGGCGATTGGCGCAGGAATTCACGTGAGTCCCAACGGAGTTCGATTGCTCCAACGGCTCGGGCTCTCGTCTGCGCTTGCCAAGGTAGGGGCGCTTCCTCATCACTTCGAGTTCCAAAGGTGGCAGGACGACCGCGTCCTTCAACGCCATGACATCAACCCGTTCTGCGAAAAGCGGTTCGGCGCGCCCTTTTACTGTTTCCACCGCGGCGAGCTTCACGAACTGCTCCTCTCGGGTGTTCCGAGCGAGCGCGTCCACACTTCGTCACGATGCGTTGGAATCGAACAATCCGAAGATCGTGCGTGGCTTTGCCTCGCGGATGGATCGCGCTTCGACGCGGACGTAGTCGTGGGGGCCGACGGTATCCGCTCCACGGTCCGTTCGATGTTCGTCGAGGACAAACCCCGCTTCGGCGGCATGCACACCTTCCGTGGCCTCGTGCCGGCCGATAGGCTTCCACCGCAAGATCCGCTGAAGAACATCATGTGGCTCGGGGGCGGTCGCGTGATGATTCTCTATCCCGTGTCGGCGGGGCGTGCGTTCAACTTCACCGGAGTTTTTCCCTCGACCGAAGAGCGCGCCGAGTCGTGGGTCGGCGCGGGGACGAAGGAAGAAGTGTTGGCTCAGTTCGAGGGCTGGAGCCCAACCCTGCGAAAGGCGATTTCGAGCACCGACGAGGTCCTTGTGTATCCCCTCTTCGATCGCCTTCCCGTTCCCAAGTGGGGTGAAGGGCGAGTCACGCTTCTGGGCGACGCAGCACATCCGATGTTTCCGTTCCTCGCGCAAGGGGCCGTGCAGGCCATCGAGGATGCCTGGGTTCTCGCGTCGTCGTTGAAGGGCGTGCCACCGGATGGAGTCGAAACGGCTCTCCGTCGCTACGAGACGCGCCGCATGGCTCGAACGGCCACGGTGCAGGAGCGTTCGGCTGGAGCCAATTGGTTGATGGTCGAGGATGGCCCGGCTCAGGTGGAGCGCGACGCGTGGTTGGCCACGGTCGAAGGAGATACTTCCGCGTGGCTGCACGACTTCGACGCAGAGATCGACGGGCCCTTTCGCCCCGAGAACGCGTAAATGTCCGAGCACGAAAGGGAACGCGCCAATGGTTGAGTCTCGGGAACCGAAGGGGCGATTTGCGGCCAATGTGGCGCTGGTCGTTGGTGGCCGCGGAGGAATGGGCGCGGCTGTCACCGTGAAGCTCCGCGAGGAGGGGGCAACCGTTTTCGTTGCCGATCTCGGTCCGCCTCGGGCGCCGGAGGAAATCGAAGTCGACGTCACTTCGGAGGCGAGTGTCGAAGCCGCGTTTTCGCACGTCGAACGGCACGCCGCCGCTCCGGACGTAGTGGTCTTTCTCGCGGGCGCCTTCGAAGCTCGCGCGTTCCTCGAGAGTGACGACGAGCTCTACCAGAGACTCTACGCCGTAAACGTTTTCGGCGGAGCCCGCGTAGTACGTTGTGCCGGCAAGCGGATGAAGGAATCGCGCACTGGGTCGATCGTCGTGGTCGCCTCACAGAGCGCTCGCGTCGTTCGGCTCGGTCAGGCCGTCTATGGATCGTCCAAAGCCGCACTCGCCTACCTCACGAAAGTTGCGGGGCTCGAGCTTGCGCCTTTTGGAGTGCGCTGCAATCTCGTGATGCCCGGTGTCACCGAGACTCCCATGGCCCGCGCTATTTGGGATTCGGGAAAGGGCTCGGCCGAAGGGCACATCGTGGGCGACCTTGCTCGCTTCCGCAGCCCGATCCCGCTGGGGCGAGTGGCGCAAGCGGACGACATAGCGGCCGCCGTGCTGTTTCTCGCTTCGCCCGAAGCTCGACACGTGACCATGACCGAAGTGATCGTCGACGGAGGAGCTTCGCTCATCGCCTGACGAAACACGATCGGTCGCCTCGCGGCCCTCGTCGCCCTCGTGCAAAGCCCGGAAACGAGCCCCAATGCGGGCCTCGACACTACTGGCGCCCGGCCAGCCGAATGGAGCACTCATGACCGAATCACCAATGGACCCAAAAGCGCTCGCCGCTGCGTCGCCCAGGTTCGTCCACACCATGCCGGTCCGATTCCAAGACGTCGACGCCGCTGGCATCGTCTTCTTTTCTCGTCTGTTCGACTACTTCCACGACGCCTACGTAGCGTTTCTGGAGCATCGTGGACTGGGTCTACCCGGCGTCCTTCGTCGGGCGGAGTGGGGCCTGCCGCTGAGGCACGCCGAGGCCGACTTCTTGGTGCCACTGGCCTTCGGGGATGTGGTGGACGTCGGTCTCGTGCGGGCGGCGTGGAAGGAGAGCAACCTCATCATCGGCTATCGCGCGACCCTGCGAACGTCGACCCGCGGGAAGGCCGGAAGCGTCGCCGCGGTCGGCTGCACCCACCATGTGGTCGTGGGTGGTGGCATGGAGAGGCCCCGACGCCTTGCGCCACCCTCCGACCTCGTCGAGGCTTTCGCAATGCTTGTGTCGCCCGCAAACACCGAGAGCCCACCCTCACTCACCTAGAAACGGCCAAGGTCACGTCCCGTGTTGCGACCGAGGAGCGATCCGAGTATTCTTGTATGGTTGCGTGTCGTGGCGGGGGACCCTCGGTTCGAAGAGGTCAGTAAATGCGATCTGGATTGTCCCTTGTCGGCTATGGAGTGGTGCTGCTCGCGTCGAGCTTGAGCAGTGCAGGCTGCAGCTCGTCAAGCGACCTGGCTCCCGCCGGGTGCGATGCCATCGTCGTCGACCAGTTCAAGGAGCTTCTTATTGTCGACGAAGGCGTGCTTTCGGACGCCCGGGCCAAGAACGCCAGCAATGGCCCGTGGAGCTTCCGAAGTGCGATCGAGAACATGGCCCCGCAAGGAATGGATCCATCTCCGTTCGTGCTGGAGTGGCTCTCCGAGTGGGACAACGTTCGCGAGATGAATGGCTTCCCCGCGGACCGCCCAAACGAGCTTCGCGGCAGCGCGTCGCGCGATCGAATCGTGTGTCCCTGGTTGAAGCTCACTCCCGAAAACGCCTGTGACGCTACGTGCACCGTTTGCGTGGGTCGCAAGCTCGACCTTTCGCGCGCGCCATTTCGGCTCATCGCCATCGCGAACCGCGTCGACGAACGGGACTCGAACCCGGGATCGCCTCAGGGAGAGGGCAGGCTCCTCTTCACGCTGACGAACGGAGTGGGCGACGACGAAGCCACGCCGGCGATGCCGATGACTTTCATCTTCGAGTACCACCTTCCCGAATCGCGCTCGGTGACCGAATGGGCAACCGCCTGGCACGAACTTGGGAAGCACTCGGCCTTCGACGAACCCTTCAGGGCCGATCTCGAAAAGGTCACGACGGCATTCGTCGGTCGGGGAGCGCGTCCGCAGGGGCCGAACGGCAGTGCGTTGAATCAGATTCGTACGAACGAATCCGCGCTCAACTGGATTTGGCAGCTGCGGGAGTTCGGGCTGACGAAGGACGGGCGCCTTCGACAACGCACCGTTCGCAACACTCCAGGAGAAGCGCTCAACAGCAGCCCTCAGTTGTCCGCGTGGGTGAACGAGAACTCCGCCGCCATTCGCAGCGGGAAGTTCCAGATTCCTGTTGGATTCCAGGCTCCTAGCTCCGACCAGTTGCTCTACCGCTGGCGCTTGCCCGGGGTGGACGAACCGACGCGCGTCGCGTTTTCCAGCGCGACGTGCAATGGTTGTCACTCCGTCGACAAACCCCGACTCGACACGGCGTTCCACGTCTCCCCGTTCCGTCGTGGAATCGACAAAGTCTCGCCCTTTCTTCACGATCCCACGGGCGCGCCGGACGAGCTTGGAAAACGTGCAAAGGGCATGAAGTCGCTCCTCTGCACCCCATGAGCTGCCCTCCTGGCACCACGAGTTGCCAGTTCGAGAGCTAGCCAACCAGTTGACCAATCCGAGCAAGGCACAACCGCGACTGCGTGTCGCCTTTGCGTCCCGAAAACGTCTCATGGGCTCGAGTCAGCGATTCTGGTCGTTGCCACCGCGACACTAGGATAACGGAAGCGCAGCAGGAACGACCGCCGCCCGCCAACCTCACGAGGTAGTGTCGGTGAAGCTCGTGCGTAGTCCTCAGGAATGCCAATTAGGCAACCGCGAGAGACCGCGCGCGACAGTGTATGCCTTGTACGCCACACTGCTACCAATCGTCGCGATCAGTGGGTTGAATCTTGACCCGTATCCACATTACTGGTTTATTCAAAAATAATGCAAAAGTGCAAAGTGAACGCCGTTCTAGTGGGAATGGCCTCCGTGTTCCTGTTCGCCCCAGCGGCTTCGGCCGACCAGCCTGCGCCTTCGGGTGCGGCGCCATCATGGCAACAAAACGCGGACAAAATGGCCGAAGCGCGGCGCCGCTATGACCTCGGCCTCAAGCTCTACGAAGATGCCAACTACGAGGCTTCGCGTATCGAATTCGAGCGGGCCATGGAGCTCGCGCCGAGTTACCGAATCCTCTACAATATTGGCCAGGCCTACAAGCAGCTCAACAACTATGTTGCAGCCGTTTCGGCCTTTCAGCGCTACCTGCAAGAAGGTGGCTCCGAAGTGCCTGAGGATCGTCGGACGACGGTGCAAACCGAGATAACCGAGCTTCGGAAGCGCATCGGCCAAATCCGTATCACCACCACTGCCGGCGCCGAGATCTTGGTCGACGGTGTCGTGGTCGGGAAAGCGCCCCTTGCGGGGCCGCTGCCTGTCAACCCTGGTCTGCGCCGTTTTGGTGCACAGATGCCCGGCTTCCTGCCCGCCACGAAAACGATTACCGTTGGTAGCTCGGACAATCCAGAGCTCGTGTTGAAGCTCGACGAGCTCCCGAAGACGAAGTTCGTCGAGCGCAAGTCCAATCCCTGGGTCGTGCCGACCGTCGTCGGTTGGAGCGTCACGGGCATCGGTGCAATCACCAGCGGAATTCTCGGTGGCCTAGCGCTCGGTGCGAAGGGCGACCAGACGACTTTGCTCGGACAGCAGGGCGCTTCGGCGGCGGACCTCACGTCGGCTCGGGACAAGACCCAGACTCTCTCAACGGCCTCGGACGTGGCGCTCATCGGGACGGTGGTGGCCGCGGGAGCGTCGGTGTTCTTCACCTACAAGATGGTTTCGACCTCCCGCCAGGAGAGCAACGAACCGAAGACAGCCGGACCAACCCTCCAGCTGCTCGCGGGACCCGGCTCGGTCACGGCTCTCGGAACGTTCTGATTCTATGCGGCGTGGCCCTCGTGCTGCCGCGAAAACGCTTTCACTGTTCGGAGGAACGATGTCTCGGAAAGTTCTCTTGATGCCGATTTTGGCCGGCTCGGCCACCGTGCTTGCCCTCGGCCTGGCTGCCTGTTTCTCCGATCCTCGCGCGGGCGAAGAAGTGACCGTGACGGACACTTGCCAGGTGGAGAAGCTCTCGACCGTCGCCACGTCTCCGGAAGCATCTCTCCGGGCGTATCTCGACAGTGCCGACTTGCTCGTCAAGCGTACCAATCAAGCAGAGGCGGACCTGATCGAGGCGTGCAACGCCCTGGACACCGAGCTCGGCCTACCCACCGGTCAAGACAGCCTGTCGGCTTGCCGCTCGATCGCATCCAAGCTCGAGGCCGTCATAAAGGGGGGTACTGCTCCCTTCGGACCCGGTGCACCCGAGTGGGCGGAGCTTCGGACGGCCGCGAACTGCACGGCCGAGGCGAACGCTCTCGAAAAGTGCATTTCCACGTGCGCGGGACCATGCGACTCGTCCAAATGCGCCGATGGTAAGCTTTCCGGCAAGTGCGAGGGCAAGTGCAAGGGCGAGTGCGTCACGACAGGAACGGAAGTTCCATGCAATGGTCGTTGCGTTGGTGAGGTTCCACTCAAGCAGGCGCCCCAGACGTGCGTCGGTGAATGCACCGGCATTTGCCCCAACGGCATTTGGGCGGGTTCGTGCGAAGCGTCTTGCTCGACGTTTTTCATCGGCAATTGTGGTGGCACCTGTACTGGTCAATGCAACGGCGCACCCGTCAACGTTGCGCCCGTCGTCGACGCTGGAGCGCCGGACTCCGGCGGTTCGGATGGTGGCGATGCAGGACCTCCTCCCCCTCCCACCGGAGGCCCTCCTCCCTCGAACGCCGACGGCAACTGCAAGGGCACGTGTGTCGGCGTTTGCAGCAGCAAGTCGAATGGCTTCTGCAACGGCGCGCCTTGCTTGAAGTTCAATCAAGCCGGTCCCCCGGACATCGGCGCATACAATGGATACTGTCCAGGCGTATGCGGAGGCTCGTGCAAGTCCGCAACGGGCAGCGGTGCTACGGCGACGTGTACCGGCGAGTGCACGGAGCGCAAGGAAGCGTGCTCCGGCGTTTGCCGCGGCGCATGCGAAGGTACGGTCTCGAACGGAAGTTGTGAAGGCACGCTGAAGTGCGGTCAAAACGCCGAATGCGAGAATGCCTGTCAGGCGCGCGTCGAGCTCCTCAAGGCCTGCTCCGACTCGAAGGCCGTCGAAGTGTATGCCGTGTCGGACGAGAAGCTTCATGCGGCCCTCGTCAAGCATGGACCGAAGCTCGGCAAGGCGCTCGCGTCCCTCACTCTGATTCGCTCGGCCATCTCGTTCGTAACGAAGCGTTCGTACGGTGACTTCGTGGCCATCGGGGCCAAGGGCGACCTCACGAAGGCTTGCGTTGCAAAGGGAAATCGAGACGTCGTGGCCGCCGAGGCAAAGCTGGCGATTCTCGCATCCGCCAATCCGACGGTGAGGAAAGCAAAGTGAGCTCTCTCCCGTCCAAAGAACTCCTCTCATCCATTCCGGGTAAGGCAAAAATGAGCAAGCTGCGTTCGACCTTGGTCGCAGGTGTAGCCGCTGGCATCGGTGCCATCGTGGCCAATCAGTTCGGTTGTGCGGCCGTGACCAACACCACTGCCATACAATGCACCTCCGAGGCCGAATGCTTGGCCCGCGGTCCCGAGTTCGCAGGCACGACCTGCGACAAGGCGACGAAGACGTGCGTAAAGAGCCCTGAAGACCAGGATCTTTGCGCTAAAAATCAGGAGTGCATCGACAAAGCGGGTGGAGCGCCTTCAATTTGCCTCAAGGCAACGCGCAAGTGCGTGGCCCTGACGACCCCGGAGTGTCCCACGGTGCTCGCCAAACCCGGCCAGCTGCTCGACGACAACACCATCGTCATCGGCATGTTGTCGGCTGCCGGAGCCACGTTCGACTCCGGTAACGGCGATCAAATGGAAAAGGCTGCGGCGTTGGCTCAAACCGACATCGCCAAGTCGGTGCGCGGTCTGCCAGCCATCGACGGCAGCTCGAACATTCGGCCGCTCGTCATCGTGTCCTGCCACGAGTTCGACGGTGGCTATCCCGGCATCATTCGAGCTGCGAACCACCTGGCGAAGAACGTGCGCGTGCCCGTGGTCATCGGTCCGATCGACGGAGCGAATCAGCTCGCCGTCACCTCGCAGGTGTTCAGTCCCAGCGGTGTCTTGACGATCATTCCGTTTCGCACGGCAGTCGTCGACGTGCCCAGCGCCATCTCCCCGACACCCATCGTCTGGAGTCTTTCGTTCACCGATCGACAAATCGCTTCCTCGGCGTCCCAGCTCGTCACGAAGGATCTCGAGCCCAAGCTTCGCGCACGTGGCGTGACTGGCCCCATCCGCGTGGCCATGATCGTCGAAGAGAACGCCCTCGGAACGACTACGGCAGACGTCATGGAGGGGCAGCTTACCTTCAACGGCAAGACCGCCATTGCGAACGCGACCGACACCCCTTCGAGCTACTTGCGTGTCAAACTAGGGGACTTCATCGACGCGGTCGGCAATCCCTCGCCCGCGGACGGCGCAGCGAAGGCCGTTTCGGCGGTCATCAACTTCAAGCCCCACATCATTCTCCACTCCTACGCTCCTGCGGCTGCAGCAGCGACGTTCGTTCCGCTGACGCTCCAGTGGCCCGCGACGGAGCCTCGCCCGTACGGAATCGACCTGATCTCGGTCTTCCCGCTCCTTGCCCCAGTGGTCGACATGATCGACACCTTCGGTCTGCATGGCCTGACCTTTTCCCAAATGGGACGCGCGACGGACCAAGACCGCGTCAATCAGTGGCTCGTGAAGTACAAGACGGAATACCCGGACATCACGAACTTCGCGCAAACGGAGTCGCAGGTGGTCCAAACCTGGTACGACGCGGTCTATTACGCGGCGTACGCCATCGCGGCCAACGGGAACAAGCCTCTCACTGGGGCCAATCTCGCGGCAACGCTCCCTCGCATGCAGCCGCCCGGACAAAAGATCCGAACGGGAACCGAAGACCTCTCCAAGGCCTTCAGCGTTCTTGCGGGCGGTCAGGGAATCGACGTCGAAGGCATAACGGGCGATCTCGACCTGGATTCGCGTCGCGCCGCGCCATCGCCGGACGTGAACATCACGTGTGCTGAGAAGTCGCCGCAGACCCAGAAAACGATCCGTTTCAAGCCGTCGGGATTCTTCGTCCAAGGCGGAGTTGGCCAGGGCACCGCCAACTGCCAATGAGGGAGAGCGCGTGATCGAAATCGGCGGAACGTCGTGCAGACTCATCGGTACCGAGGAGCACTACGTTCCGGCGCAGTACGTCCGCGCCAATCGTCCCTTGGTGGGAACGAGCTGGAATGACCTCGACCTGGAGGATCTCCGGTTCTTCCTCTACGACGAGCGTGGCCGACCATGGTTCGACCCGTTGAGCGATCTGGCCGAAGGTCGGATGAAGGCCATGGATAAGGCCGGCATCGACGTCGCGCTGCTATCGACTTTGGCGCCCGGAGTCCAGCTCCTGCAGCCCGACGAAGGGACGGCGCTCGCTTCGGACATGAACGACGAGCTCGCTGGCTATGCACGGGCCAACCCTCGAATAGGAGGCCTGGCCCTCTTCGCTCCGCAAGATCCTGCAGGGGCGGCGAAGGAGATCGAGCGCGCAATTCGGAAGCTTGGGTTGAATGGGGTAATCGTCTACTCCCATACGGCGGGCGAGTACCTCGACGATCCGAAGTTCTGGGAGATCTTCGAGGCGTGCGAAGCGCTCGGGGCAGCGGTCTACATTCACCCGCGCAACCCACCTTCGGCCTTCCGATCTCTGCTGGAAAATACGGCCGGGGAGAAGATACTCGCGAGTGGGATCTGGGGATTCCAGCTCGAGACGAGTCTGCACGCCGTCCGTTTGCTCGTGAGTGGTGTCTTCGATCGTTTTCCGAAGCTCCAGGTCGTGCTCGGGCACATGGGCGAGGGCTTGCCCTATTGGCTCTACCGCCTCGACTACATGTACGAACGAGGCTATCGGAAACAAGGCAGAGGGGCCGCAAAGCGCTTGCCGAGCGAATACTTCTTGGACAACTTTCACGTGACCATCAGTGGTCTTCACGACCACCCGATGTGCGCGCCAACGCTCGAGTTTTGTCATGCTGTGCTCGGACCAGAGCGCATCATGTTCGCGTCGGACTTTCCGTTTCAATCGAGTGAGCAGGCCTCGAACGTACTCCAGACCTCGAAGCTCCCAGCCGAGCATCTTCGCGCCATTGCGCATCGCAACGCCGAACGACTCTTCCACGTCGCACCGCTATGAGGGCGCTCCGTTGGGGCAATTCTTTCGTTTGGGACGGCGCCCCGTTGGGGCATTCCTTCCCTTTGGTATGGCGTTGACACTCGAACGGAGTCGGAGGTTTCAATGAACCGTGTTGGTCGCTACACGCTTCGTGATTCGGTACCGGACCGTTTGAATGCCATTCGGGAGGCCATTCGGGTCCCGCTCTTCTACGAAAAGGAGCGAGTCTTGAAGGTCTTGGGCGTGGCGGCGGGCCTTGTTTTCGCGGTCACGAATCCTGTGGCAGTCGCCGCCGCGTCGGCTGGAGCGTTGGGATACGTCTTGTGGACACGGCGTGAGCTCGTTGGCGCTATGGTTCGGATCAACAGGTTGGTGCTGCCCGAGCTCGAGCTCGAGTCTTGGTCTCCCGCATGGGCGGAGCAGGTGGCACAGGAAAGGCTGCGGTTCGAGCTCGCCTTCGAGCCCGTGCGTAACCAGATGCGTAGCACCATCGTTCACTTGGGCTCCACGTCGGTTCCCAACATCGAAGTCGCCAAGCCGATTCATGATCTCGCCGTGCTCATCGACGAAGACACCCCGTCACCAGCGATGTTGAAGTGCCTCGCGGACCTCGACTATTTCGTGATTGGCAGGTCTCCGCACGCCCTTCAGGGGGGAGACACTTGGGCATTTTGGTTTCCACGCGACGCGGACGAGAGGCAGCGTTTCGGCGCTGGATTCGGCCTCCACCTGATGGGACCGAGTGGGCGCAATCGAATGATCGAGATGCTCGTCCACGCACGCTTCCTGCAGAGCCATCCTGCCGAGGCAAAAGCCTACTCGGAGGCCAAGCGTTGGGCGAAGGCGAGCCAAACCACCGACGCCGCGAACTATCGGGTGTACGTCGAGAAAAAGACCCCGTTTCTCGAAGAGCAGAAGGTCCGCTCCCGAGAATGGCAGAAGGCCGAGGGAATCAAGATCGACCTCGAGGGAGACTACCCCTTCGGTTCGGGCACGAATGCCGCGCACCAAGTGGCAATGCCTCCGACTAGTACGGCCAAATAGAAGGGGATCCCGAGCATCGCGTGCGCTTGACCCCAGGAATACGCGGTAGTGAAGCCTGTCGGCGCCAGCGAGCCGGCGATCCCCGATACGCAGACGAGGGCGCCATGAAGCCGCCCCTGTTCCGACGACGGAACTTCGCGGCTCATTCCGCTCTGAAGCGCTGCCCTCGCAAGGCCGCCGAAAGCACCGAATGGGACAGAAAGGAGCGACACCATTCCCGTCGTCGCCGTCCCGACGATTGCGAATGCCACAAGGCCGGAAGCGAGCGCGAACAGCAGCAGGCGCCGCTCCCCGAAGCGTTTGGAGAGTCGTCTCGACAATGCCGTCTGGACGACGGCGCCTACGAGACTGGAAAAGGCCAAGGCCAGACCGATGTCGAGCTCCACCCAACCGTAACGGCGCCCTACGTATAGAGCGTAGACACTCTGGAATACGTATTGGGCCGAAAAGTAGAAGAATGCGACGGCGGTAAGCCAGCGGAGTCGCGGGGTCGCCGCAAGGCTGCGCAACGCGCCGATGGGGTTCAGCTTGCTCAATGTCATCGCTGAACGACGATCCTTCGGCAGTGACTCGGGAAGGACGAACGTTCCGAGTACTGCCGTCAGGAGAGTGAAGCCTCCCGCAATCCAAAATGGGAGCCTTATGTCGACTCGACCGAGAATGCCTCCTAGTGCGGGTCCGAGTACGAATCCCGTGCTGAACGTTGCTCCGAGGAGGGCATAGCGCTGCGGCCGCCCCTCTGGTGGTGTCGTGTCGGCAACGTACGCCGCGGCGATCGAGAAGGTCGCTGCGGTCACGCCGGAGATGAGCCGTCCGAGCATCAACATTGGCAACGTCGTGGCCGTCGCCATCAACAGGTAGTCGAGGCCCAGGCCGAAGCACGAGACCAGAATCAATGGCCGTCGACCGTAGCGATCCGAGAGGGCTCCGAGCGTGGGGGCTGCGAGCAAGTGTGCGACTTGCCACGCAGCGACGAATACCCCGTACACAGCCGCGTTTTCGCCGCGACCACCCAAGGAAACCACGAGCTTCGGAAGGACCGGAAGGGTCACCCCGAGGGAAATGACGTCCAAGAAGACGACAGCGAGCAAGAACGCGAGTGGCAAGGACTTGCCGGGCCCGTCTTTGTTCGATGTACCGGTCTGAGTACCAGTCCGCGTCATTGGTGCTCCTGCGGAATCCTCACCACACCTTCATGCGTCTCGCCGGTCCGTCGGAATGGACAAACGAGATTCGAATGCACTTTGGCGTTCGCCGGGGTACGCTTCTTCGCCATGGTCCGCAAGAGCGAATTCGACAATCCCGGCACGAGCTGGCCCACTCTCGAGGTCTCGGTTGTACCATACGACGAACGATGGCCACAGCTCTTCGCACTGGAGAGTGAGCTCATTCGCGTCGCAGTCGGTGAGCTCGTCCAATCCATCTACCATTGCGGCAGCACATCCGTCCCTGGCCTTTCGGCGAAGCCGATCATCGATATCGTCGCAACGTGTCGCGTCCCTCCGTCGGAGGTGCACCGAGAGCGTCTCGCCGGTGTCGGGTACGTGCATGCTCGAAATGTCGACGACAGTGACATCGTATTTCTCGGGAAGGGGAATCATGAGTACCACCTCCAGCTCGTGCCGGTCGCTCATGCGACCCTCGTGAACAAGTTGGCCGTTCGCGACTACCTTCGCGCGCATCCGGCCGAGAGTGTCGCCTATGGTGAGCACAAGACGGAACTAGCGGTGACGTCTTCCGGGCGTGCCAGGGACTATGCGCTCGGAAAGCGCGAGTTCGTCGATGCGCTCGAGGTGCGCGCGCTGGAATGGGCAAGAAACCGAAAGTAGGGATTTAGGGCATGCCTACCGAACAAGTCTCGAAATGACGGTCGGTCCGAGAGAGAACCCTCGCGGCGCACTGGCGGTGCTTACCACGCTCTTTTTCATGTGGGGATTTCTCACCTGTCTGAACGACGTTCTGATTCCCCACCTGAAGGCAGCCTTCGCCCTCTCGTTCACCGAAGCTGCCCTCGTTCAATTTAGCTTCTTTACGGCCTACGCGATGGTGTCGGTCCCCGCTGGAGCGTTGGTTGCCAAGATTGGCTACGCGCGAGGCATCGTGCTCGGCCTCGTGACAGCTGGAGTTGGCTGCCTTGGGTTCTACCCAGCGGCGTCGACGCGCTCCTACGGATTGTTCCTTGTCGCGCTCTTCGTCCTCGCCGCCGGCATTACGGTGCTCCAGGTTTCCGCGAATCCGTACGTTGCCATTCTGGGGCCGGCCCGAACGGCCCCGGCTCGACTTACCTTGACGCAGGCGTTCAACTCGCTTGGAACGTTCCTCGCGCCCTGGTTCGGGTCGCTGGTCATTCTGTCCAACGTCGCGAAGCCTCCGGAGGCTTTGCGGCAATTGCCTGCCGCCGAAGCGACCGAGTACATGGCGAAGGAGGCTTCGTCGGTTCAAGTTCCCTACATCGGCCTCGCCGTCGTGCTTTTTGTTCTGGCGTTCGTCATCCACCTGGTGAAGTTGCCGACGCCAAACCTTGTCTCGCGACTGACAGCCGAGGACGACGTAGACGGCGAACCACTCGTTTTGGTGGAGCGCAGGAGCGCGTGGGCCTATCCACATCTCGTTCTCGGCGCCGTGGCGATATTTCTCTATGTTGGGGCTGAAGTCTCGATCGGAAGCTTTCTCGTGGTCTTCTTCAAAGAGCCCGATATTGGAGCATTGCCCGAGCAGATCGGGGGACGCTACCTGATGTTCTATTGGGGAGGGTCGCTCGTGGGACGCTTCGTCGGCGCGGTGGCCCTCCGGAGGTTCTCCGGCGGTCGGGCCATGGCTACGAATGCAATCGTAGCGGTCGTTCTTTGCCTTGCGACGACGCTCCTTCACGGTCGGGGGGCCATGGCCTGCATTCTCGCCGTCGGCCTAGCGAACTCAATCCTCTTCCCGACTATTTTTGCACTCGCCGTCCGCGGCCTCGGACGTCACACGGAGCAGGCCTCCGGTGTGATTTGCATGGCCATCGTGGGCGGTGCGCTCGTCCCGCTTTTGCACGGAGCCATTGCCGACCACTGGGGCCTTCACGCCGCCTTTGTTTTGCCGGCGGTCTGTTACGCGTACATCGCCTTTTATGGTCTGAAAGGGAGTCGGATGGTCGGTGTGGGATAGTCGGTTCGACTCTGGTCGCCGTCGTGTGGAAGGGCTCCGGGGTCGAGGGTGCGTAGTCCGCAGCTGGGCGGGCCCATCACAGCATTGGTGGGATGGTCGACTGCCGTCGAACGGAAGACGTTCCGATGCGCTGCGCGATCGAGAAGGCCATCTGGACCGCCTGACGGTAGTTGAGGCGAGGGTCGCAGGTCGTCAAGTAGCGGGTGTCGAGGTCCGCTTCGGACGTCCCTGCACCGATGCACTCCGTGACGTCGTCTCCGGTGAGCTCGAAATGAACCCCGCCGAACGTCGAACCACAGGCGTCGTGCACGTCGAACGACTCGTCGATTTCCTTCATGATATCATCGAAATTGCGCGTCTTTATGCCCGTACGCGTGACGAAGCCGTTGCCGTGCATGGGGTCCGATATCCAGAGCACTCTGCGACGGGCGCGACGAATGGCCTCGACCAACGCAGGCAGTTTGCTCCCGACGACTCCGGCACCCATACGCACGATGAAGACGAGCTTTCCCGGTTCGTCACTTGGATTCAATGCCTGGGCCAGCTCGACGATTTCCTGCGGATCGGCTTTCGGACCGAGCTTGACGCCGATCGGATTCACGATTCCGCGGAAGAACTCGATGTGAGCTCCTTGAAGGTCGCGGGTGCGTTCTCCGATCCAAGGCATATGCGTCGTGAGACAATAGTGGCCCTCGCGACGGGGCACCTTTCTCGTTTGGGCTGCCTCGTAGGTGAGGTTCAGTCCCTCATGGCTGGCAAAGAATTCCACTTTGGCCATTTCGTCCATGGCCCCCTCGCCGAACGTCCGCAAGAAGCTGAGTCCTTCTGCGACGGTTCGCGCCATGCGCATGTAGTCCTCACGCAGCTCCGACGGAAGGTCCGCCCGTTCGAACATCGCAAGGTCGAAGTACTCCGGTCGCCGAAGAGTCGAGAACCCTCCGTCGCAAAGCGCGCGTACGAAGTTCAACGTCAAAGACGCGTGGTTGTAGCCCGAAATGAGAAGCTGGGGATCGTGCCGACGCGCTTCGGGGGTGAACTCGGGGCGATTTACAAGGTCTCCGACGTAGCTCGGCAGCTCCACCCCTCCGCGAATCTCGGTGGGCTTGGAGCGAGGTTTCGCGTATTGGCCCGCGAACCGCCCAATGCGCACGATCGGCTTGCGGGCGGCGTGCATGAGCACGAGGGACATCTGCAGGAGAATCTTGAGCTTGTTCGTGATCGTCGTCGACTCGCAGTCGTCGAAGGTCTCGGCGCAGTCTCCGCCTTGCAGCACGAAGCGCTCCCCCTCTTGCGCCTCGGCGAGCTGCTTCTTGAGTTTCTCGACCTCCCACGAAGTCACGAGTGGGGGCAGGCGCTGCAGCCTTTTCACCACACGCTCGACCTCGGCGGGGTCGTCGTAGCGGGGCTGCTGAGTGGCGAGTTTTCGCGTCCAAGAGTCGACGGTCCACACGGCACTACGTCGAGATACTGCGGCGGATGCTGGGGCGCTGGTGGGGTGAGCGTCTCGTCCGTCGTCGAAACGAAATGTGGTGTTGCTGATTCGGATTCGATCGTCGTGGCGAAGGCGGTACGCACCGTCGATACGCTGGCCATTCAGAAATGTACCGTTCGAGCTACCGAGGTCCTCGATCTCGAACTCGAAGCCGTCGAGCGGCGTCAGCCGTGCGTGCCGTCTGGAAACACCGTGATCGTCGAATTGGACACTGCATTCGCTGGAACGCCCGAAGACGAGGCCGTCCTGGTCGATGAAGTAGGTCTTCGCTTTGCTGCCGAGGCCGGTGATGTTCACGACGAAGGCGCGTTCCGTCCCCATCAATGCAGGCGGTTCGGTGAACGCCGACATGTGGGTTTTGGCCGACGTGGACTCCGGCTCGTCCGGTTCGGCCAAGCTCGGGAGACGGGTGGTACGGCGATCGGACATGGGTTGCTCACCTCGAGTGGAGGACGCGGGCTCGTCAGGACAAGATGCGTTCGCGCTCGTTCAGTGCTTCGGCTTCTTGGAGGGCTCGTCGCTCTTGGCAAGTGCGAACCGAATGGACACATCCGACTCGAATCGTACGGTTTGGGTCTTTGGCTCGTATCCGGACGCGCTCGCGGTGAGACGGTGGTCTTTTCCGTCGCGCGGAAGCCGACCCGAAAACGGATTCTCGAGAGACGGGCCGTCGTCGATGGCAAACTTCGCTTCGTTCGGTGTCGCTCGAACGGTGAGCATGATTTCTGGGCTCGCCGCCGAAGGCTCGGTGATCGGTGTCGAGGTTGCCGGTGGTGGCCCAGCCGTTTTTGTGTCGTGTTTGGACGCAAAAACCGTAGCTCCGAGCACCGCGAGGGCTCCCGCGGCCACTGCGGCATAGCCGAGCAGACGTGACCGCGTCGGCGCCTGCGCTTTCACTTTCCCGACGACTTCGGGGCCGGAAATCTGGAACTCAATCGAAGGCCCCGGCTTCTTTTCCTGCGAGGACGGCACAGTCGTCGGTGAGTACGCTGGATTCGTCGAAGAATTGGCGTTCGAGCTGGGCGCGGGGGCCGGGACGGGCATCGTGACCGGCAGCGCCTCGTCGGGAATGGTTACGACCTGAGCCGTACTCTTCGAGGCCTTCAAATCTGCGAGCTGCGTCTCGATGACTTGGCGGCTGAGTGTTCGGCGATCCTCGAAAAGCTCACTCACGAACTTGGCGAGCTGCCGATGGCTCGGCCGCTGCAAGTGATCGTCGATGTACGTTTCGAGATCCGATTGGAGCGCCGCTGCCGTGGCGTAACGCTGGGCAGGGAGGCCCGCGAGCGCCTTGCTGACGATGGCGTCGAGCTCGGGCGAAATGGCTGGGTTCTTCGCGCGTGGCGAAACGGGGTGGCGGCTGCGGTAGATGTTCCGGACGATTTCCGAGTCCGTCAGGCCCTTCCACATTCGTTCGCCGACGCACGCTTCGTAGAGCATGACGCCGACGGCGAAGACGTCCGCACGGCGATCTACGATTTCTCCTCGAGCTTGCTCGGGAGCCATGTAGGCCACTTTGCCTTTGATGACTCCGTGTTTGGTCTCCGAGCCCCGCCCCTCGGCTTTGGCGATCCCAAAGTCCACGACCTTCACTTGGCCGTCGTAGGTGACGAAAATGTTGTGCGGGGTGACGTCGCGATGGACCACGTTGAGCGGGCTGCCATCGTAGTCGAGCAGCTCGTGGGCGTGGTGGATGCCCGAGAGAACATCACTCAGGATGAGCAGGTGCATGGGCAACGACATGGTCGCCCGCGCGCGGTGGAGAATCCGGTGGAGGGGTTGCCCGTCCAGGTACTCCATCGCCAGGTGGAGCTCGTCGTCGGTGCGATCGACCTCGTAGGTTTGCACGACATTCGGATGGTTCAAGCGAGCCGCGAGACGGGCCTCGTCCATGAACATGCTTACGAAGTCGGGGTCCTGCGCAAGATGCTCTCGGAGCTTCTTGAGAACGACCAGTTTTGTAAAGTCGAGCCCGGAGGCGCCCTGCGTGACTGCCAGAAATACGTTGGCCATTCCCCCCTGACCAAGTTCGGCTACGAGTCGGTACTTCCCTGTTTTGTTCAACGAGCAGCCTCCACGTCTCCCACTCAAAAATATACCGCTTTTTCGGTGAAAGGGCGACGTCCATCACGACCATTTCGCGAGATCCTGCGCGCCTTTAACCCCACACGCGTTCCTTTGCCTACCTTGCCTTCCGTGAAGGTTGGCCGATGGCGGAAGTCGATGGGTGCTTTTCGCGGCGTTTCGGTCGATCGTCACGTCTTTGCGACGTCTCATGTGTGGGCGTTTGGGTCGGCCTGTTTTGCGCCGTTCCTGGTCGCTCCACTGACCAGTTCGGAGCGCGCTGGTCACGTGGAGATGGCGATCACCCATTCGACGACGAACGCTACGAGGGCAACAAGGCCTCCGTACACGAAGGCCCGTGTCCCGAGGATCTTCCACTGCGTGTCGAGGTTGGTCACGTAGATATCGAAGTACTTGGACATCTCTGTCGCGTCTTCGAGCGACTCGGCGGCGAGGATGGAGACCGAGCCCATCTCGTTGGCGAGCAAGCGGGAGGCGACCGAGGCTTCATGGGTGCGCATGTCGGCCGCGAGATCGCCGGTGCCTCCTTGGCTGGTCACACGCTCGGAGGATGGAATGGGCGTTGGCGCCTTCCCCCACGTCACGATGGCGGTGCCGTCGTCGAACATCGTAGTCAGGATGTAGGGAGACATCGCCGCTTCGACGCCCGACGCGTTCCCGCGCCGTCCGGACAGACGCACGTGTCCATCCGTCGACACCCACGCGTCGCGCGGGACGTACCCGAACAGTCCGGCGTACTCGTATTGACCGAGGTAGCGGAAGCCGAGATGCTCGGCCTGCTCGATCACCCTCGGGAGGGAGAAGGCCCCGAGAAGGCTCGCCGCCGCGTGCTTTTCGTGCGCCGAGCGGTAGGGCGTGAGCTCTTTCGACTTGGTCACCCCTCGTCGAGGGCGGTAACGAACGAACATGCTCGACAAGAGGCGTACGACCCCACGAGGCTCTTGGCGCAGCCGCAAGAGTGCTCTTTGGGCTGGCACCGTGCGAACGCCCGACGAGTCGTCCGTCTCGCTCATGAAGGGAGTCTGAGGGCCGCGGCGGCGCGGATCAAGGACCGGGAAGGGCGTCCCTCGTCCGGTCCACGCGGCGTTCGGTCAGGCCTCGAGATTCTTCGCGAAGTCGGACGCGAGGGGATAGGCGAAGGGTTCGTCGCGCAGCTCCTTGATGCCCGCCCAAACGTGAATCACCAGAAAGACGGGAATCGCCACACCGCACGTCAAAGCGGCCGCTCCGGTACCGAGCAGCGACCACAAGAGCACGGCGAGGGCGCGTGACGCGAGCTCGGGCTGGGTTTTTCTCACGTAGAGCCAGACGACGAGCGGCGCCAAGAACCACGAAAAGCACGTTCCGAAGTGGGCAAGACACAAGAGGTAGCTCGTATCGGTCTTCTTTGCGGGCATGTGGACGAGCGACGTTTCGGTCATTCGAGTCTCCCGACCGGGAAAGTGTCCGGTCCGAGACCCAGTCGTCGTCAGGGGCGCTTCACTTTCGAAGGCGCGTCCGATTTTCTGCAAGGCCCCGAAGCTATTGGGAAAACTTGAGCGGGTAGACGACGCGGACGAGGCCGCAGACGGCCTCTCCCTCAGCGCTCTGGGCCGGGTACTTCAAGGTGGTTACCGCGCGGAGAACGCACATGGTCATCGCTCCGTTTGCATCGTCGAAGTCGGAGCTCGGTTCGGAGCAGGCTTGGACCACCCGACCGTCGCGTTCGATTCGGAAGGCGACGTGCATCGTGCCGAGCGCGGCATCTTTCCTCGCCGCGTAGCACTCGGAGAGCTTGGGCTTCAGGGCTCGGAGCGGAGCGAGCAACACCTCGCGGCTCGGATAGCAGCATGTGGCCCTGTGAGGCCGATCCTTCGCGGGCGGGGTCCCGACGCATCGCCGTGGCGTGGGCGACGGAGAGCGCGGCGCATCCGTAGAGCTCTGAGGGGCGGATTCCTCGGGGACAGGACCCGCGAATGGGCCGTCACCAACGAGGTGCTCGACATCGGTCGCTTGTGCGGAGTCCTCGGGTTTCGGAGCGGCGACGGTCGAGACCGTCACGGGCGCCTTCGTCACCGAAGCGCACGCGGTTAGAGCCGTGACGAGGCAAAGCGCGAGGAGGCGAGATGCATGGTTCGTGGGCAAGGTCGACTCACGACAGTCGGCGCTCCACGAGGTTCCCCACGGCCGTGTTTTGAGGAGCCGCGACGCCGCATCGCGCGGGGACGGCGAGATGGGCGAGCTTGTTTACGGCTAAGCGGCGGCGGAAAACGACGGCCTTGACGGGCTCACTTGCACGACGGCTCGCGGCCTGCGCGAAGGGCGTCTAGATAGCAGCTCTTTTTGGCGCAGAAGTTGGTCGGGACTTGGCCTTTGCGGGCGACGTAGGCGCGGAGGCGGGCCAGATCGCCTTTGGGCGCGGAGCAAACCGTGTTGGGCAGCACGTGCTCGGCGAAGACGTAGAAGTCGTTGGCGACCCCGCCTTCCCATTTCATATTCGGCGGGAGGTCTTTGCCGTTCGGGAGCTCGGATGCGACCCACGAGCCGAACATGGCCACCTTGTCCGAGCCAAGCACCTTGCCGGGGCGCACGACGCCGACGTCGGTCGGGTAGTCGACGTCGATGGCTTTGCCAGCGAACGTGTCGTAGTCGGGGATGACGGTCACGGTGGCCTTCGTGGTCGGCGTGAACCCCACGTTGGCTTGGTAGACCTTCCGCATGTCGATGCCGATGGCGTGCGTGAGCTCGACCACGTGCTCGCCGAGCATCCGGTTGCAGCCTCCGGACACCGTGCCGCGCTTCAGGACCCAAACGTCGAGGTCGTCGGTCGCGAGGTTGTCCGTGAAGGTGATGGGGCCGTGGAACGCGATGCCGCCGTCGTACGCGATGAACGGGAAGCCGCCCCACGGAACGAAGTGCTCGCCCTCGGACTGCGTGAACGCGGAGCCATCGGGCCGGTACGGCTTGGCGAAGTGGAACTTGTACGTGCCTGGTCGCGAGTTCGTCTTGCCGGGCTTGGCGGTGGCGATGGGGTAGACCGCGTCGACGCGCGTGCGGCCGTTTTCGAGCGTCGTCTTGACGTGCGGAAGCACGGGGAGCGTGCCGCCTTGCGGCAAGAGCCCCGAGAGGCGAGCCGTGTGCCCCTTGAGCGACACGGTGATCTTGGGCTGCTCGAGCGCGGGCATGGCGCCGTTGTAAAACCAGTGTTCGTCCGGCTTCGTAGCCAGCGCGTCTACGCTCTCCGCGCTGTCGGGGAGGTCCCCGGCGGTCTCCGCGGCGCAGCCCACGAGGGTGGGGAGGGAGAGGCTGGCGAGGAGCGCAAGAACGAACCGCTTGTTCATGACGCGGGGGATAGCACGCACTGCGTAAACGACAAGGAGCCACCTTGTCCTACATGTCGCGTCTCCCGGTAAGTTGTTGAATATCAACAGCTTACAGAGCGCAAAAAAGTTGGCCTCCCTGTAGGTTTTATGCCGACATGGCCATTCATGGCGACATGACCGCTTTTGGGGCGGCCGGGTCCAGTGGGCTCAGAACTCGGCGGGGTCGGTGTACGTGCCGAACACGTCGCGGAGGACGTCGCAGATTTCCTGCTGCGTGGCGTAGGCCTTCGCGGCATCGATGATCGGCGGCATGAGGTTCTTGCCGTTCGATGCCGCCTCGCGGACCGCCGCCAGGGAAGCTTCGACGGCGGTGGCATCGCGTGTGGCCTTCACGTGCGCGAGGTTCCGCATCTGGGTCTTCTGGACTTCTTCGTCGATGCGCAGGAGCGGAATGGCCGAGCCCTTGGACTCTTCGGATACGTACATGTTGACGCCGACCATCACCCGCTCGCCGGTCTCGAGCTGACGCTGGAAGCGGTAGGCGCTCGCGGCGATCTCGCGCTGGGGATACCCCTTCTCGATGGCCGCGACCATGCCGCCCATCTCGTCGATGCGCTTGATCGTCGCGAGGGCTTCTTCTTCGAGCTTGGTCGTAAGCTCCTCGATGAACCACGCGCCACCGAGCGGATCGATGGTGTTCGCGACGCCGCTCTCTTCCGCGAGGATTTGCTGGGTGCGAAGGGCGATGGTGACCGAGTCTTCGGTGGGGAGCGCGTAGGTCTCGTCGAGGCTGTTCGTGTGGAGCGACTGCGTTCCGCCGAGCACCGCGGCGAGGGCTTGGAGCGCGACACGAACGACGTTGTTGTACGGCTGCTGCGCGGTGAGCGACACGCCCGCGGTCTGCGCGTGCGTGCGAAGCTTCATGCTCTCCGCCTTTTTCGCGCCGAAGCGGTCCTTCATGAGGCGCGCCCACAGCCTGCGGGCTGCGCGAAACTTCGCGATCTCCTCGAAGAAGTCGTTGTGCACGTCGAAGAAGAACGAGAGGCGTGGCGCGAACTCGTCGACGTTCATGCCGCGCGCGACGCAGCTCTCGACGTACGCGACACCGTCCGCGAGGGTGAAGGCGAGCTCTTGGGCGGCCGTCGCTCCGGCTTCGCGGATGTGGTAGCCGCTGATGGAAACGGTGTTCCAGCGGGGCACCTCGGTCGTGCAAAACTCGATCATGTCGGTGACGATGCGCATCGCCGGTCGCGGCGGAACGAGCCACGCGTGCTGCGCGATGAACTCCTTCAGGCAGTCGTTTTGCACCGTGCCGCCGATGGCGCTGCGCGAGATTCCGCGCTTGTCGGCGAGGGCGATGTAGAAACAAAGCAGCACGATCGCCGGACCGTTGATGGTCATGCTGGTCGTGACCTTGTCGAGCGGGATGCCGTCGAACAAGACTTCCATGTCGCGCAGGGTGTCTACCGCCACGCCACACATTCCGACCTCGCCGAGCGAGCGCGGAGAGTCCGAGTCGTACCCCATCAAGGTCGGAAAATCGAAGGCCGTGGAGAGCCCCGTCTGGCCTTGCTCGAGCAGGAACTTGAAGCGCGAGTTGGTCTGCTCGGGCGTGCCGAAGCCCGCGAACATGCGCATGGTCCAGAGGCGGCTCCGGTACATCGTGGGCTGCACGCCACGCGTGAACGGATACTCGCCTGGGAGACCGAGGTCGGTCAGGTAGTCGATGGGGACGTCGGCTGGCGTGCGAACGTCCGCCACCTCGTCGTCGCTCCACGTTGCAAAGCGGGCCTTGCGCGGAGGCATCTTTGCGGTGCTGCGGGCGAGCGAGGTCTTGCGCCACTCTTCGGTGGCGGCGCGCAATACCGCGAGATCTCCGGGGATTTCGCCGAACGAAGCCGACTCGTGGGCCGGATCGGGGCGTGGGGTGGCGGACTCGGTCTTCTTCGCGGAGGTCTCGGGCGCGTTCTGAGCCATGGTGCCGCGTAGCCTACGTCGGCGAGGCCGAACGCGCGACACGATTGCAGCGAGCGCGCGCCTTCTTGGGTGAGGCGAGGTGAGACGAAGGGCTCCGTCAGTCCTTGGCGGGAGCGACGGCGGCCTCGGCTTCGGGGAGCTTCGGCTCTTCTTCTTCGGTCTTGCCCCGGCTTTTCCACCACTCGATGACCATCGGGAGGACCGAAAGCACGACGATGCCGATGACCACGAGCTCGAAGTTCTTCTTCACGACGTCGAGCTGTCCGAAGAGGACGCCCGAGCCCATCATCAGGACGACCCACGCGACCGCGCCGACGATGTTGTACGTGATGAACTTGCCGTAGTTCATCGCCCCAGCCCCGGCCACGAAGGGCGCGAACGTCCGGACGATGGGCACGAAGCGGCAAAGAATGATGGTCTTCGCGCCGTACTTCTCGAAAAACTTGTGGGTCTTTGCGAGGTGTTTCTTGTTGAAAATCCTGGACTTTTCGCTCGTCATGACGCGCGGGCCGATGGCCTTGCCCACGTGGTAGTTGACGGTGTCCCCGAGGATGGCGGCGGCAATCAGGATGAGCCCCAGCAGGGGAACGCTGAGGGCGGAGCCGGGCAGGGACGCGACGGCTCCCGAGGCGAAGAGGAGCGAATCGCCCGGCAAAAACGGCAGGACGACGAGGCCGGTCTCGCAGAACACCACGACCGCCAAGATCGCGTAGGTCGTCGTCCCGTATTGGGTCGTGATCTCGCCGAGGAACTTGTCGAGGTGGCGGACGTGATCGATGACTTGTTTGATGTCCATGATTCGCTCGGAAGGTAACAAAGGGCCGAACTGGCCAAGCTCGGGTTCGTAGGACGCCGCAGGCCTCAACGCAAGTTACGCGAGCAATTCACCGGCGCGCAGTCCAACGGCAAGTCGCCGACCGACTCTCAGGCCGCCGGCCGCCATGGCGTGCCAAGCAAAGAGGGACTGGCTGGGAACACGCCGCCCTCGAGCGGCGTTCTTGCATCGCTACTTCGATTCGGGGGCCCGTGGGGTCTTCTCGACGGCGCCAAGGTCCGGAAGGGCGGTTTCGCGCGTCGCGAATTCTTCCGTTGCAGATGGAGCGCGGGGGACGAGCCCCGGGCTCGTGGGCTCGTCCGGACCGTCGAGCGCGTCTTGGACCGTGGTCTCTTCAGGCGCTTCGATCTTGATGACGAC
Source organism: Myxococcales bacterium (assembly GCA_043764595.1). Classification (GTDB taxonomy): domain Bacteria; phylum Myxococcota_A; class Polyangia; order Polyangiales; family Polyangiaceae; genus JAAFHV01. The sequence continues at coordinate 6,075 of JAYUKI010000702.1, read as the reverse complement.
GGCCGTGACGTTGTCCTCGCCGCCGTGCTCGTTGGCTTTGGCGATGAGAGCTGCACAGACTTCGCCGATGTCGCTGCGCTCTTTGACCAGCGAGAGAATCTCCTCGTCCTCCACCATGCCCGAGAGGCCGTCCGAGCAGAGAACGTAGACGTCTCCGCTGCGGGGATCGTCGTGCTGGAGATCGACAACGACCTGGTCGTGCATTCCAAGAGCGCGGGTGATGACGTTCTTCGGAAGCTCGCTGCGCTGCTCCTCCGTGAGGTCCGGCATCGCGAGGAGGTAGTCGTTGATGAGCGAGTGGTCACGCGTGAGGAGCGTGATGGATCCGTTGCGAATGCGGTAGCAGCGCGAATCGCCTACGTGACCGATGTACATGCGGCGCTTGCGCGGGCTGAACATTGCGCCGACGACGGTGGTGCCCATTCCGTGGCACTCACGCGAACGAGAGCTTCGCTCGAAAATCTGGCGGTTCGCGACCCGAATGCCCGTGAGGAGCCGGTTTTCCTCTTCGGACAAGTTGGTGTCGAAGTGGAACGGCCAAGTGACGTCCTCGTTCGCGGTGGAACGGAAGAACTCCGAAATGGTCTCGGTGGCGAGCTTCGAGGCGACGTCACCGGCGCGATGTCCGCCCATGCCGTCGGCCACGACGAACAAGTCGTGTTCGCTCAACACCACGAAGGAGTCTTCGTTGTGCTCGCGTTGGAGACCTACGTCGCTTAGCCCAGCCGCGATGGCTCGCATCGGGACAGGGACCGTGTCTTTGCTCTGCATTACGGTCGCCTCCACGACGTGCTGGGATGCGAGCCGCACGCACGCATCGCGTGAAGCCGTGAGTGGGGCTTCTCCGCGAGGGTCGAAAAGGGGCTTGTCTGCCCGCGGATCGTCATTTCTTCCAGGCTTTCATCGTCGCTCTTGGGTGTCAAGGTGCCGTTCAAGGCAACCGCATGGTCGGAGGGTCTGGCGTCGCGTTCGGATCGGATGTGACCTGGCACGCGAGTGTAGGTGCAGAAGGAAGGGCGCGGCTGCTCGACGGAGCTTCGCCGATCGACCGCCGCTTCACACCTCCATGATGTCTTTTTCTTTGGTCGCCACGTACTGGTCGACCGTCTTCACCGCGTCGGCGACGAGATCCTCGGTCTTTTTCTTGCCGCGATCGATTTCGTCGGTGCTGGCTTCCCCAGCGGTGTCCATCTCGTTCAGGAGGTCCAGGGCTTCGTGGCGCGCCTTCCGGATGCTGACCTTGCATTCTTCGCCGTATTTCTTGGCGATCTTGACGAACTCGCGGCGCCGCTCTTCGGTGAGTGGGGGCAGGGGAACGCGAATCAGGTCCCCGTCCGTCTGCGGGTTCAGCCCCAGGTCGGTTTCGCGGATGGCTTTCTCCACGGCCTTCACGGCGGTCTTGTCCCACGGCTTCACCGTGAGCAGCCGGGGCTCGGGGACGGCGATGTTCGCCATCTGGGAAAGAGGCGTGGACGTGCCGTAATAATCCACGCGCACACCATCCAAGAGGTTCGTGCTCGCGCGGCCGGCCCGGAGCTTGGCGAGGTCGCGCTTCAGGGCGTCGTGGGCTTTGGCCGCCGCACAAGTGAGGTCTTTGTGGACGTCGTCGATCATCAGGTCCTCGAGCGCCTTGTCAGCTTCGCGGGGCCGCCGCGTCGGAAGAAGTAGGAGAGAAGCAATGGAGCCGCGAGCGCGCGCCGCGTCGGGCCGGACTCTACCAGCCGCGTCGAGCGGACTTCAACGCCCTCCTTATCGAACGGGATGCTGGCCAGTCGAGAGCGGGATCCGCGGATTTGTATGGACTTTTTCAACTCCGTCGATTTGGCGTCGGAAGGCGCCGATAGGACGTGGAGCGAACGAGTGGCCGAAAGTTGTTGGATTTCATGATGTTGGTGAGGTGTGCGACGACGGAGAAAGCTCACGGACCGTCGTTTCGCCAGGATGCCGCTGCCAACCTCTCGGAATCGGACGGCTTTCAACCCGATCGTCGCTCTCGGCAAGCGCGGCTGTTAAAAGGTGCAGGATGCCGTTTCACCGCCGTCTTGCTTGGGGGCTTGGGCTCGTTCTGCTCGGCACGGGGGTGAGCGCCTGCTCGTCGTGCGGAAAATCGGGGGAGGTCCTTCCGCCCGATGCGGTCTCGAAGCCGGAAGTGGTCGAGAACGTGCCGGCGCCCGAAGACCTCCTCGCAGAGGCCACGGTCCTCACTCCGAACGCCACCTGGAAGCGCGTGCAGACGGGCATCGGGGGCGCCATAGGGCTCATGCCTCAGACCACCGGAAGCGTGGTGTGCTCGCTCGCCGGGATCGATCTCGCGCTCGGCGCCGACCTCGACGGCGCTTCACCCGCGTACGTGACCGTGGCTGGAGAGCCGGACGACCCCTCGTGGGCGATCGCCATCAAGATCGTGGAAGAGCGCAAGGCCCGCGACGTCCTCATCGGCAGCGAAACCGCGAAGTACGCCGCGAAAGACGAGGACGGCCTCACTCTCCTCACTCCGAAGGGGAGCTCTGCACGCCCTGGCGTCGGGCTTGCCATCGACCGGTCGGGCTACCTCGTCGTCGCGAAGGACGAAGCCACCGTGCGAAAACTCGGCCCTTACACGGCGCGCGCCCTGCCTCGGCACCCGGCTCCGACCTCGGCAGTCCACGTCGTGGTCGCGCCCAAAGCGTTGTCCGGCAAGGTGCGGCTCGCGCTCGAGAAGCGCTGGCAAGCGTACGCCGTCGACCTCCTCGCGGACGACGCCAAGATGCGCGAAGCCCGAGGCGGACGAGCCCCCGACTTCGGCGATCCGAAAGCGATCGTGGCCGTCGCCGACGCTTTCGTGCTGCGAAGGCTGGGAGCCATCGCGAGCCTCACGAAGCTCTGGTTCGATCTCGACGCCGAGGCCGAGGACATCCACGTTCGCGCCGAAATCGAGGGGACGGTCGCCGATGGCGGTCTTTCTCCGATGACCGTCGGCGAGGTCGCTCCGATCCTCGACGTCCCCAAGGACGCGATTGCCGCGCTGCTCACGCGGAGCCAAGGCGAGGAACGGGGCGCGGATGCAAGGGACGTGGAAAACGCGCTTCTGTCTTCTCTCGGACCTCGACTGCCGGACGCGGAAGCGAAGAAGCTGCATGCTGCACTCGACGACTTTGCCAAGGGACGCGGAGACGCCCTCACGCTCTTCGGCTTGGGAGGCGACGACAAGGCGAAGGGGCTCGTGATGCGGACCGAGGCCAAAGGGGACGGTGCAGCACGCGCGATGGGCCACGTGGCCGACCTTCTCAGGGCGCCCGCGTTCAAGGAGCCGCTCCACATCAAGTCGGCCCAAAGGTCCACGGGCGAGGCGCGTGGAGCTGGGTTCGTCGGAAAATGCGAGCTTCTGGACCTGACCATCGAGGGGCGCGGCAAGCTCCGTGACACGAAGCTCGGCCTCGCGTGGACCGCCGAAGGTGGAACGCTCACTGCGGCTCTTGGAGATTCCCCGCTCGAGCTCGTTTCGCGCGGCGCGAAGCCAGCGGAGAAGCTCTCGGACGACAAGGTGCTGTCGGCCTATGTGACCGCCGTCGGCAAAGAGGCAAGCTTCGTCTTTCTCGCGCAGCCCTTTCTCGTCGATCAGAGCAAGCCAGTGGCTCCGTCACCGGCCGTCCTCGCGTGGGGAACGAGCCCTCGGTCTGCTGGGGCGCGATGGCTTCGTTTCGACGTGTCCGACCGCGTTCTCCGCGAGCTCTTGAAGAAGCAGCTCGGGCTCTGAATCGATGGACCTCTCGTATCTCGCGATCCCACTTTTCCAGAGGGCTCTGCTCGCTGGTTCCATCTTGGCGGCGCTGCTCGCGGTGCTCGGGGTGCTCGTCACGGCGCGCGGCCTTGCCACCCTCGGAGATGGCCTTTCGCACGCGGCCTTTGGGGGCATCGCGTTGGGCATGTTCCTCGGTCTCCGGACGCCGCTCGCGGTGGCTATCCCATTTACGGCGCTCGCGGCCATCGCCATCGGTGCGCTGCGCCGCAAAGGGGGCCTGCGCTCGGACGTCGCCATGGCGATCCTCTTCGCCGTGTGCTTCGCGTTCGGGGTCATCTTGCTTCGCAAAGCAAAGAGGACCGAGCAAACCTTCGATCCCGAACAGCTCCTCTTCGGGAACATCTTGCTCGTCGGATCCGACGACCTCGTGGTGGTCGTGATCATCGCGATCGTGACGGCCATCTTCTTTCTTTTTGCGTGGACGCGAATCGCCTACGCCACCTTCGACGAAGAGCTCGCGCGGCTCTCGGGGATCGAGGTTGGCTGGCTCGAGAGTGCTCTCCTTGCTCTGCTGGCCGCCGTGGTGGTGGCCGCGATTCGCTTGGCCGGAGTCGTGCTCGTGAGCGCGTTCCTCGTCATCCCGGCGGCTACGGGCCGAGCCCTCGGTCGTGGCCTTGGTGGGGTGGTGGGGTACGCCATGGTCGCGGGCGTTGCGGGCGTTTTTGCCGGTTTCGTGGTTGGCCACGCGTTCGCTTGGCCCGAAGGCGCGTCGATCGTCGTCATGCTGGCCGTGGGCTTCTTGGTCTCGATCGGCGTTCGGCGCATCCGGGCGCGGTGAATGGCGTCACCCGTGGGTACGCTCGGGTTCGACGAACCGCATGGCGAGCTCCGCGAGGCTGTCTGGGGGGAGCGTTCCGAGGACGAGGGCATGCACCTTTGCGGCCTCGTCCGAGCCGATGGGGTAGGGAGTCTGGGGAATGCGAAGGGATGCTGGTCCGAGCGCCAACACGACCGGCAGGCTTCGGTCGGTTCTCGAAAAGAGGCCGCGCGAGAGACTCGTGAAAATGGCCTTGGCGAGCTCGCTACGCGTCTCGGGTCGGGCGACCGAGCCGCGCACCTCCACGGGGACCTCCACCGTTCCGAGCAAGGCGCCCGGCAGGGTCAGCAGCACGCTCCGCGAGAGCCACGCGCGGGACGCCGTGACGCGAACGTCGGCGCGTAACCCTGCGCCGTCGTTCCGGGCCTCTCCGCTCGCGCGGGCGCGAAGGCCGGGCACGCTCGCGCGGAAATCGGCCACCCGAACGAGCTCGGGCGAAAAGAGGGCGTGGGCCTCGAGGGCGCTGTCTCCGTCGACGGGGACGCTCGGCAGACCGAACCGTTCGAGGCGTGCGGTGGCCTTCGGAAGGAACGCGTAGGTCGGGCCTTCGACGCGCAGCCGCAGCTCGGCATGGGTTCCGTCGCGGCCATGCCGAACTTCGGCGTGCGCGAACGCGCGGCCATCGAGCGGGGCCCCTTCTGGAAATAGGTCTGTTCGTCCCAACCTTATGTTTTCACTTAGGAAAGAGCCTCGGAGGGTGGGGCCGTCGCGGCCAAGGACGGCCACCCCGGCTCCACGAACGAAGCCCGCTCCCACGCCTACGCGGAGATCGTGGAACGCCACGAAGCTGGGCGCGACGTGAACGTTTGCTCGTGCGCCGTCGAGCGGGAGCGAGCGTCCCTCGTACGCGACGACGAGCCGTCCACTTTCGACCACTCCCAGGAGCGAGGGGGCCACTTGTGAGCCCACGATGGAGAGGTCGAACGAGAGCGGCTCGCCTTCCAGCACGAGACCCGGAGCGCGCGTGTCGAGGGAGGAGAGCACACGCGCATGCGGCACCGCGAGCGTGCCGGAGATCCTCGAGCGGACGTGGCTTCCTTCGGAGGTTCCAACTTCGATGCGGATCCGTGTCCCCTGGCCTTCGAGCAGCACGTCGGCCGACAGATCGTTGGGCTTCGGGGTGGCGAAAAGACAGAGCGTGAGGTCCGACGGGAGGACCCATGCCCCTTCACGCATGGCATCGCCCTCGACCACCAGCGGCAGCATGGCCTTGTCGGCCAACGAGAGGCGCGCGAGCACGCGTGGGCTTGCGCCGCGAAGCGAGAGCGAAAGGTCCGCCGCGGGATCGGTAGAGCGGGAGAACACGAGCTCTCCTCCGTCGAGCCGCGCCGAAATGCGAATCGCGGGTGAACGGACGTCTCCCTCGATGTGGGCCGTCGCGTTCGTGAGCGGAAAGCACGCCGAACCGACTCCGAGAATCGGAGCTTCCGAGGAAAGCTTCGCTTCGAGGTGGAGCCCGGAAGTGGCTGGGCCGAGC
>JAYUKI010000701.1:0-3670 GCA_043764595.1 Myxococcales bacterium | reverse complement strand
TTCGGGGGCCGAGCTCGTCTGGAGCACGGGAAGCTTTCGTTTTTCGGCCACCGAAGTCACGTAGGCGACCCGGCAACGTCCGTCAAACCGAAGGGGATTGCTCGTGTGGTAGACCCTCTTCCCCATGGCGAGAATCGTCCCGGATCCGGCCGTTGCCACGACCCTCCACTCGTTTCGTGTCCGCTTCTGCGAGACCGATCTCATGGGAATCGTCCATCACTCGAACTACCTCCAGTACTTCGAGGCGGGACGCGTGGAGTGGCTCCGTCGTCGCGGGATTCTCTACGCAGAGTGGACCTCGAGCGGCATCCACACGGCGGTGGTCGAAGCCGTGACGAAGTACCACTCACCGGCGAAGTTCGATGAGGAGCTCACGTGCGCGACCACGCTTGCCGAGATGGGCGGTGCGTCGCTCGTCTATTCGTATCGGCTCTCCAAAGGCGAAACGCTGGTCGCGAGTGGCCACACTCGTTTGGCGTGCGTCGACACCTCGCAGAAGCTCACCAAGATGCCCCGCGAAATGCGCGACGTTTTGCTCGTGGCGGAGCGCCCGACGCCGTGATCGTGGGGATTTTCCTGGGCGGAATGTCGTCGCGGATGGGATCGCCAAAGGCGCTCTTGCCCGTGCGGGACGGCGAAACGCTCTTCGCTCGAACCGTGCGTACTGCCAACGAGGCGGGGCTTTGGCCATGTCTCGTGGGTCCACGTCCCGAGATTCTCGAGGCACTTGGCGAGCATGGGCTTCTTTGCCTGGACGATGCGGTGCCTGGCTGCGGTCCGTTGGGTGGGCTCGTGTCGCTGCTGCGTCATGCGGAAGGGCAGCGTGTCGTGGCGCTTGCGTGCGACATGCCGCTCGTGGACGCCGCTACACTCCGAGCTCTCGCGGGAGCCACCGAGGGTGCGATCGTCGCGCCTCGGCGGGGGACGGTCTGGGAGCCTCTTTGTGCGGTGTACGACGCTGGGCGTGTGCTTGCTGCTGCTGAACGAAGGCTCGCGACGGGCGCACATGGTCTGCAGGGCCTGCTCGAGGCGTGTCACGCGCGGACGTTCGAGGTCGACGAGCGGGTGCTCCACGACTGGGATACCCTGGCGGACGTCGAGGCCACGCGACGGACGTGGACGACGAATTCTTTCTAGGTCGAGGATTTTCCGATGAAGCTTCGCACACGAACGAACTCGATCCGCTTGCGCCTCACACGCGGAGAAGTCTCTCGTCTCGCCAGCACGGGCTCGGTCGAAGAGAGCATCTTCGTCGGTCCTTCCGAGGGCGACGTGCTCACGCATGCGCTTCGCACGAGCGGCGACGCCACGCGGCTCTCCGCACGGCTCGATGGGCGCATGCTGGTCATTACCGTTCCGCTGGCCGAAGCACGCGCATGGGCCGAGAGCGACGCCGTGAGCCTTACCGCCGAACAGCCGGCGCTCGGAGGCCGCACGCTCACGATTTTGGTCGAGAAGGACTTCGCGTGCCTTACGAAGCGCAACGAGGACGACAGCGACGCGTTCCCGAATCCGAACGAAACGTGCCGCTAGCCATCTCGAGCGAGGGACTCGAACTAGGGCGCGCCGTCGAGGCGGAAGCGGAAAAAGCCTGCCAAAATGAGCTCGTCGCCGCGAATGAGCGGGGTGGGCGAGCCGGGGTTCACTTGGCTCACTTGGCCGGCGCGGTGAATCCACGTGCCGTTCGCCGAGTGCAAATCGATGACGAACGCGCGCCTATCGGGGCGCTCGATGCGCACGTGTTGGCGTGCGATGGCCCGCGCCACGAGATCGACGTTCGCTTGAGGGCCGCGGCCGAGCATGATGCCTCCCTCGGTGGGGAGCTGGATGACCGAGCCGATGGGCGGGCCGTCGCCCACCGAGCTGTCGGCGCCCGAGCGGCCGAGGTACGTGAGGCGCAGCGGGCCCTGCGCGCGGGCTTGACGGGCTTCGTTGATGCAGTGGTAGAGCGCTTCGCCGAGCTTCTCGTCGCGCCAGACGTAAGCGTCGGCGCGGCAAAAGAGGGCGCGCTGCTGGGTGGACTCGTCCCAGGTTGCGCCAAGCGAGCCGCCGAGGTTCATCACGCTGGAGGCGAGCACGGCGGGAATGCCTGCGGCCCACGCCTTCCGGATGCCGTCGAGTGGATCGTACATGAGCACGTGCACGACGAGCGCACACGCTTGATTGGCGGCCAGCGGCTGCCCTTCGCGGATGGGGACGCAGGCCAGGTTTACCGCTGCGATGGCGCGCTGCATGGCGATGAGGTCCTCACCCGGGGGCGCAAGCAGGTAGACGGGCCTTTGTCGCATTCGCCTGGCAGCATAGAGAGAGCGCAGCGCCAAAGGAAGGGCGACCGCTCGCCTCGGTCCGCGTGACCAAAACGTTAGAAAGCCGGCGCCCGCTTTTGCGAGCACCGGCCTCCGTGGACCTGGTCAGCCGGTCAGGTCAGGGCGTGACGATGTCCGTCGCATCGCGCGGCCAAACCTTGCGATTGCTGAACGAATATCCGCAGATACCCGTGATGCGCGTGAACGTGGTTCCGACGGCGTAGGTGTTGTCGAGCGCCGTGTAGCAGGCGTCGTCCACGCGAAGGACGCCGTCGATTTGGAACTCGTCGAAGTCCTGGGCTCCGTCGGCGTTCATCATCGACACGGTGGACGTGTTGATCTGGCAGAGCATGCCCTCGTAGGGTTCGCCGGTCGCATCGGCGGCATAGTCGGCCGACGTGATGACGTACGGCGTGAAGGGCAGCGTGGTCGTGGCGGCGACGACCGTGATGCGCGGGCTCGAGATGGTCGAGATGCCGAAGGTCTCGGCGTACTTTCCAGCGACCTTCACCTGGTTTCCGACGGCCACCGTGGGGGCCGTGGCGCCGGTGCTGACGAACACGGCGCTGAAGGGCAATTGCGAGTTGATTTGGGCGTAAAATCCCTTGTCGTTGTCGGTGCGAATCGCCGTGACGTAGAGGTCTTCGAGGCGCACTTCGGAGCCCGCAGCGGGGTGCGTCGGGCTCGCGGGATCGCGAAGGTCTTGGACCGTGACGAGCTTCGCGCAGTCGTCTTGCGTCGGGTTGGAAATCTCGGGGCAGTTGTCGATGCCGTTCGCGACGCCGTCGCCGTCGATGTCGTCGGCCGAAGGCGGCGTGCAGGTCTCACCGGCTTCGAGCGGGCACTTGTCGCACGCGTCGCCGATGGTGTCGTTGTCCGCGTCGGTTTGGGCGTTTCCGCTCATTGGACGGGCGGGATTGAAGACGTTCGGACAGTTGTCCGTGGCGTCGGGGATGCCGTCGCCGTCTTTGTCGGTCGCCGTGATACCGGCCGAATACGTGGCGCGGAACGGGACGCACGAGGGCTCGTCCGTGGGCTTCTGGTTTTTGCAGAAAAAGAGCGGGTATTTGCCGCCGGCCGCGTCGGTCTCGCCCGCGGTACGGATGTCGGCGAGCTTCGCCACGTTGTTCGAATCGAGCGCGACGCACGCCTTCTTCTGGATGCCGCAGACGTCGAGGTCCTCGCAGGCTCCGCCGCCGATGGCCGCGAGCTTGATCGTGGCGCTGTCGCCGTAGAGGGGCTTTCCGCCACGGAGCACGAGGATGGTGTCCTCGACGCCGGCGTCGATCACGGCGCGGTAGCTCTTGCTGGTGGTCGCGTTGAAAAGAACGATGTCCGACGCGTAGCCGGCTTTCAGCATGCCG
>JAYUKI010000700.1:0-1090 GCA_043764595.1 Myxococcales bacterium | reverse complement strand
GGACTCCCTCTTCCATGGTCGGGGAGAGCTTGGGCATCTCGAGGATCTTCGCCATGGTTTTCAGCCTCTCCCGCGCGAAAACACGCGCTTCACCGTCGACACGACACGTTCCGCTTGGGGTATCACTTCTTGCTCGAGCTTCGCGTTGTAGGGCATCGGCACGTCGAGCTGCGCGACCCGAAGAATCGGAGCGTCGAGCCAATCGAACGCGAGCCTCTGGACGCGGTCCGAAACCTCGGCTCCGACGCCGCCGTAGGGCCAGCCTTCGTGCACCACCACGCACCTGTGGGTCTTCTTCACCGACCGTATGACCGTGTCCTCGTCGAGAGGGCGCAGCGAGCGAAGGTCGACGACCTCCACTTCGATGCCTTCTTTCGCGAGCGTGGCCGCGGCTTCGAGGCAGACGTGCGTCATGCGTGAGTACGTCACGAGCGTGCAGTCTTTGCCCTCGCGGACCACATTCGCGCGACCGATTTCCATCGCGTCGAGGTCGTCGGGGACCTCGCCTTTCACGGAGTAGAGGGTCTCGGACTCCATGAAGAGCACCGGGTTGTCGTCGCGAATCGCCGCCTTCATCAGGCCTTTCGCGTCGGCTGGGAAAGCCGGTGCAAGCACTTTGAGACCCGGGATCGTGGCGTAGAAGTGCTCCATCGCGTGCGAGTGCTGGCTTCCGACCTGTTTCGCGGTCGCGTTCGGACCGCGAAACACGATGGGGCAGTTGAACTGTCCTCCGGACATCTGACGTACCTTGGCGGCACTGTTCAGGATTTGGTCGAAGGCGACGGCGGAGAAGTTCCACGTCATAAACTCGATGATCGGACGCAGGCCGACCATGGCCGAGCCCACGCCAATGCCGGCGAAGCCCGCTTCGGCGATGGGCGTGTCGATGACGCGTCGCTCGCCGAAGCGCTCGAGCATGCCTTCGGACACCTTGTAGGCGCCCTGATAGTGGCCGACCTCTTCGCCCATCAGATAGACCCGGTCGTCCCGGTCCATCTCTTCGATCATCGCTTCGCGCAGCGCCTCGCGGTACCTAAGGGTTCGCATGGTTTTGTGGTCCTCTCAGGCGGCGAATGGGCCGTCGTACGTG
>JAYUKI010000699.1:0-3678 GCA_043764595.1 Myxococcales bacterium | reverse complement strand
CGATTTGTCTCGACATCAAGACCCCTGTTTTTCGTGCAGCGGCCCACGCCATCCAAATGAACGTGCGAAGGTTGCTCGTCGTCGACCATCGAAGGCTCGTGGGTATTCTGAGCTGCCTCGATCTCGTCGCGGTCCTCTCGACGAAGCCCCTCGAGTCGGAAGGCTAGGCCGTCTCACGCATGAGCTGCGCGTTGGGCAGGAAGCCGGACGCACGAACCCACGCGTCTTCTTCTCGGGCGCCGGGGCGCAAGTTCGGCGCAACATCCTCGAAGGTCGGCCGCGTGGATTGACGAAAGGCTCGGCCTCGTCGAAGGTGTCGCGCTATGGCATCCAAAAAAGACACGGCCGCGCTTCGCGGTGCGAAGCTCGTGAAGAAGGCAACGGCGTCGGCGAGCGCGAGCGGCATCCTCGGCAGTCCCGAGCCCATGTCCGCTTCCCTCGCGAAGAAGATGGTCCTTCCGAACGGGGAGTCGATTTCCGCGGGCATGAAGGCTCTTTTTATCGTCGATACCGACTGGATTGGCATCGACTACGACGACGAAGAGGGCGAAATCGAAGGCATGTCCCTCGAGGACGTGGTCGAAGAAGCGTTTGGCGAAGAGGCGGTCGCTGCGTTCGGTGAAGCCTACGAAATGCTCGGCGAAGACGTGGTCTTTTTCGGTGGCGAGACGGCCCGCCCGGCGTGTCTCTATTGCGGCACTCCGGACGACGACGGCGAGTATCCCGTGATCGAGCTCTCGTGGGAGAACGGTGTGGCCAAGGTCGGTGGCTTCGTCCCCTTCGACGTTTGGTTGGCCCAAGAGCTCGGGGCGCTCGAGCGTGGCAAAGAGATTGGCGACGTTCCGGCAGAGTACGCGGCGCTTCCGAAGTCCCTTGCCGAGTCGAACGGTGACGGACGTATCGTGTTCACGCCAAAAGCTGGGGAAGGCGGCGGGAGCTCGGACGAAGAGGACGAGGACGAAGAAGAAGAGTCCAAAAAGGACTGATGCATGTCGTTTGGCATCGACGTTCGCCGGGTTTGGCGACGTCGGCTTCGTGACGAGACTATGGCTCCACGTCGAGCTCGGTCTCGTCGAGGATGCGGCCATCCAACGTCTTCGTGGTGATGATGAGACATGGCGGATCCGCCGTGCGGGGCCATAGGTCGAGGGTCACGACCTGTCCGTTCTTTGCGGGGAACGCCCCGTTGTCTCCCCCGGAAGAACGATCCGCGTGCGACGTGCAATGCCAAGGATGCGACGGACCGAGCGCGCCCCTTTTTTCCTGAGCTACCTCGCACTGCGCGGGATCGAAGCCGGTTCCACTCCGACGAGGCCTACGCGAGTCAGGCCGACGATGGCATCGCGAATGGCGGTTTCGTCGAGGTCCAGAAGCGCCGCGACGAGCACGTCGAGGCTCGAGCGGTCGTGTTCGAGCAGATACGCGAGTACCGCTGCTTCGGTTTCGGTCAGCCGATACGCCCTTCCACCGAGTCGAACCTCGAAGGCGTCACCCTCTCTGCGTCGCGCGAAGGAAGACCTTCGAGCGGTCGGAACGACGATGCTCGTCGCGGTGACGAGCGAGCTTCCGAGATGAGGCAAAGGGCGTAGCGCGCGGTCGGCGTCGTCGGTAGCAAAAAAGGCGTCGAGGTCGAGCCCGTCGACGAGGGCGTGCATCCTCTCTTTCAGAATGCGCTCTTTGGCGCGTTGAGCTTCCTTTCCAGCGAGTCGTGTGACGTCCTCCCGGAAGAGCGGTTCGAGAGTGGCCGTTTCGACGACCTTGGACACGAGGTCGATTCCCCGACGTGCTTCGATGCCGAACGTGAGGTGCACCGATAGGTCTCCTTCCACGGCCGTGTGGTGGACCTCTCCGCGCGGCACGTAGAGCACGTCGCCGGGCGCGACGAGCTCCTCCCACACGGGGGGACCGAAGTCTACGCCGTCCGGGCTTCGCTCGATTGGGAATGAAATCGGCATTCCGTGTCCGAACCAGCGTTTCGTGCCATGCACCTGAACCACCAGAACGTCGTGGTCGTCGTAGTGGGGAGGAAGGGCGCCGCCGGTTCCGTAGGTGGCATAGGCATTGACCCACGTCGAATGACCGATTCTTCGTTCGAGCGAATCGCACAATTGGGCGATGGCCGGGACTTCGTCGTCGATGCCATTGATGACGAAGCTGACTCCCTCGGTGGTCAGACTCTCGATCGCCTCGTGGCGTAGACGCCCATCGTCCGTTCGCATTTGGCGTGGCTCCACCAAAACGCCATTTCGCATGACAAAGAGGCGCTCCGGAGGGAGCACGTCCGAAGCGACGAGCCGGTCGAGCATCCACCGAGGCAAGAGGCTCTCGGCGCGTCTTGGATTTGGCGCCTTTGCGAACCATCGCTCTTTCCGAACGAAGGCTTCGATGAAGTCCTCCGGCGAATGTGGCGCGAGCAGCGAACTGATGTCGGAGATCCGCGCAGCGCCGTCGGCCTCGTGGCTGGGCGTTTGGGTTCGTCGGCGGTTCACGGCGGCCTTCCAACATAGCACTACCGTTCGCATGCCGATCGACGAACGCGATCCGCGCGAGATGCCGCGAGTGCGCTTCGGTTGCTGCTTTTCGCTCGAAATACGCCGAACTATGAGGGCAAAAAAATCTTGTCGGAGCCGCATCCAGATTCGAGGTCGTGGCGGAAGGCTCATCGACCAACCGATGGCCGCGCCGAAGTCGGCCCATTCCTTCGGCTTCCTTCCCTCTCGCTCTCATGGAGACGAATATGAAATCTCTCGCCTTTACGTCGCTCTTTGCCACTTCGCTCTGTGTCTCGTTCTTCGCGTGCTCGAGCACGGACCCTATCAAGACCGAGCCTGATGGCTCTGCGCCCGTGCCGACCACGACAACGACGAGCACGAGCACGACCACGACCCCGGCTCCTCAAGCCGGAGACATCGTCGAAACGGCGGTTGGCGCCGGAAACTTCAAGACTCTTGCGGCCGCCTTGGGCGCTGCGGGGCTCGTCGACACGCTCAAGGGCCCCGGTCCGTTCACCGTGTTTGCGCCGACCGACGAAGCCTTCGCGAAGCTCCCCGCGGGCACCGTCGACACGCTCCTCAAGCCCGAGAACAAGGCCACGCTGACCGCGATTCTCACCTACCACGTGGTCTCGGGCAACGTGAAGGCGGCGGACGTCGTCAAGCTCAAGTACGCCGAGACAGTTCAGGGCGGGGATCTCAAGATCAAGATTGTCGGTTCCGACGTCTTCCTCAACGACACCATCAAGGTCACCAAGACCGACATCATCGCGAAGAACGGCGTCATTCACGTTCTCGACGCGGTCCTCGCATCGCCGCCCAAAGACGTCATCGAGACCGCCAAAGGGGCGGGCTCGTTCAAGACCCTCGTTGCCGCCGTGGAAGCGGCTGGCCTGACCGCGACTCTCCAAGGCAAAGGTCCCTTCACGATTCTCGCGCCGACCGACGCGGCCTTCGACGCGCTCCCCGCCGGAACCGTCACCAGCTTGCTCTTGCCCGAGAACAAGGCCCAGCTCGCCGACATCCTCAAATACCACGTCATTGCGGGCAAAAACCGCTCGGACAAGGTCGTCACGCTCACCTCGGCGCCCACCCTCCTTCCGATGCAGAACGTGGCCGTCAAGGTCGAGGGCGGAATGGTCTTCCTCAACGACACGACCAAGATCTCTGCGGTCGACGTCGATTC
>JAYUKI010000698.1:0-1090 GCA_043764595.1 Myxococcales bacterium | reverse complement strand
CGAAGTGACCGAGGCTCAAAAGTCCTTTTTCACGAAGCTTCTTGCCGAAGGCAAAGACACCGTCTTGCCGAGCCACATCAAGAAGATCGACGATCCCGCGACCCGTGCGAAGGAGGTCCGCAACGACATCCTCAAGTACTCGGCGTTCACCGCGATCCTCGGCGCCTTCCCGCTCCCGGTCGTGGGCGAGATCGCGGTTCTTGGTATTCAGCTCAAGATGATTCGCGACATTGGCCAGTACTGGGGCCACACCGTCGACAAGAACGCCGCCAAATCGATGCTCTACGGCCTCGGTCTCGGCACGGGCGCCCGCATGGCGGTGAACAGCTTGGCAAAGCTCGTCCCTGGCTGGGGAAGCGCCGTCGGAGCGACCACGTCGTTCGCGGCGACCTTCGCGCTCGGCAAGGTGATGGAGAAGTTCTTCGCCGAGGACGCAAAGGGCGACGTTGCCGCGCTGAAGACGATGTTCAAGTCGGCCGAAAAAGAGGGCAAGGCTGCGTACGCCGAGCAGAAGGACGACATCGAGAAGAAGAAGGCGGACAACAAGGTCGCCCTCGACCAGCTCTCTGCCGACCTGAAAGACGGAAAAATCGGCCAGGAAGACTTCGACAAGCGCCTCGCCGAGCTCAACTGAGCCTCGCCAGGCTCGCTGTGTGACGAAGCCCTCGCGTGGCGCGGCAGCCATTCGGGGGCGTTTCTTTTCCGAATTCGAGGTTTTCGCTGAACCGTGACACCAAACGCTGTTCCAATACATTGACAGTGAAAGGTGAGACGGTTATCTTGTCTCAGTAATGAATGCAGCGCTTTCCCTCCACCGTTCCCGCAGGCCCGAGCCCTCGAACGCGGCGGCTTGGCTTCTCGCCGTTGTCGCGATGGTGTTCTTGTACGGCGGCCTCTTGCTCGAGTTTTCGTCCCGTTAGCGTGGTCGTCGTCCTCTCGTTCTGAAGACGTCCGCTCTGGCGCCAAGTCTTCGGGCCGGGTCGAGGCCGAGTCTGCGAGGTCGAGACCCCCGCAGACTTCGTAGCGAAGCGGAGAAGTCGAGGACTCTCAGGCCCGCATCGCGCAGGAGCTCGAGGGGCAGCGCCCCTCG